>NZ_JAOEAL010000001.1:0-305272 GCF_029835735.1 Shewanella sp. GD04112
GTGGCGGTTTCACTTTGGCAACAATGTATCGGAAGACTGCAAGACGAGCTTTCTGCTCAGCAGTTCAGTATGTGGATCAGACCGTTACAAGCCGAAATGGATGGAGATACTTTGGTGCTTTATGCGCCTAACCGCTTCGTGCTCGATTGGGTTAGGGATAAGTACATCAATATCATTAATCAGTTTTTTACTGAGCAAATGGGTAATGATGCACCTAAGTTACGCTTCGATATCGGTAGCCGTCCGTCAGCGAAAAAGCCTGAGCCAGCTCCAGTTGCGGCTGTGCGTGTGCCTAATCCCCAAACTAAAGCTTCAGTAGGGACTTCATTTAATACCACTGAGCCTGTTGCTAACGCTAATCATCGCAGCAATATCAATCCCACTTACCAATTCGACAACTTCGTTGAGGGTAAGTCTAACCAACTCGGTAAAGCGGCCGCTCTGCAGGTTGCTGAAAATCCGGGTGGTGCCTATAACCCGCTGTTCCTTTATGGTGGTACGGGTTTAGGTAAGACCCACTTATTACATGCAGTCGGTAACGGCATCATCAAAAATAATCCCGATGCGAAAGTTGTGTATATGCACTCGGAGCGTTTTGTGCAAGACATGGTGAAAGCGCTACAAAACAATGCGATCGAAGAGTTCAAACGTTACTACCGCAGTGTCGATGCCCTGTTTATCGACGATATTCAATTCTTCGCCAATAAAGACAGATCGCAGGAAGAATTTTTCCATACCTTTAACGCGCTGCTTGAAGGTAATCATCAGATCATCCTGACATCGGATCGTTATCCTAAAGAGATCGACGGGGTAGAGGACAGATTAAAATCTCGCTTTGGTTGGGGCTTAACGGTTGCGATTGAACCGCCAGAGCTTGAAACCCGTGTGGCGATTTTGATGCGTAAAGCCCAGGAGAGCGGTATCAATCTTCCCGACGAAGTTGCCTTCTTTATTGCTAAGCGCTTACGTTCGAACGTTCGCGAGTTAGAAGGGGCGTTAAACCGCGTTATCGCCAACGCTAACTTTACTGGCCGCCCAATTACAATTGATTTTGTGCGTGAAGCCCTGCGTGACCTCTTGGCACTGCAGGAAAAATTAGTCACTATAGACAACATTCAGAAAACCGTAGCTGAATACTACAAAATAAAGATGGCTGATATGTTGTCTAAGCGTCGTTCGCGCAGTGTTGCGCGCCCTAGACAAGTGGCCATGGCGTTATCCAAAGAATTAACTAACCAGAGCTTGCCGGAAATTGGTGATGCCTTTGGTGGTCGAGATCACACCACAGTGTTACATGCCTGTCGTAAGATTGCTCAGCTACGGGAAGAGAGTCACGACATTAAAGAAGATTATGCTAACTTGATTAGAACCTTATCTTCTTAAAATCAAGGAATTTGGACACTATGAAATTTTCAATTGATAGGGATGCCCTATTAAAGCCGCTTCAATTGGTTTGTGGTGCGGTAGAAAGACGCCATAACTTGCCTATTTTGGCAAATCTCCTTGTAGAAGTTAGTGGGCACTCACTCAAAATGACAGGTACCGACCTCGAAGTTGAGTTAGTGGGCCAGGCGGTCATTCATGGTGATATCGAAGAAGGTCGTACTACAGTTCCAGCTAAGAAGCTGTTAGACATAGTTAAATCCTTACCCGAGCAAAGTGAGCTTAAGGTCGAGCAACAAGATAACAAATGGTTGTTACGCTCTGGCCGTAGCCGTTTCTCGCTGGCAACCCTGCCTGCAGAAGAATACCCTAATGTGGAAGCCTTTCAGGCGGAAATCGAATTTACCCTTAAGCAAGGCGTGCTGAAGTCACTGATTGATGCGACTCAGTTTTCGATGGCGAACCAAGACGTTCGTTACTATCTGAATGGTTTATTGCTCGAAACCGAAGGTAATGTGCTGCGTGCCATTGCTACCGACGGTCACCGCTTAGCCCTAAGTCACAGAACTATTGATGCGCAATTACCTGAAAAACAAGTGATTGTGCCCCGTAAAGGTGTGATGGAAATGGCGCGCTTGTTGGAAGCTGATGATTTAGATATCGCAATTGCCATTGGTGATAATGCGATTCGTGCGACCACCAGCACCACAGTTTTTACCAGTAAATTAGTCGATGGTCGTTTCCCCGATTATCGCCGTGTGTTACCTAAGGGCGGTGATAAAATCGTTATCGCCAGCCGTAACCACTTCAAACAAGCCTTAACCCGTGCTTCTATTTTATCGAATGAGAAGTTTCGCGGTGTACGCATTCAGTTAGAAGCGGGATTACTGAAAATCACCGCCAATAACCCAGAGCAGGAAGAAGCGGAAGAAATCATCGATGTGGATTACAACAATCAGCCACTCGAAATTGGTTTTAACGTCAGTTATTTATTGGATGTGCTAAACAACCTTAAGTCCGATGATGTGCGTATCACCTTAATCGATGGTAACTCGAGTGCCTTATTGGAAAACCACCTGGAAGAAGATTCCATGTATGTGGTTATGCCGATGCGCTTATAGTATTCCATTGCCTACTTTGTGCCATACGCCGCTTTTTAGCGGCGTATATGTCTTCAAGCCTTTATCCTTTGTTGCCTTATTTACTCGGATGGATGTGAATTGCGGTATGATGACTGTTCTGAGTATTGGCCTAAGCCGTCGATGCGGTTTGATGAGTAACGCATGAGTCTTATCCGTCTTAATATTGATTCTTTTCGCAATATTCAATTGGCGCAGCTGAGCCCGACTGAAGGGATCAATCTGATTTACGGTCAAAACGGCAGCGGCAAAACCAGCATACTCGAGGCTATTTACTTTCTTGGGATGGGGCGTTCGTTTCGCAGTCATTTATCCCAACGGGTGATCAATAACGAACAGGACAAGTTAACCCTGTTTGCGACCTTAAATTTACCCCGTGGTGACAGTAAAATCGGCTTGCGACGTTTCCGTAGTGGCGAAACCGAAGTCAAAATCGACGGGGAAAAGGTGAAACGGCTATCGACCTTAGCCGAAACTTTACCTATCCAAGTGATCACGCCGGAAAGCTTTTCGCTCCTGTTTGAAGGTCCTAAATCCCGTCGACAGTTTATCGATTGGGGCGCCTTTCATTCCGACCCACAGTTTTATGCGGCATGGGTGAATGTAAGAAGGGTTCTAAAACAACGAAATCAATTGCTTAGAAATAATTCTTCCTATGATCAAATCCAATATTGGGATAGGGAGTTTGTCCGTTACACCGAGCAGGTCACAGAAATACGAAACCGTTATGTAGACTCGTTAAATGAGCTACTTAAGGGTATAATCGGGGAGTTTTTACCGCAGGTAGATGTTAAGGTTTCATTTACCCGCGGCTGGGATAGCAAAACGGATTTTGCACAACTTCTCGAATCCCAATATCCCAGAGATTTGGCTACGGGTCATACCGTCAGCGGTCCCCATAAAGCTGACCTAAGACTTCGTGTAGGTAGTTTACCGGCGCAGGATGCCCTGTCCCGTGGTCAATTGAAATTATTAGTCTGTGCACTGCGTATTGCACAGGGAAAGTTGCTCAAACAACAAATAGATAAACACAGTATTTATCTTGTGGATGATCTTCCATCCGAGTTGGATGCACAGCATAGGCAGCTATTGCTTAAGCAGCTAGTGGACACAGGTGCGCAAGTGTTTGTCACTGCCATTGAGCCTGCAGCAATAGTCGATTCGTTACACACGCCTCCCAGTAGGATGTTCCATGTGGAACAGGGACGTGTAACGGTAATTGAATAACCATTGAGAGAATAATATGTCAGAGAATAGTTACGATTCTTCGAGTATTAAGGTCCTTAAGGGCCTTGATGCAGTACGTAAGAGACCTGGGATGTATATTGGTGACACCGACGACGGTACGGGTCTACATCATATGGTGTTCGAAGTAGTCGATAACTCTATCGATGAAGCCTTAGCCGGCCATTGTACTGATATCACTATTACTATCCATGTGGATGGCTCGGTCTCCGTTCGCGACGACGGCCGTGGTATTCCTGTGGCGATTCACCCGGAAGAAGGCGTGTCTGCCGCCGAGGTGATCATGACGGTACTGCACGCGGGCGGTAAGTTCGACGATAACTCTTATAAAGTGTCAGGTGGTCTGCACGGTGTGGGTGTGTCGGTAGTTAACGCGCTGTCTAAAAAGCTGCAGTTAACCATTCGCCGCGAAGGAAAAGTACACGAGCAGTTTTATACCCACGGTGTACCTGACGAGCCAATCAAAGTGATCGGCGATGCGACTAAAACCGGTACCGAAATCCGTTTCTGGCCAAGTGAAGAAACCTTCAGCGATGTTGAGTTCCACTTCGAGATTCTGGCCAAGCGCGTGCGCGAACTGTCATTCCTCAACTCAGGCGTGGGTATCCGCTTAGTCGACGAGCGTGACAATAAGAATGAATTCTTTAAATATGAAGGTGGTATCAGCGCATTCGTTGATTACCTGAACCGTAATAAAACGCCAGTAAACAAAGACGTATTCCACTTTATGCAAGAACGTGAAGATGGCATTACCGTTGAAGTGGCGATGCAGTGGAACGATGGTTATCAAGAAAGCATTTTCTGTTTTACCAACAACATTCCACAACGCGATGGTGGTACTCACTTAGCGGGTTTCCGTAGTGCGTTGACACGTAACCTTAACAACTACATGGAAAACGAAGGCTATAACAAGAAAGGCAAAACTAACGCGACAGGCGATGACGCCCGCGAAGGTTTAACGGCCGTGATTTCAGTTAAAGTGCCTGATCCTAAGTTCAGCTCGCAAACTAAAGACAAGTTAGTCTCTAGCGAAGTGAAAGCCGCGGTTGAACAAACCATGGGTGAAAAGCTAAACGACTATCTGCTGGAAAACCCTGCCGATGCTAAGTTAATCGTCGGTAAGATTGTCGATGCGGCCCGTGCCCGTGAAGCGGCGCGTAAAGCCCGTGAAATGACCCGTCGTAAAGGTGCACTCGACTTAGGTGGTTTGCCAGGTAAGCTGGCGGATTGCCAGGAGAAAGACCCTGGTCTTTCAGAAATCTACATAGTGGAAGGGGACTCTGCTGGCGGTAGCGCTAAGCAGGGACGTAACCGTAAGAACCAAGCGATTCTGCCACTGAAAGGTAAAATCTTAAACGTTGAGAAAGCGCGCTTTGATAAAATGCTTTCTTCTCAAGAGGTTGCCACGCTAATTACCGCTCTCGGCTGTGGTATTGGTCGTGACGAATACAACCCGGATAAGACGCGTTACCACAACATCATCATCATGACGGATGCTGACGTCGACGGCTCGCACATTCGTACCTTGCTGTTGACCTTCTTCTTCCGCCAAATGCCTGAACTGATTGAACGTGGTTATGTGTATATTGCTCAGCCGCCTTTATTCAAAGTGAAGAAAGGTAAGCAAGAACAATATCTGAAAGACGAAGCGGCACTGACTCAGTATCTGACCACTCAAGCGTTAGATGGTACTAGCATTTACCCATCTCAAGGTGCGCCTGGCATGTCGGGTGAGCCATTAGAGCGTTTAGTGACTCAGTACCGTGAAGTGGAAGCGATTGTGGCCCGTTTAGAGCAACGTTACCCAACGCAGATCACCAACCGCATGCTTTATCATCCAATGATCAACAACGAGATGTTGGCGGATGAAGGTAAGATGAAGGAGTGGATCGACGCCTTTATCCATGAGCTGGTGGAATTAGAAAACAGCGGTGTGTTGTATTCTGGTGAGCCTGTACTCGATCCTGAGCGTAAAGTGTATCTGCCGAAGATCACTATCCGTAAACACGGTATCGATACACACTACCTGTTCAGCTACGACTTCTTCCAATCAACTGATTACCAACGCATTGGTAAGTTAGGTGCGGCGCTCGAAGGTCTGATTGAAGTCGGTGGTTATGTACAACGTGGCGACCGTGTGAAGGAAGTGGGTAGCTTCATTGAAGCGTTAGATTGGACCATCGGCGAAGCCAAGCGTGGCCTCTACATCCAACGCTATAAAGGATTGGGTGAGATGAACCCTGAGCAATTGTGGGAAACCACGATGGATCCTGAATCTCGCCGTATGCTGCAAGTGACGATTGATGATGCCGTTGGTGCAGATCAGCTATTTACTTGTTTGATGGGCGACCAAGTTGAACCACGCCGTGACTTTATCGAAGCCAACGCGCTGAACGTGGCTAACTTAGACGTTTAACGATCTATATCGTTAGCGATTGATAAAAAGGGAAAGCTAAGCTTTCCCTTTTTGTTTGGTTGAAAACTACCTATCAACACCAGCTTCGTCGATGTCCACTATTTCAGTCTCGGCTTTGGCGGCTTGTATCCAGGCCTGCATTTCCGGCTGGCTCACAATAAATTCCATATAGGCTCGACTCGCTTGGGAGACTTCAATCTCATAGGTGAAGAAGCGCATCACAACCGGCGCAAACATCATATCGGCTATCGACCACTTGCCAAATAACCAAGTGCCTTGGGCGGTGGCAAACTCTGCCATTTGCTGTGACCAGATGCTGTCGATGCGGGTAATATCCTGCAACACGGCAGGGCTTAATTCGACATAACGATGGGCACGGATATTCATCGGCAGGGCATTTCGCAGGGCATGAAAGCCTGAATGCATTTCACAGGCGAAGGAGCGAGCCTTGGCCTTATGTTTCGGATCTTGTGGCCAGGCTGTGCCTGAAAGATAAGTATCGTTGATATATTCGCAAATCGACAATGAATCCCAAACCGTGATATTTCCATCGATGAGTGTTGGAACTTTTAGGGTAGGCGAAATGGATTTGAGCCGCTGATAAAAGCTATCGGTATCGAGTTGTAGTAGGATTTCATCGAACTGAATACCTGATTTTGCTGCCATTAACCAAGCACGGAGCGACCAACTAGAGTAGTTTTTATTACCAATGTAGAGTTCCATTTTCACCTTCCTGTTTGGGGTTGTGCTTATCAATATAGGCGCTTGTACTTTGCATGACTAACGAATAGATTTGATGTCATCTATCAGCAAAATGAATAGATAGGCTGACATCAGATAGGAAATATTATGGAAATAGAAGCGCTGCGCAGCTTTGTGGCTTTTGTCGATACCGGGAGTTTTACCCGTGCGGCAATGCAAACCTATAAGACTCAATCTGCCGTCAGTATGCAAATGAAGCGCTTAGAGCAAGAGTTGGGAAAAACGCTCTTTGTAAAAGAGGGGCGAAACTTAGTCTTATCTACCGAAGGCCAACGTTTTGGTTTGTACGCTAAGCAATTACTGCAATTGCATGATGAGACTGTCACAACCATTAAGCAGACCCAAGTCGGCACACAATTGCATTTGGGCTGTCCAGATGACTATGCCGAATCCGTGTTGCCGCGGATAGTGGCGTTGTTACATGGTCACATTAAGCAACTCGATCTTCAAATTACCTGCGCCTCGAGCCAAAAGCTGCGGATCATGCTGGATTCTGGGCAGCTCGATGCGGCGATAGTGACTCGTTTGCCCGAGTCCGATGAAGGCTACTTATTACAAACCTCAAAAGGTGTTTGGGTGAGCGCGAGTGGTTCGAACTTGAGTGATGCCGATCCCTTACCTATAGCGCTATTCCAAAAGGACTGTAAATTCCATATCGCGGCGTTAGATGGATTGATGAAGCAAGATAGGCATTATCAGTTGTTAGCCTGTAGCAGCAGTGCTGCGGCTCTTAAAGCGATAGTGGCTAAGAATTTGGCTATTAGTGCCATGGCCGAATGCAGTGTATCGGCACCACTGAATATTATTGATTCTGGAACACTTCCACCCTTGCCTGTGGTCGCCGTCGCACTGGTTATTTCCGCGAAAGCTTATTCTCCAATCAACGCGGAATTGGCCAAACAAATTGCACGGGCCTATCAAGGCTACTTGGAATAAGGTTTCACGTGAAACATTCGATTTGATAATGCAGCCTTAAGTCTAGGGATATATAGTAAAGCTGCGCGTAATACATGATGTGACCACTAGTATATGAACTACAATGGACTGATAATTATGCAGGGTCAGTTAACTCAGCTCTTATAGGTTGGAACGTCTTGATTAAGTCCATATTTAATAAAATGTTTAATATCCGCGAAGAGACAACACTGGAGCGACCTAAAAGCTTTAGTCAAACCGATCTCAGTAAATCGTTGGACAAAGTTTCAGCCCCTAAACGCCAAGAAGAACCCGTTGATACCGTGGTGAGTATCGACCTTGCGGCGCTGTTTTACAGCTTGTTGTTTCCCGCCAGAACCAAAGATGCTGGTGGCGTTGCCAATAACCTTGAACGGCGTGTTATGGCTGAAATAGAACTCGCCTTAGCATCGCCACAAGTGATAGCCGAAAAGGTGCTTAAGCTTCCCTCTAAGGTTTTGGAGTTAGACCGTAAATTAGCTGAGCCACAGTTTGATACTAAGGACTTGTTGGCGTTAATCGAGAAAGATCCCTTACTGAGCGTCGAAGTGCTTAAGCTGTGTAACTCACCAGCCTTTAAGCGTGGTGATCGAGAGGTCACAAGCCTGCAGCAGGCTTTAGTGCAGCTCGGCCGTGAACAGTTACGCCGCTTTGTGACGAGCTGCCTAGTGCGTGAGATGCTCGATATTAAACCCATTTATTTTCGTCGCTTTGGTGCCGAAATTTGGCGTCATTCGATGCAGGTGGCCTTTTTAACCAGCGAACTGAGTGAAGAAGATAGAGACACTGCATTCCTATTAGGATTACTGCATGATGTAGGTAAGCTCGCCATCTTTAAAATGTTACTTGATGCCTTTGTGCAAGCAGAACCAGGGGAGCAGCCAAACTCTTGGTTATTCCGACAAGTGATGACGGCCAAATCTCTCACCTTAAGTGCTTTGTTAGCAAAGCATTGGCAATTGCCAAGTACCTTTGAAACCGAGCTGGATAAATTAGCCCATGTCCATACTCGGCCGAATGAGGGAATTGCCACAGTGGTTTGGCGCGCTAATATCATCAGTGAGATTTCGATGCTGCAGCAAGCGGGTAAATTGCCTGCTGACATGCTGAGCAACTTGTTAGCCTTGGTTGGACTCGAGCCCGCTCAATTCGAAGCGTTGCACGAAAAACTTCAGCAGTTTTAATATATTGCAGCTAATAAAAAACGCGCTATATGCGCGTTTTTTATTAAGACTCTAACGTGCGATTTACTGAAGCAGAGAAATATCCGCTACATGTAAGAACTGTTCACGTAGGTTATTTAGCAGTGCTAAACGGTTGTTTTTCAATGCTTCGTCATCCGCCATAACCATCACGTCCTCGAAGAACTGGTCAACACTCTCACGTAAGCTCGCCAGCAGTGTTAATGCCTGTTGGTAATCAGCATTAGCGAACAGCGGAGCGAGTTGAGGCTGCAGTTCGGCAAGCTTAGCGGCTAATGCTTGTTCTGCGGCTTCGGCTAACAGAGCTGAGTTAATCGCAGTGGGTAATTCGCCTTCCACTTTCGCCAGAATGTTAGACACACGCTTATTCGCCGCTGCCAGAGCGCTAGAGGCTTCTAAGCTTCTGAAGTGTGATACCGCATTGATACGGCTATCAAAATCAGCAGGGCGAGTTGGGCGACGTGCTAATACGGCGAGGATCACGTCAACCTCGATACCTTTATCTTGGTACCAAGCACGGAAACGCGCCATTAAGAACTCAAGCACTTCATCGCTTGCATTCGCGTTGCTTAAGTTAGTGCCATGAAGTTCTTGAGCCTTAGCAATCAGGGTCACTAAGTCTAGTGGCAGCTTGTTCTCAACGATAATGCGTAACACACCGATAGCGGCGCGGCGCAGTGCGAATGGGTCGGCAGCGCCCTTAGGTGCCTGACCAATACCGAAGATACCGACTAAGGTGTCGAGTTTATCCGCTAAAGCTACCGCGCAAGATACTGCTGCCGTCGGAACTGTATCGCCAGAGAATTTGGGCTTGTATTGCTCTTCCATGGCTAAGGCAACGGCTTCAGTTTCACCGTCTAGGCGGGCGTAATGCATACCCATAGTGCCTTGAGTATCGGTAAACTCCATCACCATATTGGTCATTAAGTCTGTTTTAGACAATAAACCAGCACGGGCAGCATCAACGGCGTTAGCGCCAGTTTGCTCGGCAATAAAGGCGGCTAGGGCAGAGATACGAGTGACTTTGTCTTTTAAAGTACCTAGTTGTTGTTGGAACAAGACAGTCTCAAGACTCGGTAAACGTGATTCCAGCGTGTGTTTTTTGTCGGTATTGAAGAAGAACTCGGCATCGGCCAAGCGTGGACGAACCACTTTCTCGTTACCAGCAATGATTTGCGCCGGATCTTTTGATTCGATGTTCGCGACAAAAATAAAGTTTGGCAGTAACTTACCTGCATCATCGAATACTGGGAAGTATTTCTGATCGCCCTTCATCGTATAAACCAAGGCTTCTGAAGGTACGTTTAAGAACTTCTCTTCAAAGCTTGCGGTTAACACGACTGGCCATTCAACTAAAGAGGTGACTTCTTCTAGCAGGTCATCTTCGATATCGGCGGTGCCACCAATCTTAGCGGCCGCTTTTTCGGCATCGGCTTTGATTAAGGCTTTACGGCTTTCGTAGTCGGCGATGACTTTACCTTTTTCTTTCAGTAGCGTCAGGTAGTTGTCTGCATGGTCAAGCTCGAAGCCTGTCCCCATAAAGCGATGGCCACGAACATTGCGTGCCGATTTAATGCCGAGCAATTCACCTTCGATTAACTCACTGCCTAACAGCATAGTGGCGGTGTGAACAGGGCGAATGAATTGTGTCTTGCTGCTTCCCCAGCGCATTGGCTTAGGAATCGGTAACTTATCCAGCGCACGTTGCGCCATCGCAGCGATTAAGCTCTTGGTTTCAACGCCTTCGACTTTGGCGTTATAAACCAGCCATTCGCCTTTGTCGGTCACCAAACGTTCAGCTTGGTCAACGGTAATACCGTTACCACGTGCCCAGCCTTCTGCGGCTTTCGTTGGTTTACCTTCACCGTCGAATGCTGAGCTGACAGCGGGGCCGCGTTTTTCAACGATTTTGTCCGCTTGAGCAAGCGCTAGTTCTGTCACATTAATGGCGAGACGACGGGGTGCTGCATACCAAACAGCTGATTTAAAAGCTAAATCGGCTTTGGTTAATTCTTCGGTAAAGTTCGCTAAGAAAGACTCAGCCAGTTTACGCAGCGCCTTTGGCGGCAGTTCTTCAGTGCCTAACTCGATGAGTAAGTTTTCAAAATTCATGTGCTACCTCTACTTACACATTGGGAAGCCAAGCGCTTCGCGTGCCTGATAATAGGATTCAGCAACGGCTTTAGCCATGGTACGAACGCGCAGGATATAACGCTGACGTTCAGTCACTGAAATGGCGTGGCGTGCATCGAGCAAGTTGAAGGCGTGCGAGGCTTTCATCACTTGCTCATAGGCGGGTAGAGGTAATGGCTTTTCAAGCGACAATAAGTGCTGACACATCTTTTCGCATTGATCGAACAGGGCAAACATAAAGTCGACGTCTGCGTGCTCAAAGTTATAGGTCGATTGCTCAACTTCGTTTTGGTGGAACACATCGCCGTAGGTGATGCGACCCATGGGGCCATCGGTCCATACTAGGTCGTAAACACTATCCACACCTTGGATATACATGGCGAGACGCTCTAAACCGTAGGTGATTTCACCGGTGACAGGGCTACACTCTAAGCCGCCGACCTGTTGGAAGTAAGTAAACTGAGTCACTTCCATGCCGTTTAACCAGACTTCCCAACCCAGACCCCAAGCGCCTAATGTTGGTGATTCCCAGTTGTCTTCCACAAAACGGATATCATGGATTTGTGTATCAATACCAAGGGCTTGCAGAGAACCTAAATAGAGTTCTTGGATATTATCCGGTGACGGTTTTAACACGACTTGGAATTGGTAGTAGTGCTGCAGACGGTTTGGGTTTTCACCGTAACGGCCGTCGGTAGGGCGGCGCGATGGCTGCACATAGGCACTGCTCATTGGCTCAGGCCCTAAAGAGCGTAGGAAAGTTTGTGGGTGGAATGTACCCGCACCGACTTCCATATCTAAAGGTTGAACGATTGCACAGCCTTGCTGCGCCCAATATTCCTGCAGGGTTAGAATGAAACCCTGAAATGTTTTTACGTCGTGTTTCGTCGTCATGTCTACTTGTCTACTGCCGTCAGCTTTAATAGAAAATGGTTTCGATTATACCTTGTAGATCTCTGCTTATGTAGGTTATTTTTTACCTTCTTCGTTAAAACGTTAAGGTAGATATGCCATGGAAGAAATCCGCTGTAATTGGGTCAGCGATGATCCCTTGTATCGTGAGTACCACGATAAGGTGTGGGGACGCCCTGTTTATGATTCGAAGGAGTTATTTGCCAAGCTCTGTTTAGATGGCCAACAAGCTGGGTTGTCTTGGATTACTATCTTAAAGAAACAACAAAATTACGAACAAGCCTTTGCGGATTTTGAGCCGGCAGTGATTGCAACTTTCGACGACGCTAAGGTAGAGGAGTTGATGAACAATCCTGGTATTGTTCGTAATCGCCTTAAGATCCATTCGATTATTCGTAATGCAAAAGGTTACTTAGCCTACACTGCGGATGGCAAAGATTTTTCTGAATTTCTGTGGAGCTTTGTTGGTGGTAAGCCTTTGGTGAATCAATTTACCTCCATGTCGCAAGTGCCTGCGCAAACACCTGAATCAGAGGCAATGTCTAAGGCATTAAAAAAGCTTGGCTTTAACTTTGTTGGTCCGACGATTTGTTATGCTTTTATGCAGGCGGTGGGGATGGTGAACGATCATCTAGTTGATTGCATTGCCTATGATGCTTGCTGTGGCGGCAAATAAGTCATACATCTAATTGAGCTTAAATCCAAAATAAAAAGGCATGTTCCACGTGGAACATGCCTTTTGTTATTTTACTTTGTTGAGATTAGATTTTCTCGAAGAAGAAAGGCTTACGCTGTTGTTTGTTACCATTCAGCTGGTTCATCGACTCAGCATCAAACAACTTACCATTGACCATAGTATAAGTGACTTTATCTGTGACTCGAATATCCGCTAATGGGTCGCCATCAATAACGATTAAGTCTGCAAGCTTACCGGTTTTAATTGAGCCAAGTTGATGCTCTAGCCCGAAGGTGGTGGCAGGATTGATAGTCGCAGTTTTCAGCACATCCATATTGCTCATTCCACCTTGGGCGAACATCCACATTTCCCAATGTGCGGCTAAACCCTCACGCTGACCGTGGGCGCCAATGTTTGGATGTATGCCTAATTTATTAAACTCATTAGCGACTTTAGCAACATTGAAGTGGTTGTAGTGACTGTCGGGGGCATGGGGGCGACGCATTGAGCGAGCCTGCAAAATATCGCTTGGAACATACATAGACAAACGTGGATGTGCCCACACATCGGTCTTATCGTACCAATAGTTTTCACCCGAAATACCGCCGTAGGCGACTACTAAGGTTGGGGTGTAACCGACCTTAGTTTGGCTCCAGAACTGTTTAATATCGTTATAAATACTCGCCACGGGTAACGAGTGCTCTACGGTTGTATGACCATCGGCAACCATAGTCAGGTTATGTTGTAGCAAGCTGCCACCCTCTGGCACAACCATCATTTCGAGTTCGCGAGCGGCGGCGATAACCTGTTGCCTTTGATTACGACGCGGTTGGTTGTAGCTCTTAACGCTAAAGGCACCGACTTTTTTGAGTCGCTCTAAGTGAAATTTTGCATCATCGAGTGAGTCGATATGCGAGGTGTAGCCGGGAGCATTTGCGCCATAAAGAATTGTTCCAGTGGAGAAAATCCGTGGACCAACGATGTGACCAGCCTTTTGCTGTTCCGAGGCTGCAAAAATCTCAGTGGTATCATTCGATGGATCATGGATGGTTGTCACGCCTAGGGATAATCCAGAGTAGAGTGCCCAGTTTTGTTGTGGCACGATTTCATCATCGGCCTGGGCACCATGGGCATGAGCATCAAACAAGCCAGGCATAATGGATTTGCCGCTAATATCGATAACTTGTGCATCCTTTGGAATCGCTGTATTTGCATCGCCAACGGCAACAATATGATTGTCTTTGACTATGACCACACCCTTATTGATGACTTGGTCATTTTCCATGGTGATCACTTTGCCGCCGACAAAGGCGACTGTTCCACGTGGAACATCGGCCTTTTCGGTAAAGCCTAAGTTGATAATACTTGGCTTGGCTTGCTCGTCCCTTTTGAGATACTGGGAATCCACATTGGCTTGGTACAGTTCTGGGCCAAGAGTCCAATAGAGTTGGTTACTTTTGCTATTCCAACTGATGCTTTCGCCGGCTCGCACACTTAATTGAGTAACAGGAAGATTGCTAGCGTTAGGGCCGATTTCAACGGTTTCACCATGTTTAGCGAAGGGGGTAACCCAAACTTTAAAACGTTCGGCAAATGCCAGTTGTTCGCCGTCGGGTGATACTCTAAATTCGGTTGCATGCTTACTGCTGTAGTGAACGCGTTTATCAAACCCATCTAGGTTAATTGAGGCAAGCTGTGGTGTGTCGTTATCACCTGTGTTCATAAAGAAAATGCGATCGGCCGAAGCGCCGAATTGTGCTTGATAACCCTCAGCGCTAATTTTCTTATTTTGTTTGGTTTTTAAATCGACCTTGTACAGGCCGGGTTCCTGCGACCAAGTACGAGGTGTAAGGTGTCCACCTTGGGTTTTGCGATACACTACCAACTCACCATTGGGTGAGAAGGTGGGCTCAACATATTTGCCTGGCTCAGTGGTAAGTTGTTTCGCTTTACCACCTTTTGCACTGATCACTTGTACAGAGCCTTGGTCTTGGTCATTCCAAGTTGTGAAGACAATATTTTTGCCATCACGCGACCACTGGGGATAGAGCTCTTCAATGTCGTTACCTAACTCGGTTAAGCGTGACATCTTGCCGTCGGGAAGTGTCTTCAACCAGATTTTACCCAATGCTTCGAAGGTGACCTTGCTGCCATCCGGTGAAACTTGTGCCATTCGCAGCATCTTTACGTCGAATACATCCTTATCAATATCTTGTTTAAAGCGTACTGAAGGCTGCACATCTAACTGGGTTTTTACGCTGAAGGGAATGTTGGTGACCGTTTTATTGGCAACATTCAGGCGATTGATTTTGCCCTTAGCCCAGAAGAAGATGTCTTTGTTGTCTGGAGTCCATGCCATCGTCGGGTAAACACCATGGATTGCCCAAGTCTCTTGCATATCGCGGTCCAAATCGCTGTAGAGTTTTGTCGTTTCGCCGGATTTCAAATCGAGCAAATACAAAGAGGATTGGAAATCATCTCGCTTGATGTACGCCAGTTTGGTGCCGTCAGGGCTCGGTGTTGGACGAATGGCGCCACCGGTTCCTTCGATCAAGATTTCAATATCACCCGTTTGGGTATCGTAACGCTTGATTTTATAGATGCCGTTTACTGAGTCTTTGGAATAATGGAAGGTTTTTCCCGGTGTGTCATCTTGGCTGAAGTAAATGTAACGGCCATCGGGTGAATAGGCTGGCTCACCTAAATCCTTTTCATCGTTAGGACGTTCGGTGAGTTTAACACCTTCACCACCTGCGACATGGTAGAGCCAGACTTCACCAGCGCCTAAGCTCCGACTGGCGGTAAAATGCTTACGACCAACTAAATATTGCGAATCAGGACTCCATGCGGGACTGTTAAGTAAACGAAAAGTCTCTGTCGTGACTGTGCGTGGATTGCTGCCGTCGGCATCCATAATCCAAATATTGTCGCCACCATCCGCATCTGAGGTGAAGGCAATATGCTTACCATCCGGGCTATACACGGGCTGCATTTGCCAGGCGATGCCTTGGGCTAATGGTTTGGCTTCGCCACCCGTGACTGGGATTTGATAAATATCACCCAGTAAATCAAACACTAAATGTTTACCATCCGGGCTGACACTGATGTTCATCCAAGTGCCTTCGGTTACATCTATGGTCACTTTTTCTAGTGGGGCATTGGCTGGCGCATTGACGTTCCAACTGGCTTTTGGGGCGTCTGTTGCCTGTACTGTATGGGAACTAAGGCCAAGCATCAGGGCGATATAAAGCGGTGTCAGCTTAGGTTTCAACATGTTATGTCCTGTTATCGTTATTCTAGGGCTTTGCTGTTATCGGATTAGATAAACT
Organism: Shewanella sp. GD04112; assembly: GCF_029835735.1. Taxonomy (NCBI): domain Bacteria; kingdom Pseudomonadati; phylum Pseudomonadota; class Gammaproteobacteria; order Alteromonadales; family Shewanellaceae; genus Shewanella; species Shewanella sp. GD04112. The sequence goes on from NZ_JAOEAL010000001.1 coordinate 16,152, forward strand.
TTTGTTAATGCTGCGCTAAGTTATCGCACAAATACCCAGTAAGGAAAACGGAAATACTGTTTCAATTAATGACCGAGGGGAGAAGCTGAGGCGGGGCAAACTGTGGGAGAGTAATGTGGCTTACTCTCCACGAAGTATGATTAGTCTAATGTAACGGCATCGCCGATGTGGATCATGGCGTCATTGATGACACGGCAGGTGACGCCGCCGCGCCAATCGGGAGTAAGCGCGGATTCCAAGCCAGCATGAGCCTGTTCCATCTTCTTGCAGGGATCGGTTTCACCAGTCACTTCGAGGCAGAGATCACCAATGCGGAGCAGCTTGCCAACATCCGCTGCCCCAAAACTATATCCATCGACCAATAGGTTTGCTCGGCGAGTCGTCCAAGGTAAATTTGCATCTATGCTCTGACAAGCTATTTGCCACTGCTGCAGCGACAGTACCGTGACTTGCCGTTTACCCGGGCGACCAAATACATCTTTTTCGACGCCGCTGTGCTGAGTGACATTCGCGCACAGCACTTCGTTCATTGGCCCGCTTTTAACCGTTTTGTAGGCGATAGCAACTAGTTTCGGCATGTTTGATGTCCTTATCCTGATGTCGATGTAGAGACTTAGAGTCCCTTTTTAATCAAATATTGATAGGGTGTTTGGCTGGTTTCACTGGCGACCAGTGTGTGGTCCATAAACTCACAAAAGCTGGGAATATCACGTGTAGTCGCAGGATCATCTGCGATGATTAACAAGGTTTCACCTTGTGCCATTTGTCTTACCGTCTTTCGCACCATCATTACCGGCTCTGGGCAGCGTAAACCAAGAGCATCCAGTTTGTGTTGTGCGGTTGAGAAAACGTCGTTCATATGACCTCTACTGAACGGTTAAACAGAATTGGCTAATGTTACTCCAGTGGTTTGGATAAACCAAGTTGATGGGTTGAATTTGTGATGGGGCTAGGCATTGCTCTTGCCGATTTATTTACCGCTAGCAGAATGTTTCACGTGGAACATTTCTATTACTCGGCAACTTTGTTTATTCCCTGAGGTTGTTGAATGCTATGCACTATGATTGGCGTAATTGCTGCTTGGGGTGTTCCCACTTGAGAAGCGGACTGAGGCATATCGGATTTTATATCATTTGCCGCCATCGACACTGAGCCTTGCTGCTGCAACTTGGCAGCACGTTTATAGCTATACATTTTTTGATCCGCTTTATGGATCAAGGTATTGGCATCATCATAATCATAGGGGCCTGTATCAACAATACCGTAACTGAGGGAGATGTTGTTTAGGTGCAGTTTAATGTTTTGATTAAAGCGCTCGATAAAGTTGTCTCTGGCTTGGTCTTCTCGACAATTGGGCATGATGATGCAGAATTCATCACCACCATATCGAAAACTATGGTCCTCTACGCGGGTGCTTTCTTTGATGGCCTGCGCGACGGCGCAAAGCACTTCATCTCCAGAGCGGTGGCCTTGGGTATCATTAAAGGATTTAAAGTCATCAACATCTAAGTAGATTACGCTAACCGGCTCGGCTCGTCTCTGCGCTGCTCTTAAAATCCGAGTGCCAATTTCTTGTAGATGTCGCACATTTAATAGCCCCGTTAACGGGTCGGTTTGAGATAATTCTTCGAGCTGTTGTGTGCGTTCTTTGACTTTGCTTTCCATGCTCTGTGCGTAACGTTCAGCCTTGTCTTTAGCGTTCTCAATTTCAGATACTAGGCTTCGAATATAGGTATCGAAAACGAGGGTGACGTCGAAGAGAACAAGTTTATCTATGGCGACTCGAATGCGTTCATTTTGCAAGTCATCAGCAACCGAGTTATTTATCTCGGCATAAATCAACTCTTTTAGTGTATGAACGGCAGAGAGGTAGAGTTTAGGTTCAACGCCGATACGCTTGTGTACTAAGCCAATCCGCAGGCGGTTGTTAACGTACTCTAAATCGTACACTCCATTAAACAGGTCGAGCACATAGCGTCTCTGGGCGGTACGTAAACGAGCGAGGGTATCGGAGTCACCGATCAGCAGAGCAATCTCGGACACACTGGTTTGTAGACCGTAAAAGTCATCAACGATTTTGTCTATGTTCTCTTCAATCACAGGTTTGAAGGATTGCAGTGCTCTGACATCGGCTAAGGTAAAAGAGAACAAGGACTTGCGAAAATCAATCTCAAGCTCAGTGATCCGCATTTGTTCGAAAAGCGTTTGTTCCGTTTGCAGCATTGAACATCCCTCTCGTAGCCTAAAGAATGAAACGCATCCATGCTTCTTAGCAGTGTCATAATGACGGTCAAATGCGGAGAAGTGCATTAAGGATATTTATCAAGTTAAGTCGAAAACTGCCTGATTTTCAAATTGAAGCTGAGCAGAAAGGAAGATAATTAAGGCGCTATCGCAAATAAAAAAGCCGGAACTGAGTCCGGCTTCGAAGGAAGAATCGTTAAGGATTAAACGCGTTCGAAAACGGTCGCAATACCTTGGCCTAAACCGATACACATAGTCGCTAAACCTAAGGTCGCATCTTTGTGTTCCATCAGGTTGATCAACGTTGTCGAAATACGTGCACCAGAGCAACCCAGTGGATGGCCAAGTGCGATAGCGCCACCATTGAGGTTGATCTTGTCTTCTACCACATCGAGCAGACCTAGGTCTTTAACGCAGGGTAGAGACTGAGCTGCGAACGCTTCGTTCAGTTCGATAACATCCAAATCATTGACTGTAATGCCTGCGCGAGCCAGTGCTTTTTGAGTTGCAGGTACTGGACCGTAACCCATGATTGCCGCGTCACAACCTGCAACCGCCATTGAGCGAATACGGGCACGGATTGGTAGACCTAGAGCGCGTGCTTTAGATTCTTCCATCACTAACATTGCCGAAGCACCGTCAGATAATGCTGAAGAGGTACCCGCAGTAACAGTACCGTTTGCAGGGTCGAAGACTGGGCGCAGCGCCGCTAATGATTCCATTGAGGTTTCTGGGCGAATCACTTCATCGTGCAGCACTTTAATCAGTGCGCCGTTAGCATCATGGCCTTCGATGCCATAGATTTCCTTGGCAAAGCGGCCTTCAACAGTAGCAGCGTGAGCGCGTTGGTGTGAACGCACTGCAAAGGCATCTTGTTGCTCGCGGCTGATGCCGTGAAGCTTACCTAGCATCTCTGCGGTTAAGCCCATCATGCCAGACGCTTTGGCGACGTTATTGGCTAAACCTGGGTGGAAGTCCACACCATGGTTCATGGGCACGTGGCCCATATGTTCAACACCACCGATGATAAAGGTGTCGCCCATGCCAGTCATAATGGCGCGAGCGGCTTGGTGGATGGCTTCCATTGAAGAACCACATAGGCGGTTGACTGTCACTGCGCCAGCTGTTTTCGGGATACCAGCCAGCAATGATGCGTTACGGGCAATGTTGAAGCCTTGTTCTAGGGTTTGCTGCACGCAGCCCCAAATAACGTCTTCAATAGTATTGGGATCTAATTGCGGGTTACGCAGTAATAGACCTTTCATTAATTCGGCAGAGAGTGTTTCTGCACGTACATTACGGAACACCCCAGCCTTAGAACGGCCCATAGGAGTACGAATGCAATCTACGATAACAGCTTGTTTCATAATTAAATTCCTTTCCCGCTAATTAGGCTTGGTAGTAGCTACCGTTGTTGGCTGCAAGGGCGCGCATGGCGTCGGTGACTTGATACAAACCACCTAAGTGAGCGTATTTGTCAGCTAAGGCGACAAAGTTCGCTACGCCCATAGTATCTAAGTAACGGAATACACCACCACGGAATGGAGGGAAACCTAAACCATAGACCAAGCCCATATCCGCTTCGGCAGGTGATGCCACAATGCCTTCTTCTAAACAGCGAACAGTTTCGATAATCATTGGGATCATAGTGCGGGCGATGATTTCATCCGCATCGAATGCTTTTTGCTCACCAAAGGCGGCTTTAAGCAGCTCGTAGCTGGTTGGGTCGACATCTTTCTTTGGCTTACCGCGGCTATCCACAGAGTAAGCGTAGAAGCCTTTACCATTCTTCTGACCGAGACGTTTGTTCTCGAACATCACGTCAATCGCGTCATTGCCGGATTTTCCCATACGATCTGGGAAGCCTTCGGCCATTACCGCTTGCGCGTGGTGACCCGTATCTAGGCCGACAACGTCTAGCAGGTAAGCTGGGCCCATTGGCCAGCCGAATTGTTTTTCCATCACTTTATCGATAGCGGCAAAGTCGCCACCTTCGGCAAGCAGGCCGTTAAATCCAGCAAAGTAAGGGAAGAGTACGCGGTTAACGAAGAACCCCGGGCAATCGTTAACAACGATTGGGGTTTTACCCATTTTGCTGGCGTAGGCAACAACAGATGCGATGGTTTCTTCCGAGCTGTGCTCGCCACGGATAACTTCAACCAATGGCATTTTGTGCACTGGGTTAAAGAAGTGCATACCGCAGAAACGCTCAGGTTTCTTCATGCTCTTGGCGAGCAGGTTGATTGAAATGGTTGACGTGTTAGAGGCGATAATCGCATCTTCACTCACGTATTGCTCAACTTCCGCCAGTACTTGTGCCTTCACTTTTGGATGCTCAACGACGGCTTCGACAACCACGTCAGCATGTTTAACTGGAGCATAGTCTAGGGCTGGAGTGATGTTGTTCAGCACTTTAGCCATTTTTTCTGGGGTAGAGCGGCCGCGAGCAACTTGCGCAGATAACAGTTTTGCGGCTTCGCCTAAACCTAAATCTAATGCTGGTTGAGCGATATCCTTCATCACGATTGGCGTGCCTTTGCTGGCGCTTTGGTAAGCGATACCGCCACCCATGATACCTGCACCTAATACGGCGGCGCTTTTCACATCTTTAGCGAGCTTGCCCGCTTTCTTAGCCTTGCCTTTTACTAATTGGTCATTCAAGAAGATACCGATCAACGCTTTGGCTACATCGGTTTTTGCTAACTTGATAAATGCTTGATGCTCAATTTGCAGTGCGTCGGCGCGGCCTTTGGTCGCAGCTTGTTCGACTACGCTGACAGCCGCCATCGGTGCAGGGTAGTGTTTACCCGCCACCGCAAACACCATGCCTTTAGCCGTAGTGAAAGACATCATGGCTTCGAGTTTTGGTAAGGTCAGTGGTGACATCTTACGTTGGCGACGGGCTTGCCAATCAAGCTTTTCTGCAACTGCATCTTTTAGCATTTGAATGGCAGCGGCTTCTAAAGCCTCTGGCGCAACAACGGCGTCAACCGCACCTACTTTTAAGGCATCTTCTGGACGTTGATCTTTACCCGTGGTGATCCACTCAAGGGCGTTATCAGCACCAATTACACGTGGTAAACGCACTGTGCCACCAAAGCCTGGGATAATACCTAGTTTGGTTTCGGGTAGACCGATTTTGGCTGTGGTGTCGGCGATACGGAAATCCGTTGCCAGAATAGTTTCACAACCGCCGCCTAAGGCGAAACCTTTAATCGCTGAAGCGGTTGGGAAAGGTAAATCTTCGAGTTTGTTGAATACGGCGTTGGCCTGTTCAACCCAAGAGAGCAGTACCGCATCATCCTGTGCGAATAAGCCTAAAAATTCAGTAATGTCGGCACCCACGATAAAGGTATCTTTACCTGAGGTCAGCACTAAGGCCTGAATGTTTGATTGTTGTTTAATGCTGTCTAATGCGGCATCTAGTGAGGCGAGTGTTTCTCTGTCGAATTTGTTCACCGAACCGGGTGCGTTAAAGCACAGCTTGGCAATATTATCCTCGAGTAACTCAACCTGAATTGTAGGACTTTGGTAGATCATTGCTTGCTTCCTTTTGGCTTAAAAGTGATACCCACCATTATCTGTTGGTGTTAGTACGACTCTCTATCTCACAGCAGCTTCGGCCATCATTTGACCAGTTGTGTGCCAGTGTGCTTCGAAATTCGATAAATTACAACACCCAATTTAAACGACTGTTTAATTTCTTGTCGGCTAGAGTGAATTTTCAGCTTTGTGATACACTGCACAAAGTGTAGAAGTGCCAGATTACGCCAAAGAGTACGTGGTGGGAATTTGTACTTTAGCGGTATTACTCGCTGGCTAAATGGATAATTTTATTTTTAGAATTAAAAGCATAGGCTTAAATCGAGAATTTGCTAACCTGTGAAATCACAGGGTGTTAGCGAAGGAAAACACTGAGCCTGTATGGCTCTGTCAGATTTGCGTTTTTTTTATTAACTATCGTTCATTACAGGATATGACACATGGATCACTTGGCTCATCACTATCATGCCCACATCGCCGAGCTTAATCGTCGAGTCGCTGAAATTGTATCGCGTGAAGCATTATCAGGTTTAGTGATCCACTCGGGTCAGCCACATCGAATGTTTTTGGACGACATTAATTACCCTTTTAAAGCCAATCCCCACTTCAAGGCTTGGTTACCCGTGTTGGATAACCCTAACTGCTGGTTAGTGGTGAACGGTCGCGATAAGCCGCAACTGATTTTTTATCGCCCAGTGGATTTTTGGCATAAAGTGTCTGACGTTCCGGAGATGTTCTGGACTGAGCATTTTGAGATCAAGTTGCTCACTAAGGCCGATAAAGTTGCCGAGCTATTGCCTAGCGATATCGCCAACTGGGCGTATTTGGGTGAGCATTTAGATGTGGCTGAGGTGCTGGGTTTCACTAGTCGCAATCCTGACTCTGTGATGAGCTATCTGCATTTCCACCGTACTACTAAAACCGAATATGAACTCGAATGTATGCGCCGTGCGAACCAGATTGCGGTGCAAGGGCATTTAGCGGCAAAAAATGCCTTCTATAACGGTGCGAGCGAGTTTGAAATTCAGCAGCAGTATTTATCTGCCGTGGGACAGGGCGAGAACGAAGTACCCTACGGTAATATCATTGCTTTAAACCAAAATGCGGCGATTTTGCATTACACCGCGCTTGAGCATCAAAATCCGGCGCGCCGCTTATCTTTTTTAATCGATGCGGGTGCCAGTTACTTTGGCTATGCGTCGGATATCACGCGTACCTATGCGTTTGAGAAGAATCGCTTCGATGAATTAATCACTGCCATGAACAAAGCGCAGCTCGAACTGATCGATATGATGCGCCCGGGCGTGCGTTATCCCGATTTACACTTGGCGACCCATGGCAAAGTCGCGCAAATGCTGTTGGATTTTGAGTTAGCCACGGGCGATGCCCAAGGCTTAGTCGACCAAGGCATTACCAGCGCCTTCTTCCCCCACGGACTCGGCCATATGCTAGGCTTGCAAGTGCATGATGTGGGTGGTTTTGCCTTCGATGAACGTGGCACCCATATTCCGGCCCCTGAGGCCCATCCATTCCTGCGTTGCACCCGCATTTTAGCACCAAACCAAGTGCTAACGATGGAGCCAGGTTTGTACATTATCGACACGTTACTCAATGAGCTAAAACAAGATAGCCGTGGCCAGCAAATTAATTGGCGCACCGTTGATGAGCTGCGACCTTTCGGCGGTATTCGTATCGAGGACAATGTGATTGTGCATCTAGATAGAAACGAAAATATGACCCGCGAACTGGGCTTAGCGTGAGTTTAGGGAGAGCGAGTGCTCGAAAGTTATCTGATACCGAGTGAAAATGTGCAGATAGAAGAAGAGATAAAGCATAGCCGCTTTATCTCTTTTCTATTTCATTGTGCTAGTTTAGAACAACTGAAGTTAGTACTTACTGACATAAAGCGAGATTATCCCGGCGCCAGCCATTACTGCTATGCCTTTATCGCTGGAGCGCCTAACGACAGCATTGCCATCGGTTCGAGTGACGATGGTGAGCCAGCGGGCAGCGCAGGTCGTCCAATGCTCGCAGTATTGCAAGGTGCGAATATTGGTGAAGTCGGTGCCGTGGTGGTGCGTTTCTATGGTGGTACTAAGTTAGGCGTGGGCGGTTTAGTGCGTGCCTATACCTCGGGATTACGCCAGGGGTTAGGGCAATTGCCGACGCGAGTGAAGCAATTACGTTATCCGGCAAAACTGCATTGTGATTACACCCAATTAAGGGATGTTGAGCATCTACTGCAGCAGTTAGACGCGGTGATCATCGATAAACAATTTGCCGAAGCCGTTGATATCCATTTTGAAATAGGCAAACAGCAGCAGGGCATATTGAATGAATCGTTGGCAACTTTGAGTCAGGGCATCCTGCGCGCAGAGTTTGAGCTGTGATGCCTGCGTAAATTATGCCAAAATATGCAAAATGCTGAAAATACCTTTGCAGCCAATGGAATAATTGAACAAGCGGAATGCAATACAAAACCATAATAAGAATCATAGGTCTGCTAATTGGCCTGTTCTCCATCACTATGCTGCCGCCAGCCTTAATTGCCATTTGGTATAACGATGGCGGTGGTACTGCGTTTATTCAGGCATTTTTTGTCAGCTTATTTATCGGTTTTTGGCTCTGGTACCCTAATCGTCGCTGCAAAGAGGAATTGCGAACCCGCGAGGGGTTTCTGATTGTGGTCCTGTTCTGGACCGTTCTTGGCTCCATTGGTGCCTTACCTTTTATCTTCTCAAGCCAACCCGATCTCAGCTGGACCGACAGTTTTTTCGAATCCTTCTCCGCACTGACCACCACGGGAGCCACAGTCATTGTCGGGCTGGACTCCTTGCCTAAGGCCATTCTGTTTTATCGGCATATGCTGCAATGGCTCGGCGGTATGGGGATCATCGTTTTAGCCGTGGCGATTCTGCCAGTGCTTGGGGTTGGGGGCATGCAGCTGTATCGCGCCGAGATCCCGGGGCCCGTGAAGGACAGTAAGATGACGCCGAGGATTGCCGAAACGGCTAAGGCGTTATGGTACATCTATCTATTGCTAACCATTGCCTGTGCGGGCGCTTATTGGCTGGCGGGGATGAGCGTATTCGATGCCGTGTGTCACTCGTTTTCGACCATCGCCATCGGGGGCTTTTCGACCCACGATGCCAGTATGGGATACTTCGACAGCTCAGTGATCAACCTGATTTGTGTGTTCTTTTTGATTGTCTCAGCGGTGAACTTTAGCGTGCACTTTGCGGCATTTTCCCGCCGCGGGATCAATTTTAGAGTCTATTTTCGAGATACCGAGTTCAAGATGCTGGTGGCGATTCAGCTGGTGTTAACGGCGATTTGCTTCTTAACCCTTTATCACTCAGGGATTTATGACTCGCCAGAAGAAACCTTAGATCACGCCTTATTCCAAGCTGTTTCGGTAGCGACGACTGCCGGCTTTGGTACCGAAAGCTTCCATATGTGGCCGCTGTTCCTGCCGATTCTGTTGATCTTCTCAAGCTTTATCGGTGGGTGTGGTGGTTCAACTGCGGGCGGGATTAAGGTGATCCGGGTTATCCTGCTGCTGTTGCAAGGTTCACGCGAACTTAAGCGTCTCGTTCACCCGAAGGCGATGTTCTCGATTCGTATCGGCTCCAAGGCGTTACCTGACCGGGTTGTCGATGCCGTGTGGGGATTTTTCTCCGCCTACGCCTTAGTCTTTGTGCTGTGTATGTTAGCACTGATGGCCATGGGGCTGGATGATATTACCGCCTTTAGTGCCACGGCGGCCTGCTTAAATAACCTAGGTCCGGGTCTTGGGGAGGTAGCAAGTAACTACGCCAGTATTGGTGATGGAGCCAAATGGGTGCTGGTGGTAGCCATGTTATTTGGTCGCCTCGAAGTCTTTACCTTGTTGATTTTGTTCACGCCAACTTTCTGGAGGGATTAACATGCAGACACTAATCATCTATTCGACAATCGATGGTCAAACACTGGAAATCTGCCGCAAAATCAAAACGCTTGCCGAACAAGCGGGTGAGCAGGTGTCTTTAGTGACCTTAGAACAGGCCGAAGCCTTAAGCCTTGCCGATTTCGATAAAGTGTTGATTGGTGCGAGCATTCGCTATGGCAAACATAGGCCCGATCTCTACCAGTTTGTGAATCGTAACCATGCGGTGCTGGACAGTAAAATCAACGGCTTTTTTACTGTGAATGTAGTGGCGCGTAAGCCATTAAAGAACACGCCAGAAACCAATCCTTATATGCAAAAGTTCCTCAAATTATCCCTGTGGCAACCCCAGCAATTGGCAGTGTTTGCGGGCAAGATTGATTACCCTAAATACGGTTTATTCGACCGCACTATGATCCGCTTCATCATGTGGATGACAAAGGGACCAACCGATCTGAAGGGCACCTTCGAGTTTACCGACTGGAGTAAAGTCGAAGCCTTTGGGGCACACTTTAGCAAGCTGTAAAAATGATAAAGCCCTAGTCTCAGCTAGGGCTTTATTGTTACTGCATGACAGGATTTATACGGCGCAGTAACGGCTGTGGAGAATCGAAATCACTTGGGTGACTTGCTCATTCTTAAGCTTGTAATACACAATCTGCGAGCTCTTACGGGTATCGACTAAGTCTTCGGCTCTCAACACCGCCAAATGCTGTGATAGCGCCGATTGGCTTAAGGGCACAGTTTCATTCAGCTCGGTTACACTCAGCTCTTTATCCAGCAATAGGCACAAAATCATTAAGCGATAAGGATTCGCTATGGCTTTGAGCCATTTAGCCGCACTTTCCGCATTCGTTACCATTGCATTTACATCAATATCATTTTGCATAAGGTACTCACTTTATCGCTTTTGATTAGATAATTCTAATTGAAGGTGTTTCTATACGCAATCATACTGCTCGGCAATTCAGATCTCAATTTTTGCATTTCAGAATATGAGACAACGCTGATTTGTGATCCTATCAGGGGTTTATTTAACCAATGATTGCCACAATGGTGACATACTTTTACTGAACGGGAATACCCCATGACACGCATTCTGGTGCTTTATTTTACCCGTGGTGGCCATACGGCCAAGATAGCGAATGCGATTGCGCAGCAATTAACCCTGCGTGGTGCCAAGGTTGACTTGGTGGATATCAATAGTGCGGCGGCCACCAGAATTAACTGGCCCGATTATCAGCTGGTGGCGCTAGGGGCTTGTGTGCTCTATGGCACCTACGATAAGAGCGTATTCCAATTTATTGAGCAGAATGCGCCAGCTTTGAGTGCGTTGCCAAACAGTTTCTTCTGTGTCAACGTGGTGGCGCGTAATCCGGAGAAACGCATCCCTGAGAACAACAAATACCTGCAAAAATTCATCGCCTTATCACCTTGGACTCCCGCCGATTTGAAGATTATCGCCGGTAAGGTGGATTACCCCTCGTGGCCTTGGTACGACAGACTAATGATCCAGCTGATTATGAAAATCACCAAAGGACCAACGGACCCTAAGGCGGTGATCGATTATACCGACTGGGAAGATGTGAAGGTCTATGCCGACCATTTGCTGACCTTGGCTGAGGTTGCTGAACCCGCCTAATAAAAATGCGCTCTGTGAGCGCATTTTTAGTTTTTGATTGATACGACTAGTATTTCCAAAAGCTGGGATGGAACAGTACGGCTACGGTTAAAATCTCTAAGCGGCCGAGCAACATACCCAAAGAGAGCGCCCATTTAGCTACATCGGGCAGCGTCGAGAAGTTACCCGCTGGGCCAATGATGGGGCCAAGCCCTGGGCCGACGTTGGTGACTGCGGTAATAGCGCCGGTAAAGCTGGTCATGGGGTCGAGCCCCGTCAGCACCAGAATCACAGATAACCCAACAATCACAAACATAAACAGCAGTACAAAGGTGATCAATGAGCGCACAATATCTTCACTGATCAAGCGGTTGTTATAGCGCTCCCGGAAGATGCCATTGGGATGGCATTGCTGCTTTAACTGCTCGCGCATAATGGCGCCGGCAATTTGGAAGCGGAAGATTTTTATCCCGCCCGAGGTAGAGCCTGAGCAACTACCGACAAACATTAAGAATAAAAACGCGATATTAGCAAACGCGCCCCAGGCGCCGTAGTCGGTTAAACCATAACCTGTGGTGGTGACCACGGAAACTACGTTAAAGCTGGAGAGGCGCAGCGCGTCGATAAGGGCGATGTCCCTCGTTTGCCACAGCCAGAAGCCAATAAAACAAGACACAAAAGTGAGGAAAAACAAGAAACCTTTAACTTGTGCATCGTTCCAAACAGTTAAGTCTCGCTGCTGGATCATCTGCACAAACATCAGCAGGGGTAAGCCACCCGCCGCCATAAACACAACACCAACCCAATGGGCCGAATTTGAAAACGCCGCCATCGAGTTATCAGAGGTCGAATAGCCCCCCGTCGACAGCGTGGTCATCGCGTGGTTAATGGCTTGAAACCAAGTCATGCCAGCAAGATGGTAGGCAACGCAGCACATCACGGTCAGCAAGATATAGATAAAAAAGAGATGCTTAGCCATGTTTTGGGTGCGTGGCACAGCCTTATCGCTCCAATCCGATGACTCGGTGCGGAACAGCCGCATACCTCCGACGTTTAAGAAGGGCAGAATCGCTACCGCCATCACGATAAAGCCGATACCGCCTAGCCATTGCAACAACGAGCGCCAGATTAAGATACTGTGGTCCATAGTATCTAAGCCCGAGAGCACGGTTGAACCTGTGGTGGTAATGCCGGACATGGTCTCGAAGAAGGCGTCCGTATAGCCAATGCCGTGGTACAAGGTAAACGGCATGGCGGCAAACAGGCTCACGATCAGCCATGTGAGGCTGGTGAGCAGAAACATATCGCGAATATTGAGGTTAATGGTTTTGCTTTGGCCGTTATGCAAACAGAGGCTGGCGCAAATCCCAGTGACTAAAGCCGACAGCATGAAAGCGCCCACGGTTTCCTCACCGTTGAACACGGCAAGGAGCAGGGGCGCTAACATAAAGGCTGTTAACATCGACAGAAACAGCCCCAAAATAAACAATAGCGGTCTAAAGTTCAGCATAAGATGTTGACTTAGAAGAAGAAAGCGCTAGGTTGGAACAGTTTCTCGACTTCGCCGACAAACTTTTTGTTCACGAGGAACAGAATCACGTGGTCCCCTTGCTCAATCACTGTCTTGTCGTGGGCCATCAGTACTTCTTCATTACGTACTATGGCGCCAATGGTGGTTCCCGGCGGCAGCTTGATATCGCCAATCGCCTTGCCAACAACCTTGGATGTGCTGGAGTCGCCATGGGCAATAGCTTCAATCGCTTCGGCGGCGCCGCGGCGTAAGGAATACACGTTACAGATATCGCCTTGGCGGATATGGGTCAATAAGGCTGAAATCGTCGCCTGCTGGGGTGAAATCGCGATATCGATATTGGCTTCCTGCACAATATCTACGTAGGCTTCGCGCTGGATCAGTACCATCACCTTTTTCGCTCCCATGCGTTTAGCGAGCAGGGCGGACATGATGTTGGCTTCATCGTCGTTGGTGACGGCAATAAACACGTCGGTTTGGTCGATATGTTCTTCGAGCAGCAACTCTTGATCTGAGGCGTCACCACAAAAAACTGTGGTGTTTTCAAGCTGTTCTGAGAGCGTTTCGGCGCGTTCGAACTTATGCTCAATCAGCTTGACTGAGTGGGTGCGTTCGAGGCGTTTAGCCAAGCCTAAGCCGATGTTACCACCTCCCGCAATCATGATATTGCGATAGGAGTTATCTAGCTTTTGCATCTCACTCATCACCGCGCGGATATGACGACTGTCGGCGACGAAAAACACTTCGTCATCGGCTTCGATAATCGTGGTACCGCGGGGCATGATAGGGCGACCTTGGCGGAAAATTGCCGCCACCCGGGTATCAATATTCGGCATATGTTCGCGTAGCGCGGCCAAGGCGTTGCCGACCAAAGGGCCGCCGTAATAGGCGCGAACCGCAACCAAACTTAAGCGGCCTTCGGCAAATTCGAGCACTTGCAGCGCCCCAGGATATTCAACCAAACGTTGAATGTAAGCGGTCACTAACTGTTCAGGTGCGATAAGCTCATCGATCACAAAACCGCCGCGGGGACGTCCCTCGCTATTTTTGGTTTCACTGTCGATAAATAATTTATCGCGCATCGCGAGATAAGGCTCGGAGCGAATACGGGCGATTTTAGTCGGTGTACCAAATAGGCTGTAGGCCATTTGGCAGGCAACCATGTTGCATTCATCGCTGTTGGTCACAGCAATCAGCATGTCGGCATCTTCGGCGCCTGCTTCTTTGAGTACATCGGGGTGGGCACCGTGGCCCGCCACGACGCGAAGGTCATATTTATCCTGCAGGGCGCGTAATCTGGATTTGTCGCTATCGACTATGGTGATATCGTTGTTTTCACCCACCAAATTTTCGGCCAAGGTTCCCCCGACTTGACCCGCACCTAATATGATAATTTTCATGGCCTTGCTTACTTCCTAATGGGTCGCTTTCAATAAACGGGCGTAATAAAACCCGTCCATGTTGTGTTGTCCCGGCGTGATTTGCCAACCTATATCTTGGCTTGAAGCCTGCTGGGCAAGAGTGTCTAGCTTAGCATCTGCGGTTCTGGCTAAAAATGCACTAATTTGGTCTCGATTTTCCTGCGGCAAAATAGAGCAAGTTGCATACAGGAGTGTGCCACCGGGTTTGAGCCACTTCCAGCAGTGATCGAGAATTTGTCTTTGCAGCTCGGCCAGTTCTTCGATGTCATGGTTTTTGCGTAACCACTTTATATCGGGATGACGGCGAATAACGCCCGTCGCCGAGCAAGGCGCGTCGAGTAAGATACGATCAAACTGTTCGCCCTGCCACCATGAGTCGATATTGGCCGCATCGCCATGAATAACTTCCGCTTTTAATGATAAACGGTCAAGGTTCTGTTGCACGCGTTCCAGTCGTTTAGCATCGAAATCGACGGCGACCAGCTGGATGCTGGGTTCAAGTTCGAGTAGATGGCAACTCTTACCGCCCGGTGCTGCACAGGCATCGAGAACCAGTTCATTGGCTTGCGGAGCCAGCAGGGTTGCGGCCCATTGGGCGGCGCCATCTTGCACCGATGCCGCGCCTTCGTGGAAGCGTGGCAATGTCGCCACATCCTTAGGGTGGGCAAGCAAGATGGCATCATCACTGAGGCCCGCACTGGCTTCTATCTCTAGCTCACTCAGGGCGGCAAGATATGCATCGCGGCTCTGGGAGAGGCGATTGTTACGTAGCCACATTGGTGGACGCTCATGGCTTTGCTGGATTATTTCTTGCCAATTATCGGGATAAGCGGCTTTTAAACGCTTAATTAACCAGCCCGGCGTGTTGTAGCTTAAGGTCTCTGACTCAGTGCTTAGCGGCGTTAATTGGCGCTGAATATTACGCAGCACGCCATTGACGACCTTTACCATGCCCTCAAATTTTAACTGACGGCAGGCCTCGGCGGTTTCTGAGATAGCGGCATGGCTTGGAATGCGGGTGAAGTAAAGTTGATAACAGCCAACAATTAATAGCTGGTGGATGATCCTTTGCTTACCTTTAAGCGGCTTGGCCAAACACTCGGCCACGCGTTTTTCGATCTGCGGCAAGGTGCGCATCACGCCGTAGCATAGCTCTGCGAGCAAGGCTTTATCTTTACCACTGGCAAGATGCTTTTGCTGTTCTGGCAGGGCAACTGAAAGTGACACGCCTTTCTCTAAGACTTCGAAGATGGCTTTGGCCGCCAGTGCACGCAAGTTCATCATTATTGCGCCTCGTTATTAAGACGAGTGTTTGGGGTAAACCAATCGCCGCGGGCATTGAGTATGTCGGCCACGCTGAGCGGTTTTTTACCGGGTAATTGCATGCTGAGCAGAGTTAACACTCCATCGCCAGTGGCGACTTCAATGCCTTTTTTACTGGCGCTGATAATAGTGCCGGGTGCGGCATTACTGCTGCTGGTGCTGACTTGGGTCTGCCATACCTTGATGGTATTGCCTTGGTGTTCAAAATAGCTCACAGGCCAAGGATTGAAGGCGCGGACTTCTTGCCACAATTGAGTCGCTGATTTGCTCCAATCGAGTCTCGCTTCTTCTTTACTGAGTTTTTCGGCGTAGTTCGCTAAGGCTTCATCTTGTTTCTCGGCCGTTAGCGTGCCGTTGGCTAAACCTTCGAGTGCTTGAAGCAGCGCGTCTGGCCCTTGAAGAGCTAACTTCTCGTAAAGGGTGGCGGAAGTATCATCATCTTCAATCGGCAAGTAGGTTTTCAGTAGCATGTCGCCGGTATCTAGGCCGACATCCATTTGCATGATAGTCACGCCGGTTTCTTTATCGCCTGCCCACAACGCGCGTTGAATCGGCGCAGCGCCGCGCCAGCGTGGCAGAATAGAACCGTGAACATTGATACAGCCTAAACGCGGCGTGTCGAGCACTACTTTAGGCAGGATTAAGCCGTAGGCGACCACCACCATAATATCGGCATTGAGGGCGGCAAGTTCTTGCTGCGCGGGTTCTTTACGCAGTGAACCTGGCTGATAAACCGGAATGTCGTGGCTGACTGCGAGTTCTTTAACTGGGCTGGCGGTGAGTTTTTTACCACGCCCTGCGGGTCTGTCCGGCTGAGTGTAGACGGCAATCACATTGTGATGTGAGTTGATCAGCGCCTGTAAATGGCGAGCGGCAAAATCCGGTGTTCCGGCGAAGATGATATTGAGTGGTTTCAAATCTGATCCTAATGCTTATTTGGCGTCCTGTCTGGCCGCTTTTTCAAGTTTCTGTTTGATCCGTTGGCGCTTCAATGGCGACAGGTAATCGACAAATAACTTACCTTTCAGGTGATCCATTTCATGCTGAATACAAATAGCAAAAAGCTCATCGGCTTCAACTGTGAATTCATTACCGTGTCTATCCAGTGCTTTAACGGTAACAAACTCGGCGCGGTCGACCTTGGCATAGATACCTGGGACTGACAGACAACCCTCTTCGTTACAGAAATCACCGCTACTGGCAATAATTTCGGGATTGATAAAGACTTTAGGACGATCGACCTCGTCTTGTAAATCCATCACGATCAGTTGTTTATGATAGTCAACCTGGGTTGCTGCCAGACCAATGCCTTTCTCTTGGTACATGGTCTCGAACATATCATCGATTTGCGTTTGCAACTCAGCAGTAAACTCTGTGACCGGGGTCGCTTGAGTTCGCAATCTTTCATCGGGAAAGCGTAAAACTTTTAATAGTGCCATACTTAAACTCTTAACAAGTCTGTCAAATCTCAATCAGTTGGTTATACTGACTGAGGCTAATGGGCTAATTTTAATCTTTAGTGCCTATCAATAACAGTAAAAGCTCGATTTAAGAGCTAAACAACATGGACCGCACCATGAAACGGCTAATTTTACTTGCGTTAATGACATTTAATTGCACGTTGGTTTCCGCTGATACACTCACGCTGAAAGCAGGGCATCCTGAGTCATATGTGGTAAAGAAGGGCGATACCCTGTGGGATATCTCGGCCACCTTTTTAAATGACCCTTGGAAGTGGCCACGTTTATGGGATGTTAACCCCCAAATTGCTAACCCTCATTTAATTTATCCTGGCGATCAGCTCACTTTAGTCTTTATCGATGGTCAACCCCGATTAGTGCGTAATGGCGCTAACGAGGGAAAACCCCATATTCGCAAAACCCCTGAGGGACGCGTGATTGCTAAGAGCAATGCGGTGCCTGCGGTTGATTTAGCGTTAATCCAAAACTATCTGGTGCAAAACCGTGTGGTCGATGCCGACTGGTTTGCACAGCAACCTATGGTGCTCGCGGGTGAGAGTCCTTCACGTCACCATGTGGTTGGCGATGTGATTTATATCGATAGCGAACTGCCCTTAAACCAAAAGCTGGGTATGTATGAACGCGGTCGTGACTTCTTCAACAAACAAACGGGTGAAGCCTTAGGACAAGAAGCGATTCTGGCGTCTACTGGCCAAGTTATTGAATCTGGCAAAGTGTCTAAGGTCAAAATCCTCAGCAACTACCGTGAAACCAAGGCGGGTTTTAGGGCGTTGCCTATGGAAGACGAAGCCCTGATGTCAGCCTATTTTACGCCAAAACCTGCCGAGCTTAAGACGCCGGCGGCCGTACTAGCGATTGAGTCGAAAATGCGCGAGGCGGGTAAGCTCAATGTGGTGTACTTAGATAAAGGCACGCAGGATGGTGTTGAGCCGGGTGAAGTGTTCTCCATTTACCGCGATGGCGAAGAAATTGTGATTAATAACGATGGCCAACCCGTACCTACTACCGAGCGCACCGCCTATGACAATGTGGTGGCGTCACTGTCGTCAGATCGCGCCATCAAGATGCCCGATATTTACCATGGCAAACTCTTAGTCTTTAAAGTGTTTGATAAAGCGAGCTTAGGTTTGATTGTCTCGACTGAACGTTCTGTACGTGTCGACGATAAATTAATTGCGCCAGACTCCTTAGCCTTTAGAGGTGAATAATCCCTGAACATTTGGTCGATTGGTTAATTGTTAATGCGGTATCTGGGCTAGGACCCGCTCGGACACAACAATTATTAACACACATGGATGTGGACGACCTCAGGCAAAGATTGGAGCATGAGAGGCACTCGCTCCCTTTGTCTGATAATCTACTCCATAGCTTAGTCATTGATTATCAAAGGGTCGATGCCGCCCTCGAATGGCAACAGCAGTCTGAACTACACCACCTCGTTTGTTTTACCGATCCCCTTTATCCTCCATTACTCAAACAGTTACCCGATCCTCCAAGCGTCTTATTTATCAAAGGCTGTGTTGAGGCGCTCTTGTTCCCATCGCTTGCGATAGTGGGGAGCCGTAATGCGTCTCCCGGTGGATTACAGGTTGCTTATCAGTTAGCTCGAGAGATGTCCGCGCTAGGATTTAATATCTGTAGTGGCATGGCGATGGGGATAGATGGTGCGGCCCATAAAGCCTGTGTTGACCATGGAGGAAGAACGCTTGCGGTGCTGGGAACTGGGATTGATATTATTTATCCGCGTCGACATAAGCAGCTTTATGAGGATATTCAGCACCAAGGCTGTATAATAAGCGAGTTTTGGCCGGATATCGGGCCTTTTGCGGGCAATTTCCCGAAACGAAACCGCATTATTAGCGGTCTTTCTATAGGTACGCTGGTGGTAGAGGCTTGCCGTAAGAGTGGTTCGCTCATCACCGCTAGGTTGGCCATGGAGCAGGGGCGTGAGGTCTTTGCGGTTCCGGGCTCGATTCTCGGCGGCTTTCATCAAGGCTGCCATGATTTATTACGGGATGGGGCAAAACTTGTGGAGAGTGCGGCCGATATAGTGGAAGAGCTGGTAAGTTTGACGGCTTTTCACCTTGAAGAAGTCAACACTCGCCACCATATACAGCAAGGTGAGATTTGTGATTTGCCATTTTCATCGCTGTTAGCTAGTGTAGGTTATGAAACTACAACAATTGATGCTGTAGTCGAACATAGTGGGAAAACGATAGATCTGGTGTTAGAACAAATGCTTGAACTTGAGTTGCAAGGTTGGGTTGTTGCAGTACCCGGTGGTTACGTCAGAGTAAAGAGGAGCTAGCCATGTTTGATATCCTCATGTATCTATTTGAAAACTATGTTCACAGTGAAGTTGAACTGTTAGTGGATGAAGACGAGTTAACCAAGGAACTCACTCGTGCTGGTTTTCACCAGTCAGAGATTTTGAAAGCCTTAACTTGGTTGGAGCGTCTGGCTGAGTTGCAGGAAGGGGATAAGCCTTACCTGTGCAATCATGATCAGCATTCATTTCGGATTTACACCAAAGAAGAAATGGAAAAGCTGGACGTGGAATGCCGTGGATTCCTGCTATTTTTAGAGCAAGTGAAAGTGCTGAATGTTGAAACCCGTGAGATGGTGATCGACAGAGTCATGGAGCTCGATGAGCCTGCCTTGATCCTCGAAGATCTTAAGTGGGTGATTCTGATGGTGCTCTTTAATGCGCCCGGCCATGAGTCCGCCTATGAGCAAATGGAAGATTTAATTTTTGAGCAGCCTGAAGAAGGTCGGCTACATTCTTAAGCGTTGCGATGTGATGAATAATGAGAAAGGAGGCTAGCCCTCCTTTTTTGATGCCATAAGCTTGTTAATACCTGTGTGGTGAGTTATCTGCGGATTAGACGCAATGACTGGTGGTAATGATTATGTCTAAGATCGATGAACAACTATTTAGTGCCCATGAGCACGCACTGGAAAAAGAATACGAGCTATGCCCAGAGTGTGGCAGCGAGTTGTCGGTAAAACATAGCAAACATGGGAGTTTTATTGGTTGCAACAACTATCCCACCTGCCAATATACCCGTCCTTTAGTGCAGCATGAATCGATTGAAACCCAAGTGATTGAAGGTTCCAAGTGTCCCGAGTGCGGGCATGAGCTGGCGGTCAAATCGGGGCGTTTTGGTATCTTTATCGGTTGCACTCAATATCCCAGTTGTACCCACATAGAAAGGCCTGATCAGGAGAGTGATAAACCTGAGGTGGCATGTCCCGAATGCAAAACCGGCAAGCTTGAGCATCGTACCAGCCGTTTTGGTAAGAGTTTTTATGCCTGTAGTGCTTATCCCAAATGCAAATTCATCGTGAATTATCCTCCCGTTGCTGAAACTTGCCCGAGTTGTGGCTTTGGTATTTTAGTCGAGCGCAAAGGGGCCGCGGGGATGCGTTTAGAATGTCCGCAAAAAAGCTGTAAATACAAACGCGCGCTTTAGTGTGATCTGGTTCTAAAGATTTGGTCGTATAAACACCCTTGGGTATAATCCCCCATCGACCACGGATGGGGTGGCCAAGCGCTAAAAAAGCCAAAACGTGTTTGTAGAAATCGATTCAATTCATAAGGTGATATTAAGATGTTACAGCTGCACCCATCTGAAATTAAAGACATAGTGCTAAACGGTGGCGTTATCGCCTATCCCACTGAAGCCGTTTATGGTTTAGGCTGCGATCCTGACAACGACACCGCCATCCAAAAATTACTCGCGGTAAAGCAACGTCCTTGGCAGAAGGGGCTTATCTTAGTGGCGAGCGAGTTTTCCCAGTTAGTGGATTATGTCGATGAGTCACAGCTGAGCGCCGAGCAACTCGAGTTTGCTTTTTCTAAATGGCCAGGCCCCTTTACCTTTGTAATGCCGATTAAGCCGCATGTTTCGCGCTATTTATGTGGTGAGTTTGATTCTATCGCCGTGCGCGTCTCTGCCCATGAAGGTGTGCGCGCCTTATGCCAGGCCTTAGGTAAACCGCTGGTCTCGACTAGCGCCAATTTAGCCGGTGAAGATCCCGCGCTCAGCGATGATGAAATTCTTAATGCCTTTGAGGGTAAGATTGATGCCTTAGTGTTAGGGGCATTAGGCGAACAGCGTCAACCCTCCACCATTATTGATGCCCGCAGCGGTAAGATATTACGTAACGGACAATAACTGATTTATAACGCAAAGGATAAAAGCAGATGAGCGTGCCAGATGCGACAGTGGTAAAAGCATTTTTACTCGATCTACAAAATCGAATTTGTGCGGGTCTTGAGCAGTTGGATGGGCAAGCAAGCTTTGCGGCCGATTCATGGACGCGCACCGAAGGCGGTGGCGGCACCAGTCGTGTCTTAACCCAAGGTGCGGTATTCGAGCAAGCCGGGGTGAACTTTTCCCATGTAACAGGTGCAGCCATGCCCGCATCGGCAACGGCTCATCGCCCAGAATTGGCCGGTCGCAGCTTTGAGGCCATGGGCGTCTCTTTAGTGATTCATCCTAAAAATCCTTATATTCCAACTACCCATGCTAATGTGCGTTTCTTTATTGCCCATAAAGACGGCGCGGATCCCGTTTGGTGGTTTGGCGGCGGTTTCGACTTAACGCCTTACTATCCTTTCGAGGAAGACGTACGTGAGTGGCATCAAACCGCTAAAAATCTGTGTCTGCCCTTTGGCGACGACGTATATCCTAAATATAAGAAGTGGTGTGATGAGTATTTCTTCCTGCCACATCGTAACGAAACCCGCGGCGTGGGCGGATTGTTTTTCGATGACTTGAATCAAGCTGGCTTCGATAAGAGTTTCGATTTTATGCAAGCGGTGGGGAATGGCTTCTTAACCGCTTATGCGCCGATTGTTGAGCGCCGTAAAGAGACGCCCTATGGCGAGCGTGAGCGTGAGTTCCAGTTGTATCGTCGCGGCCGTTATGTTGAGTTCAATCTGGTATACGACAGAGGTACCTTGTTCGGTCTGCAAACCGGTGGTCGCACAGAGTCTATTTTGATGTCAATGCCGCCATTGGTTCGCTGGCAATATGCTTATACGCCAGAGACGGGTAGCCCTGAGGCAGACCTTTACGATAACTACCTCAAACCTCGAGATTGGGTATAAGCACGCTAACATGAGTCGCGTAATCGTACTTTATTGATTACGCATATGATCAGCCAGAGTTGAAATCGCCTCATAGATAGCGGCGCGATGCTCTGGCTTTTTTATATGTTTTTCAATGGCAAACTTCATGCAAAATAGCCATTGATCCCGCATTGTCTCATCAACAGCGAAGGGCATATGCCGAGCCCGTAATGCGGGATGACCATACTTTTGCTGATACAGCTGCGGACCGCCGAGCCAGCCACTTAAAAATTCATAGAGCTTCTGCTCCGACTCCGCAATCGGCGCACGGTGAATTGCGAATAAGGCTTGTGTTTCTTCTGAGCTTGCCATTTTCTGATAAAAACTATTGGCAATCGCGCGGATCACTTTGTCGCCACCAATTAAATCATAGGCATTTGACTGATTCGGATCCCTGTCATCCGGCACGCTTGTGTGTTTACTAAAAATCTTTTTAAGCCAGTTCATAGGTCTAACTGCATTGCTGTCTACAATATCGATGCGCGCATTATAACCTGAATGCCACTGCGAAACAGAAGGCTAAAGTCAGGTACAACAACTTAGACTCACCATTAAGCTGTGCTACCGCCCAAAAGCACGCTAGACTGCAAGCCACTCACAGCCAATAGAATCCCGCAGATGACAGATATGCCCTCAGTAACTATGCCAGAACGATATGCCGTGTTTGGCAATCCGATAGGTCACAGTAAATCGCCCTTTATCCATGGACAGTTTGCGTCCCTTACGCAGCAGCCTTTGAGTTATGAAGCGATTCTGGCGCCCATCGATGGTTTTGAAGCGAGTTTACGAGCATTTTTTCAGGCGGGAGGAAAGGGCGCGAATGTGACAGTTCCCTTTAAAGAGCAAGCCTTTGCTCTCTGCGACAGCCTTAGTGCCGAAGCGACGCTGGCGGGGGCGGTCAATACCCTAAGCTTGTTGGCCGATGGCACTATTTATGGTGATAACACCGATGGTTTGGGGCTGGTGGCCGATCTTATTCGCCATCTCGGCAGTTTGCAGCATAAGCGGGTGCTCTTGGTGGGGGCTGGTGGCGCGGCGCGCGGCTGTATCTTGCCATTGCTTAAGGCTGAAGTGGGTCAACTAGTCATCACTAACCGCACTCAAAGTAAGGCGCAGGCCTTAGTGGATATTTTTAGCCAAGTACAAGAGGGGCGCTACAGCGATAAACTCCAGGCGATGTCGATGCCAGAGTTGTCGGGTGAGTTCGATTTAGTGATTAACTCGACCTCAGCGAGTCTAGCGGGAGAGTTACCGCCACTACCACAGTCCATCATAGGCAACAAAACGGCTTGCTACGATATGATGTATGGCGCCAAACCAACGGCATTTAATCAATGGGCTTTGCAACAGGGCGCAGCACAAGTGATTGATGGGCTGGGTATGCTTGTCGGTCAAGCGGCGAAGAGTTTTGCACTCTGGCGTGGCGTAGAGCCAGATACCTCAGGAGTGCTTAAATTGCTCAGGGACAAACTGCAGGCCGACGCGCAATAGAGGCTCAAGAGGAAGATAAGATGAATCAGAGTATTTTATTCCCCGATCTGCAACATTGGGATGAAACCCAAAAACACATTTGCTTTATTGCCCAGCAGCAGGGAATGAATATTAAGTGCTATATCAGCGCGCAGAAGCTGGCGCAGTTAAATGACTTTTCGCCCCAGCCTAATAGCGATGAAGCGGCCGCCATGTTAGCGCTATTTGATGCGGTGCGATTCGATGCGGAAGAAATGGCAGAAGCCTTAATTGAAGCAGAAGAGTTTGATGAGTTTGGCGCAGTGCACTTAGGCTAAGAGCAAAATAAACAAGATGGCAGCCTAAACACTGCCATCCAATTTAATAGAAACACTACTCTGGCTGAGGTTCTGCCAAGTATTCGTTTTTCAAGCGCACATAGTTATCTGCGGATTCGGGTAAAAACTTCAATTCCGCTTCGGTTAAAGGTCGCGCCTGTTTCGCAGGACTGCCGACATATAAGTAGCCGCTCTGCAACACCTTGCCTGGCGGTACTAACGAACCCGCACCTAAAATCACATCATCTTCTAATATGGCACCGTCGAGGATAATCGCGCCCATCCCGACTAATACACGATTGCCAACCTTGCAGCCATGCAGCATCGCCTTATGTCCAATCGTCACATCATCACCAATGATCAGTGGATGACCTTCAGGACGAGAAGCGGATTTACGGGTCACGTGCAATATGCTGCCATCCTGTACATTGGAGCGCTTACCAATACGAATATGGTTTACGTCACCACGCGCCGCCACCATAGGCCAAATACTGGCGTCTGTATCTAAAGCGATATCACCAACGAGTACCGAAGCTGGGTCTACATACACATTATCGCCGAGTTGTGGATGAATCCCTTGGTAAGTTCTGAGTGGCCCTGACATAAAAAAGTCCCTAATTGAGTGGTTTTTCGCATTATAAAGGCTAAAAACTGACTGGTCAGGTCAAATATCCAACGAACAGCGTAAAAAAGCTAATTATCTTCAATTTAGGGGTTGCACAAAAAGTTCTGCTGCCTATAATGCGCATCCACTGACACGGCAGACAGCGAAAGCAACCGCAGTATCAGTGCGAATCGAATGCAAAATGTGCAGTTGATTCGAAAGCATCAAGAAGTTTGCAAAAACGCCTTGACGCGACAAGGGAAATGCGTAGAATACGCAGCCCTGACCCGTTGAGCGGTAACGCGAAGTGAATGGTCAAATGCTCTTTAACAATCTAAACAAGAAATCTGTGTGGACACTCACAGGTGTTGAGTTAATCGAAATTACTCTGCCGTTTGGCGAGTAATCAAAATTTACATCAATGAATGAGTGTTCATAGCAATATGTACAGTTTGTTTTGACTTTCGAGTCGAAACGACAAATCAGAATTCATTGAGCCGAACCTTAGGGTTCACAAAACTTTTAATTGAAGAGTTTGATCATGGCTCAGATTGAACGCTGGCGGCAGGCCTAACACATGCAAGTCGAGCGGCAGCACAAGGGAGTTTACTCCTGAGGTGGCGAGCGGCGGACGGGTGAGTAATGCCTAGGGATCTGCCCAGTCGTGGGGGATAACAGTTGGAAACGACTGCTAATACCGCATACGCCCTACGGGGGAAAGAGGGGGACTTTCGGGCCTCTCGCGATTGGATGAACCTAGGTGGGATTAGCTAGTTGGTGAGGTAATGGCTCACCAAGGCGACGATCCCTAGCTGTTCTGAGAGGATGATCAGCCACACTGGGACTGAGACACGGCCCAGACTCCTACGGGAGGCAGCAGTGGGGAATATTGCACAATGGGGGAAACCCTGATGCAGCCATGCCGCGTGTGTGAAGAAGGCCTTCGGGTTGTAAAGCACTTTCAGTAGGGAGGAAAGGTTGTAAGTTAATACCTTGCAGCTGTGACGTTACCTACAGAAGAAGGACCGGCTAACTCCGTGCCAGCAGCCGCGGTAATACGGAGGGTCCAAGCGTTAATCGGAATTACTGGGCGTAAAGCGTGCGCAGGCGGTTTGTTAAGCGAGATGTGAAAGCCCCGGGCTCAACCTGGGAATTGCATTTCGAACTGGCAAACTAGAGTCTTGTAGAGGGGGGTAGAATTCCAGGTGTAGCGGTGAAATGCGTAGAGATCTGGAGGAATACCGGTGGCGAAGGCGGCCCCCTGGACAAAGACTGACGCTCAGGCACGAAAGCGTGGGGAGCAAACAGGATTAGATACCCTGGTAGTCCACGCCGTAAACGATGTCTACTCGGAGTTTGGTGTCTTGAACACTGGGCTCTCAAGCTAACGCATTAAGTAGACCGCCTGGGGAGTACGGCCGCAAGGTTAAAACTCAAATGAATTGACGGGGGCCCGCACAAGCGGTGGAGCATGTGGTTTAATTCGATGCAACGCGAAGAACCTTACCTACTCTTGACATCCAGAGAATTCGCTAGAGATAGCTTAGTGCCTTCGGGAACTCTGAGACAGGTGCTGCATGGCTGTCGTCAGCTCGTGTTGTGAAATGTTGGGTTAAGTCCCGCAACGAGCGCAACCCCTATCCTTATTTGCCAGCGCGTAATGGCGGGAACTCTAGGGAGACTGCCGGTGATAAACCGGAGGAAGGTGGGGACGACGTCAAGTCATCATGGCCCTTACGAGTAGGGCTACACACGTGCTACAATGGCGAGTACAGAGGGTTGCAAAGCCGCGAGGTGGAGCTAATCTCACAAAGCTCGTCGTAGTCCGGATTGGAGTCTGCAACTCGACTCCATGAAGTCGGAATCGCTAGTAATCGTGGATCAGAATGCCACGGTGAATACGTTCCCGGGCCTTGTACACACCGCCCGTCACACCATGGGAGTGGGCTGCAAAAGAAGTGGGTAGCTTAACCTTCGGGAGGGCGCTCACCACTTTGTGGTTCATGACTGGGGTGAAGTCGTAACAAGGTAGCCCTAGGGGAACCTGGGGCTGGATCACCTCCTTACCTATACGACTAACTCGATGTTTGTTGAGTGTTCACACAGATGGCTTGTTGAACTTCTCGAAAGGGAAGGGAGAGCGAAATGCACCGCGAGCCGGTAAGCATTGTTCTTTAACAATTTGGAAAGCTGATAGTAATTAATACAATGATGTCTGTCGTTGTGTTAATACGAAAAAATTGAGTTCTTAAAACACTTTTTAAGTGTCTTGAATATTCAAGTCTAAGGCGAGTCCATCTTCTTGGTCGAAGATGAGACAAGTAAAACCAGCTGGTCGCAACAGCGCAAGTGATGTGAAACTCATTTGGGTTGTATGGTTAAGCGACTAAGCGTATACGGTGGATGCCTTGGCAGTCAGAGGCGATGAAGGACGTAGTAACTTGCGAAAAGCGTTGGCGAGCTAGTAACAAGCATTTGAGCTAACGATGTCCGAATGGGGGAACCCAGCAGCATAAGCTGTTATCACTGCATGAATACATAGTGTAGTGAGGCAAACGAGGGGAACTGAAACATCTAAGTACCCTTAGGAAAAGAAATCAACCGAGATTCCCCTAGTAGCGGCGAGCGAACGGGGATTAGCCCTTAAGTCAGAGGGGTGTTAGTGGAATGGTCTGGAAAGTCCAGCGGCACAGGGTGATAGCCCCGTACACGAAAACTAACCTTTGATGAAAACGAGTAAGGCGGGACACGTGATATCCTGTTTGAATATGGGGGGACCATCCTCCAAGGCTAAATACTCCTGACTGACCGATAGTGAACCAGTACCGTGAGGGAAAGGCGAAAAGAACCCCTGTGAGGGGAGTGAAATAGAACCTGAAACCGTATACGTACAAGCAGTGGGAGCGGTTCTTGAGACCGTGACTGCGTACCTTTTGTATAATGGGTCAGCGACTTACGTTTTGTAGCGAGGTTAAGCGAATAGCGGAGCCGTAGGGAAACCGAGTGTTAACTGCGCGTTTAGTTGCAAGGCGTAGACCCGAAACCCGGTGATCTAGCCATGGGCAGGTTGAAGGTTGAGTAACATCAACTGGAGGACCGAACCGACTAATGTTGAAAAATTAGCGGATGACTTGTGGCTGGGGGTGAAAGGCCAATCAAACCGGGAGATATCTGGTTCTCCTCGAAAGCTATTTAGGTAGCGCCTCGGACGAACACCTTTGGGGGTAGAGCACTGTTAAGGCTAGGGGGTCATCCCGACTTACCAACCCTTTGCAAACTCCGAATACCAAAGAGTGCTATCCGGGAGACAGACGGCGGGTGCTAACGTCCGTCGTCAAAAGGGAAACAACCCAGACCGTCAGCTAAGGTCCCAAAGTGTATGTTAAGTGGGAAACGATGTGGGAAGGCTTAGACAGCTAGGATGTTGGCTTAGAAGCAGCCATCATTTAAAGAAAGCGTAATAGCTCACTAGTCGAGTCGGCCTGCGCGGAAGATGTAACGGGGCTAAACATACCACCGAAGCTACGGGTGCAATCCATTAGGGTTGCGCGGTAGAGGAGCGTTCTGTAAGCCGTTGAAGGTGAAGGGGTAACCCACGCTGGAGGTATCAGAAGTGCGAATGCTGACATGAGTAACGATAAAGGGGGTGAAAAACCCCCTCGCCGAAAGACCAAGGGTTCCTGTCCAACGTTAATCGGGGCAGGGTGAGTCGACCCCTAAGGCGAGGCCGAAAGGCGTAGTCGATGGGAAACAGATTAATATTTCTGTACTTCCGCTAACTGCGATGGAGAGACGGAGAAGGCTAGGCTAGCGCGGCGTTGGTAGTCCGCGTTTAAGGTGGTAGGTGGGTGACTTAGGCAAATCCGGGTCACTATACACTGAGAGCTGATGACGAGTCCCCAAGGGGATGAAGTAGTTGATGCCATGCTTCCAGGAAAATCTTCTAAGCTTCAGGTTAGCGGGAATCGTACCCCAAACCGACACAGGTGGTCGGGTAGAGAATACCAAGGCGCTTGAGAGAACTCGGCTGAAGGAACTAGGCAAAATGGTACCGTAACTTCGGGAGAAGGTACGCTGCTGTTGGTGATGGGACTTGCTCCCTAAGCTGACGGCAGTCGCAGATACCAGGTGGCTGCAACTGTTTATCAAAAACACAGCACTGTGCAAAATCGCAAGATGACGTATACGGTGTGACGCCTGCCCGGTGCCGGAAGGTTAATTGATTGGGTTATCGCAAGAGAAGCTCATGATCGAAGCCCCGGTAAACGGCGGCCGTAACTATAACGGTCCTAAGGTAGCGAAATTCCTTGTCGGGTAAGTTCCGACCTGCACGAATGGCGTAATGATGGCCACGCTGTCTCCAGCCGAGACTCAGTGAAGTTGAAATTGCGGTGAAGATGCCGTATACCCGCGGCTAGACGGAAAGACCCCGTGAACCTTTACTATAGCTTGGCACTGAACATTGACCCTACATGTGTAGGATAGGTGGGAGACTTTGAAGCGGGAACGCTAGTTCTCGTGGAGTCGTCCTTGAAATACCACCCTTGTAGTGTTGATGTTCTAACTTGGGCCCCTAATCGGGGTTAAGGACAGTGCCTGGTGGGTAGTTTGACTGGGGCGGTCTCCTCCCAAAGAGTAACGGAGGAGCACGAAGGTTGGCTAAGTACGGTCGGACATCGTACGGTTAGTGCAATGGCATAAGCCAGCTTAACTGCGAGACAGACACGTCGAGCAGGTACGAAAGTAGGTCATAGTGATCCGGTGGTTCTGAATGGAAGGGCCATCGCTCAACGGATAAAAGGTACTCCGGGGATAACAGGCTGATACCGCCCAAGAGTTCATATCGACGGCGGTGTTTGGCACCTCGATGTCGGCTCATCACATCCTGGGGCTGAAGTCGGTCCCAAGGGTATGGCTGTTCGCCATTTAAAGTGGTACGCGAGCTGGGTTCAGAACGTCGTGAGACAGTTCGGTCCCTATCTGCCGTGGGCGTTGGATGATTGAGGGGAGTTGCTCCTAGTACGAGAGGACCGGAGTGAACGAACCGCTGGTGTTCGGGTTGTCATGCCAATGGCATTGCCCGGTAGCTATGTTCGGAATCGATAACCGCTGAAAGCATCTAAGCGGGAAGCGAGCCCCAAGATGAGTCATCCCTTGGACTATAAGTCCACTAAAGAGCCGTTCGAGACTAGGACGTTGATAGGTCAGGTGTGTAAGCGTTGTGAGGCGTTGAGCTAACTGATACTAATGACTCGAGAGGCTTAACCATACAACCCAGATGGGTTTTACTGAAAATGTTCCAGACATTTTCCAGTACTTCCTCCTACCCTGGAGGTCGTACAGTACTTAGATAGAATACAAACACTTAAGAAGTGACACTCAAAGCAGCTTTCCGAATTTAATTTACTGCCTGCATCAAGATAAAACGGGTAGTGAATAACAAATTTGCTTGGTGACAATAGCATTGTGGTCCCACCTGATCCCATCCCGAACTCAGAAGTGAAACGCAATCGCGCCGATGGTAGTGTGGGGTCTCCCCATGTGAGAGTAGGTCATCGCCAAGCGCCTAATTTGGTCAATGACCAGACAGAGTTGGAGCGGTAGTTCAGTTGGTTAGAATACCGGCCTGTCACGCCGGGGGTCGCGGGTTCGAGTCCCGTCCGCTCCGCCAACATAAAGAGATAAGCCTCATCGAAAGATGAGGCTTTTTTCGTTTATACGCTGGATAAATCTACTCAGACTCATTTTCAGCGGTGTTTTACTCAGCCTCGTTTATGTAAGTTATTCTGAAACCACTCTTTTTATTAAAAGGGTTTAGCGGTTTTCTTTATGATAGACTGCTAGTTTTTACGGCTGGACAGGTCAGTTTTTCATTTGTGGGTGAGGTGGTTGTGCGCCACTTGGCAGTATTGAACTGTGTTTCTGCCCTCAGATAAATTAAACGGTATAATGTTTACCAATTTTTACGAGTAATAAAATGAATTGTCGTCTAGGTTGCGGTGCTTGCTGTATTGCGCCTTCAATCAGCAGTGGGATCCCTGGTATGCCAAATGGTAAGGCGGCTGGAGAGCGCTGTGTGCAGCTCAGTGATGACAATTTATGTTTGATTTTCGGCTCGCCTGATCGTCCTGCGGTTTGTAGTGATTTTGAAGCGTCTTTAGATGTCTGTGGGGATTCAAACGAAGAGGCGCTCTGGTTGATCACAAACCTTGAATCTCAAACATCTCAATAGTTTATTGCTGACAGGTGAATTATGCAGTTAACACGCTATACCGACTTTGGTGTTCGCACGCTGATGTATCTGGCGGTTCAGCCCGATAGAACTACCCTTTTTAGGATCGCAGAGATTACCGAGGTCTTCGATTTGTCGCCAAATCATGTCTCGAAGATTGTGCACCACTTAGGCAAGTTGGGTTATCTGGAAACCATACGCGGCAAAATGGGCGGATTTCGTTTAGGTAAACCAGCGAGCGAAATTAACCTTGGGCAACTGATCCGTGCTTTAGAGAACTCTCTGGCACCGATTGATTGCAGCAAACCTTACTGCCGCTTCACTCCAGCCTGTCAGTTGAAGGGCGTATTAGCCCAAGCCGTTGAGGCGTATTTAAATGTGCTCGATCAATACAGCCTGCAAGACATTGTTAGCAATCGAAATGAGCTGCTGGCACTGCTGCCAGATATGACTATTTCTGTCTTACAGTTGGATTAGCGCCTTTCTCATGGGCTAGTTCGATGGGCAACAAGTTTGATGTCGGCACTAGCTCAATCCCTTCCGCCTTTAGGCGCGCTAAGTTCGTTTTTAAGAAGTGAATGGTTTCGGGGTAAGGATGGGCGATAGCCACCAGACTGCCTTGCGAGTGAGCCTGACTTATCATCAGATTAAATTGTTTTTCCAGCGCTGCGGCACTGACGTCATTATCGAGAAAGAGTTGGCGCCGTAGCAGTGGCACGCCAAGTAAATCTGCTTTATCTCCTGCCTTAGTAAACTTGGTTGTCATGCTGTCGACAAAGTAGAGCTGCTTCTGCTTTAGCGTTTCCATCACCCATAGCATAGGATCATCGAGCTGCGTTAGCAGGCTTCCCATATGATTGTTGGCGCCTTTAGCAAAGGGCACACTGGCGATGGCTGCAAGTACACTGCTACGGATTTGTGCTTCGCTCATATTATTCGTTAAACCACCAACACCTAAGGCTTTACCATTGAGTGCCTGCATGGGTAAGTGCAGCATAATCTCGTGGCCTTTGGCATGCGCGGCTTTGGCTAATTTATTGCTGAGCGGTGTGTGTGGCAGCACCGACAAGGTGACTGCGCTGGGGAGTGACAGCACGGCTTCGTCGGTGTGGCGGTAGCCAATATCATCGATGATCAGGGCAATTTGAGCCGCATTGCTTGGTGCAATGCACAGGGCCCAAAGGGTCAATATGTAAAATAGACGCACTATTTCTTCTTATTAGTCATGATGTCGCATCCAAGCGATAGCAGAGGTCACTAGGCTGTCTTGGCTGACATCGGTTCGTGCTGAGATGGCGTCGATTATAGCCATATTCTTTTGATTGGAGCCAGTTTCGCTCGCAACTTTAATGTCGGGCACTATGCCGATATTGTGAATGTTTTCCCCTCTGGGCGTGTTGTACTGGGCAATGGTGAGCTTAATGGCATTACCGTCGTTCAGTATGGGGATTAGGCTTTGCACTGTGCCTTTGCCGAAGCTGGTTTCGCCGAGCAGTTTGGCGCGGCCATTTTCCTGCAGGGCGGCGGCGAGCACTTCGGAGGCGGAGGCCGAGCCTTTATTGATCAGCACTAACATAGGCACATTGGTCAACATGGTTTGGGGCGAGGCGTAATAGTCGGAATTGGCATCGAAGAAGCGGCCAGAGGTCGAGACGATTCGGCCCTTCGCTAAAAAGAGGTCAGCAATTTTGATTGCCTGATCCAGCAAGCCGCCGGGATTATTGCGTAAATCTAATATCAAGCCCGTGAGATGCGCGTTTTGCCACTGGCTTAAACTGCGCACCATATCCTCGGTGGAGTTCTCTTGGAAGCTACTGAGCCTAATGTAGCCGATATTGCCATCCAGTAATTTGCTAGTGACAGATTGAATGGTGATGGTACTGGGTTTGAGTGATACCTCGAACAGAGCGTCATCATTATGGTGCTTCAGGGTGAGGTGAATACTCTGATTACTCAGACTATGCTGTTTGATTTGATTGAGGATATCCGCAAGATTGGTTTCAGTTGTTGGCGTGTTATTCAGCTTGATAATAATATCGCCCGCTTGGATACCGGCCTGTTCGGCGGGGGAATTGGCGAAGGGCGCGATAATGCTGATATGGTCTTTATCGCTGGCGACCTCAAAGCCAAAGCCGAAGTATTCGCCCCGATTGGAGTCTTTTAAGTCGAGTAACTCTTGGTGATTTAAAAAGCTGGAATAGGGATCTAAATGCTCAAAGATCCCTTTAATGGCGGCTTGCACTAGCTCATCTTTGGAAACGATTTTAACGTAATAGGTTTCGACCGTTTCTAATACATCCTGCAATAGTGGGTAGTCGAAGTCACTCTGATATGACTTGGCATTCTCTTGGCTGGAGAGGCTAATGGACAGGCCTAGGCTTAGGCCGAGTCCAAGGCAGACGATATTGCGGATTAGTTGTTTCATAGCCGTCCCCTGTGTTGATGGGGACGGCCACCTTAGCAACAGTACTGATTAACGACAGTACTTGGCTGGATCGACCGCTTGCCCCTTATACCTTATTTCAAAGTATAGGCCAGGCTCTGTCTGTCCACCCGAACGTCCGACTAAAGCAATCGCTTCACCGGCTTTGACCATATCCCCAGGGCTTTTTAACAGGGCCTGCGCATGGCCGTAGAGGCTCATATAACCTTTGCCATGGTCTATCACCATCACCATACCAAAGCCTTTAAGCCAGTCGGCATAAATGACCTTACCGCCGGAAACTGCGCGAATATTTTGCCCTTCGGGTGCTGATAGCATAGTGCCTTTCCACACCACTTGGCCGGATCTCGGGCTGCCAAAGCTGGCACTGACACGGCCTTTAGTTGGCCACTTGAGTTTTCCGCCTTGTTTATCGAAGCCTTCCATCGAGGGGTTATCACGCATCGCCTTGAGCGCTTGCTCAACCACTCGTTTTAAGCTGGCCTCTTCGATTTGCAGTTGTTCGAGTTCGGCACCCTTGGTATTCAGGGTGCGCTGTAATTCTTTTAGGGTTAGCTGGCGTTGATCTTGTTCTTGGTTCAAGCGCTTAGATTGCACTTGTTGCTCGGCCATCAGCTTAGTTAATTGTTTTTGCTTGCTGGTTTGCGAGACTTTAATTTCATCTAGTTCGGTGATGGTTTTTTTTAACTCGTTAATCGAGTTCATGCGTGCCTTGTTGAGGTATTGGTAATAGGCCAACATCCGCTCAATCGTGGCGGGACTCTGCTGATTCAGCATCATCTTAGTGTAATCGTGGTTACCGGCAAGATAGGCGCTCGAGAGTTGTTTTGAGAGCGTTTTTTGCTGGCTGACCTTGAGGGTTTCTAACTCTTCTTGGCGTTGTTTGAGTTCGGCGAGCTTAGTATCAATCTGCGCCAAACTGTTTTTGGTGCTATTGACCTTTTTGGCTGCCGCCGCAATCGCCTCTTCATCGCTACGCAGCAGAGCGAGTAACTTTTCCCGCTGTTTACTGGTGTTTTTGAGCGCGCTTTGTTGTTGGTTTATCTGCGCTTGGATGGATTTCAACTCGGACTGACGCTTCTCCAAATCAGAAGCGTAGACCGAGAAAGATAACATCATAAAGCCAGCAATAATGCTGGCTTTAACGGGGAGTCGAGTGCTCACTAGGTAACAACTACTCTTTTACGTGGATTAAGGGCTTACCCGCCATCTCTGCGGGAATGGTTTCACCCATCAGGTGCAGAATCGTTGGGGCGACATCGCTCAGTTTACCGCCTTCGTCTATGGTGGCGTCACGGCCAACAAACACAAAGGGCACGAGTTCACTGGTATGCGCCGTATGGGCTTGGCCTGTGGTCTCGTCGGTCATCTGCTCGGCGTTGCCGTGGTCGGCGGTAATAATACATTCGCCACCCACTTTCGCCAGCGCATCGACTACGCGGCCGATACAGGCATCGACAGCTTCGCAGGCTTTAACCGCCGCATCGAAGTTGCCAGTATGACCCACCATATCACCGTTCGGGTAGTTACAGATAATCACATCGTATTTAGCGGATTCAATCGCCGCGACTAACTTATCCGTCAGCTCGGTTGAGCTCATCTCAGGCTGCAAGTCGTAGGTTGCCACTTTAGGTGAGTTGATCAGGATGCGATCTTCACCGTTGAATGGCTCTTCCTTACCGCCGTTGAAGAAGAAGGTCACATGGGCGTATTTTTCAGTTTCGGAGATTCGTAACTGAGTACGGCCACGATTTTGCAGCACTTCACCTAAGGTATTCACTAGGTTTTCAGAAGGATAAGCGATAGGCGCCTTGATATCGGCCGCGTATTCGGTCAGCGTTACAAAGTTAACCTTTGGCGTCACCGCACGTTCAAAACCGTCGAAATCGGCATTGATAAAGCTGCGGGTGATTTGACGAGCACGGTCGGCGCGGAAGTTCATGAAAATCAGCGCGTCGCCATCGTTCAAGCTGGCAACCTTGCCTTCGCTATCGGTAATGGCAGAAGACGACACAAACTCATCGTTTTCATCACGGTCATAAGCGGCTTCTAACGCGGTCACGGCGTTATCGTATTGGAACTTCGCCTTGCCTTGGGTGATCAGTGAGTAAGCCTGAGACACGCGGTCCCAACGGTTATCGCGGTCCATGGCAAAGTAACGACCAATAATCGAGGCGATACGGCCATGGCCCAATGTAGTAAACAGATCATCAAAGTGGCTTAGGCTGCCTTTGGCGCTGCGAGGTGGGGTATCGCGACCATCTAAGAAGGCATGTAAGTACACTTTAGTGGCACCGCGCGCTACCGCCATACGGCACATAGCTTCGATATGCTCTTCATGGCTGTGTACGCCACCGGGAGAGAGCAGGCCCATAATGTGCACTGCACCACCGGCGTTGACGGCAGCATCGACGGCATCGCAAAGGGCTGGGTTTTGTTCAAACTCATGATCTGCAATGGCTTTGCTGATGCGGGTCAGCTCTTGGTAAACAATTCGGCCAGAACCTAAGTTGATATGGCCTACTTCAGAGTTCCCCATCTGCCCATCGGGCAAACCTACATCTAAGCCTGAACCTGAAATTAAACCGTGGGCATATTGGGCGTTGAGACGGTCGAGTACTGGTGTGTTGGCGTGGTAAATCGCATTCATATGCGTATTTTCACGGTAACCCCAGCCATCGAGGATCAACAACGCGATTGGACGTTTAGTTGTCGTCATGGTGATACCTTTAAAGTTTAAGGAAGCTAAAGAAATCTGAAATTGGTTAAATATTACTACGTAAGCGGGGTACGAAAAAGCGCTTTACCTAGATTAAGGTCATCGAATCGCTATTTGAGCCGATTCTGTGAGCGCCAAGAGAAGCGAGATGGCGCAAGGGCCGAGCTGTGTTCTAGAACTGTGACTAAACTGCTGCAATCTGCCAAGGCAATGGGTATACTCTGTGCCCTTATCGAATTTTTCGCCATTTATACGGGCTGTAACCATGCAAGAATATATCGAATTTTTTAAGGCTCACACTATGCTAAGTCTGGCTTGGGTGGGTTTGTTTGTAATGCTTGTGGTCAGTGTGATCAAATCGAGCTTCTCTAAAATCAAAAATGTCACTCATCAAGAACTCACCACTATGGTGAACAGACAAGACGCTAAAGTCGTGGATGTGCGTTCAAATGACGAGTTCCGTAAGGGCCATATTGTTGATGCAGTTAACGTTACGCTCGCGGATATCAAAAATAATCAGGTTTCAGCCCTTGAAAAGTTCAAAGACAGTCCCATTATACTGGTATGCAATGCTGGCATGACCTCGTCTCAAGCGGCTCAGCTTTTAAGTAAACAAGGTTTTGAAAACCTATATAACTTGAAAGGTGGTATGGGTGAATGGCAGGCAGCGAATATGCCTGTTTCAAAAAGCAAAAGATAAGTTGTCGGCGGCAGTTATGCGCTGTGCTGCATAGTTAACTGATTGTGCAGCAGTTGCGTCATCATTGTTTGGCATACTAATCCTGTGGTCACTAAGGGCTTAAATTAAGTATTTAGATTGACTTCAAAAGTACCCCGTTAAGGGAACGTTGGGACGGTACTGAGATCTCATTCAGGCATCAAAGCATAAGCCCAGCTAAATAGACAAAAAAGCCAACCAGATAAGTGTTGGCATAACATTGATAGGATAGGTAGGAAATTATGGCTGAAGTAGCAAACAACGAACAACAAGCCCCACAATTCAACATCCAACGTGTTTACACTAAAGATGTTTCTTTCGAAACACCTAACAGCCCAGCTGTATTCCAAAAAGAATGGAATCCAGAAGTTAAGTTAGATTTAGACACTCGCAGCGCTAAATTAGCCGACGACGTATACGAAGTGGTTCTGTCTTTGACTGTGACTGCACAAAACGCTGGCGAAACTGCATTCCTGTGTGAAGTACAACAAGCAGGTATCTTCTCAATCGCAGGTCTGACTGAGCCACAACTGGCTCACTCATTAGGTGCATACTGCCCTAACATCCTATTCCCATATGCGCGTGAAGCTGTAGGTAGCTTAGTGGGTCGTGGTACTTTCCCACAACTGAACTTAGCACCAGTAAACTTCGACGCTCTGTTCGCACAATACGTGCAACAACGTCAAGCCGCAGCAGCTGCACCAGCAGCCGAAGAAGCTAACGCTTAATTACATGAAAAACTCTGCCGATATCACGGTGTTAGGGGCGGGCTCTTATGGCACCGCCCTTGCCATCTCTTTAGCCAGCAATGGTCATAAGACCTTGTTGTGGGGGCACGATCCTGCCCATATGCAAACGCTCGCTCAGGACAAATGCAACCAAGCATTCCTGCCTGGTATTGCCTTCCCCGAGTGTTTACATATCGAAGCCGATTTAGCCAAAGCCTTAGCGGCCAGCAATAATGTGCTGGTTGTGGTACCTAGCCATGTGTTTGGCTCGGTATTGGCCCAAGCAAAACCTTTGTTACGCCAAGATGCTCGCATCGTATGGGCAACCAAAGGACTCGAGCCTGAAACCGGACGTTTGCTGCAAGATGTGGCCCGTGATGTGTTAGGCGAGCAATATCCGCTGGCGGTATTGTCAGGGCCGACGTTCGCGAAGGAATTAGCCATGGGGTTACCTACGGCGATTTCGGTTGCGGGCACCTGTCCTAAATTTACCGCTGAGCTAGTGGAATTGCTGCACAGCCCTAAACGTTTACGTGTTTACGCTAATGACGACTTTATCGGCCTGCAATTAGGCGGCGCGGTGAAGAACGTTATCGCCATTGGCGCGGGCATGTCCGACGGTATTGGCTTTGGTGCTAATGCCAGAACGGCGTTAATTACCCGCGGTTTAGTCGAGTTAACCCGCTTAGGCGAAGCCTTAGGCGCCAGCACTGCCACCTTTATGGGGATGGCTGGATTAGGCGACCTTGTGTTGACTTGTACCGACAACCAATCCCGTAACCGCCGCTTTGGTTTAGCCTTAGGTAAAGGCTGCGATGTGGATACCGCTCAGGCCGAAATCGGCCAAGTGGTTGAAGGTTATCGCAATACTAAAGAAGTGTTTACGCTGGCGAAGCGCATGGGCGTCGAAATGCCGATCACCGAGCAAATCTACCAAGTGTTATACCAAGGCAAAGCGCCCTTGGATGCCGCCAAAGAACTGCTCAGCAGAGAAAAGAAATCAGAAACGCCAGCGCAATAAAGCGCGAGCCGTGATGATGCTGAATAAAATAAAGGGTGCTAAAATAGCGCCCTTTTTTATACATGGACTTCTGGTGCAAGAAGTATCCCCGAGCGCCATGGCCCTTGATGTTCCCTACATCAAGGACATTTCCTCCATCCTTGGAGGTCAGATGGTGAAAGAGGGGATTTATGTCCGATCGCCATCGCCTTAATGTGACAGGCAGCTGTCGGCATTGGCCGTATCCATTAAGGTTGGATGCTGAACGCGAAATATCTACCCCAATATCGAAGACCAATAGCGTAACTCAGTCTTTGAACTATTTGGGATGATGGGCAATAGCCAAATCAATTTATCGACTGGAGTATGAGTGTGAAACATCATGATGTAATTATTATCGGAGCCGGCGCCGCAGGATTAATGTGTGCTGCAACAGCGGGTTACCGAGGTCGTGATGTACTTGTACTCGATAATGCCAAGCAGGCTGGGCGTAAAATCCTCATCAGCGGTGGCGGCCGTTGTAACTTTACCAACCTTAAAGTCGAACCCGCCAACTTTATCAGTGGTAACCCGCACTTTGTAAAATCCGCCTTGGCGCGTTATCCATCGCAGCAGTTTATCGAACTGGTTGAGCGCCACGGCATTGAATACCACGAGCGCGACCATGGCCAGCTGTTCTGTAATGACTCGGCCAAAGAGATAGTTACTATGCTGCTGACCGAATGTGAGTGGGCGGGTGTGAGCATTAAACTTCGCACCGATATTCTGGCAGTGAGCAAAACCGAGGCTGGCCGCTTTGAGCTAAACACCTCAAATGGCGAGTTAAGTTGCGACTCCTTAGTGATCGCCACCGGCGGTTTATCCATGCCAAAACTTGGCGCCACGCCTTACGGCTATCAATTGGCCGAGCAGTTTGGACTTAAGGTGTTGCCAACTCACGCGGGTCTGGTGCCTTTTACTTGGCACAGCGAAGATAAAATTCGCTTCGAACCGCTATCGGGCATTGCTGTACCGAGCCGCATTACCGCCAAAGATGGCACTGCCTTTAGCGAAGCCTTACTCTTTACCCACAGAGGCTTATCTGGCCCCGCTATTTTGCAGATTTCCAACTATTGGAAAGCGGGCGAAACCATAGAAATCAATCTATTACCCAATATGGATGCCGCACAGGCCATAGAGCAACAACTGGCCGCACATCCTAAACAGAGTCTGCGTAATACCTTAAGCCAGTGGTTACCTAAGCGGCTGGTGGAGGTGTTATTCGATGAGGCTTTACTCAACAAAGCCTTAAATCAGCTTGTTCATGCCGAGCGCGCCAAGCTGGTCGAGGATCTGCATCGCTGGACAGTACTAATGAATGGCACCGAAGGCTATCGCACCGCCGAAGTGACACTTGGCGGCGTGGATACCCATGAACTGTCCTCCAAAACCATGGAAGCCATTAAAGTCCCCGGCCTGTTTTTTATCGGCGAAGTGATGGATGTCAGCGGTTGGTTAGGCGGGTTTAATTTTCAATGGGCCTGGGCATCTGGCGTCGCCGCTGGTAGGGCGGTTTAGTTTGTTTGGGAACAATAAAGTTTGAAGAAATATTTAGAAAAATTAAATGAACTAGAA
Organism: Shewanella sp. GD04112; assembly: GCF_029835735.1. Taxonomy (NCBI): domain Bacteria; kingdom Pseudomonadati; phylum Pseudomonadota; class Gammaproteobacteria; order Alteromonadales; family Shewanellaceae; genus Shewanella; species Shewanella sp. GD04112. The sequence goes on from NZ_JAOEAL010000001.1 coordinate 56,223, forward strand.
ATCGCTTGTCATAACAATTTTAAGCATGACTCAGATGAACATTGGGTTGATGAAGAATACGTCCGTATAAGAGTTGATGCTCTCAAGTTGCTAAGTAGCGCAAGCAAAGAGTTAGAAGTAAATGAACTCACTAGTTTTAGATTGAAAATAGTACAGTTCTTTTGTGCCAATATGGGATGTCATTTAGATATCAAAGTGCTTGAATCTGAAGATGCAAATGTACTGTCGCAAAATGAAATCGAATTTATATTGGGAAATTCTCAGCTAGCGCGGTGGAATACGTAAATTTAAGTTTGTTTTCTGCACATAACAATTCAAGGCAGTTGGCGTTGTATACATTGTCACTGTTTCCCCAGTGACACGCCGCCCTTTTATTTTACAAGAAGTATCCCTATAGGCTCGACGGCGGCATCTGCAATACATGGAAGTGTAAATGCCGCCAACGGCCACTGTTGCAACAATGGCAATTTTAACGACCATTGAACTGTTCATCTGGCTAAAGGCTTTTGCCTCATTCCTTGTTTCGGTTCGTTGGCTCAATAGAAAATTCCTACTCTTGTTGCCATACAAAGTCTCATCCATTTACCTAATGTTTGGACCTAACGTAAAGCGACTAACAATGTATGGGTATACAATCGTATTTAAATTTAGGTGTTTTGGTATGATTTTTAGACAAAATCAGTGCGCACTAATTCCATCCGAAATAAATAAAACTCTATAAAATCAGGTGAATACAGTAACTGAATTTTAGTTAATAGGTTTGGAAAACGCGCATGCGCGTTTTTCCAGATGGTGTATTTGGCAGAAAGCTGATAAGTTCTTTGCATACAGATAGTTAACTGTGCGCGTTTTTACTGGTCCAACGAGATAAACGCGCATGCGCACTAATCAAATGTTATGAGCTACGTCAAAATATCGTGTTTGAAAAAATTATGAGGATATTATTTTTTGTGGAAAGTATTTACGAAGATATCGATGATGCCATAGACGATTTGGATGAAGATGAGCATCGAGAAGCTTTTTTAGGATTTTTTAAGAACAGTTTCCCTTTCTTGCTTTGTCCTACATTAGCGAAAAGATCCGAAGAATTACCAGATTTAAATTGGGTCAAAGTTAAATATGATGAACATCAAAATCATACATTTCCAGAACAACAAGGTGTATATATTTTCATGGTTAGTTTTGAAAATAATAATCTACCGGACAATTCGTATGTTATGTATGTTGGTAAAGCTGGTGATACAGATTCCAATAACACTATCGCAAATCGATTTTATGATTATGTTAATAAATCAGGGTATTATCGGAGATGCAGGGTAAAAAAACTCATTAAACATTTTTCGGATCATCTTGTTTATCACTATGCAACAATTCCAAATGGTCAATCAACATCTGCAGTAGAGAGAATCTTAGCCGATGTTTTTGTTCCGCCATGTTGCCAAATGGATTTTTCTGCAGAAGTTAGGACATTATTGCGAGGTGTAAGACTTTGAGCGATAAAAGACTCGTTTTGCCTTGTCTAAGAGGTTATATAGGTAGTTGGACAACCTATAGTTGTATGATGAGGCTCACTGATGTAGGAGATCTCATTGGTTTTGCTAATGAGCTCCATCAAATAGAAAAATTATCTGACAAAATTCAGAGAGATCTTAATAAAGATCGAGCACAGGAAATTAAAAACTATTTAATTGATAATGAAGATAGGTTCTTTAATTCATTAGTGGTTGCCGTTTATGATGGTGATCCAAATTGGCATGGTGTTGATAACCTTCGACCAAATAATGAAGAATCAAAAAAACTAGAATTTCCTGAATATGCCGAAGAATGTATAGGGTTTCTCTCGGTCACAAAAAAAGAAAAATTTTTTGCTTTAGACGGTCAACATAGATTAGCTGGTATTAAAGCTGCAATAGAAGAAAGTTCAGATATTGGTGAAGACTTAATAAACGTAATTATTGTTGCCCATTCAAATACTAATCAAGGGAAAATTCGTTCCAGAAGATTATTTACTACATTAAATAAGAAAGCAAAACTAGTTAGTAAAGATGCAATTATTGCTTTGGATGAAGATGATATAGCAGCATGTATAACAAGAAAGTTAATTGAATCTGATGAGTATCCTTATTTTAATGAACAAAATATTTCCTTTAGCTCTGGACCTGTTAGGGATAAAACAAGCATAACGTCGATTGTTAATGTATATGATAATGTGCAAAGGATTGTGGCTCACAAATTAAAAGTAAAAATTACTGAGTTAGAGAAATTTAGATTTCGAGATCATGAAAATTTGCTCGATTATATTGATAGTTTTTTTTCGGTTAACTTTTAAACATAGTCGAGAGTTAGGCGAAATCCTAGTCGATAGCACCTTAATTGGACAATACAGAAATAGTAATGATGGTGGGCATTTGTTACTTAGACCAATAGGGTGGGATATGTACACGCAAGTTATATTATCAAGTTTGACCAAAGAAAATACAGATTTAGAAAAGGCAATAAAACTAGTTAATGCTAAAGATCTTAATTTAAGCGGTTCAATATTAGCTAATAAAGTGTGGTCTATTAAGCAAAAGCGAATTACGAAAGTGAGTGCAAAAAGTCAGAAAGCTGTGGAAAAACAGTTGTTAGCTCAATAGATATGTAGCTCATAACAAGGCGCTGCAATAGACCTCACAATGTCACGCATTTTGCGGAGCAAAATTACGCGCCAGTGCTCGGCTACTGAGCTTAGCGTTAGCCCATAGATATTCTTATCCAAAACAGACACGTTCGAGTTAAGGCTTTAACTCGAAAATGTCCCATAAACGAGTCGCATATCTTCTTTAAAACAAACAGGTCACGCCGATGTTAAACAGAAGAGTCATGGTGATTAGTGAGACGACCGTCCGCCCCATGGCCGCTCTTTGGCATCCATGCCATCGTGGCATTCGTGAATCCATTTACATCAGACGGGCGGCCTTGCATCTTCGGATGGACTTGAACAACATCCGTGCTTAACGGCCAGTTCGTCTTCCATGGCTATCGTTCATAAGCTTAGAACCCCAAGGTTTCTATTCTCCGCGTCGTCGAGCAAATGCCATGGCTCACCTATCCGTCAGCGTTTCCATAGACAACTCGACCATCCCCCCTGTGTCAGGATTGTTGTCACCCCTAAATAATCATTATGTTTAAAGACAGGGTGCGGCAAAAGAGAACGATATGGCTCGGTATTCACCAGAACGTAAAGAAGCGATCCTTAAAAAATTATTACCTCCTCACAACTTAACGGTCGCAGAGGTCGCTCGGGAAGAAGGCATCGCGGTGCAAACCTTGTATCATTGGCGAGATATTGCCAGAAAAGAAGGTCGCCCCGTGCCAGGTAAAACATTAACAGCCGATGATTGGTCGGCTGAAGCAAAACTTGCCGTGATTATTGAAACAGCGCCGCTGTCGGAAGCGGAGATAAACCAGTATTGCCGTGAAAAGGGCTTGTTCCGCGAGCAAGTACAGCAGTGGAAACAGGATTGTTTAGCTGGTTTTCAAACCTCAGAAGTACAAACTAAAACCATTAAACAGCAGGCTAAGGCTGACAAAGCCGAAATCAAATCGCTGCAACGGGAATTGCGCTATAAGGAGAAAGCGCTGGCTGAAGCTGCTGCGTTACTGGTGCTCAGAAAAAAGCTCAATGCGCTCTGGGGGGACGACAGCGAGGAGAGCTAACCCCCTTGCCTGAGCGCATAGCATTGATTGCCTTAATCCAAGAGGCCTATACCAATGGTGCTCGCCTTTATAAGGCTTGTGCTGAAACGGGCCTCAGTAAGCGTACCTATCGACGTTGGTATCGAGAAGGTCAAGTGCAAGCTGATTTAAGGCCAACAGCAGCTCGACCAGAGCCAGCAAATAAACTCGAAGAACATGAGCGACAACAGATATTAAGTGTGTGCAATCAAGCGGAGTACGCCAGCTTACCCCCGTCGCAAATTGTGCCAACATTATTAGATAACGGGATTTATATCGCCTCGGAATCCAGCTTCTACAGAGTGTTAAATGCTCATGGTCAACTTAACCATCGTGGCCGCACTCAGGCTGCGGTCAATCGAAGCAAACCGTTGAGTTATCGGGCAGATGGGCCGAATCAAGTGTGGTCATGGGACATCACTTATTTAGCCTCAATCGTCAAAGGCCAGTTCTACTATTTGTACCTGTTTGAAGATATTTACAGTAGAAAAATAGTGGGTTACGAAGTTCATGAGCAAGAAAGTGGGGAATATGCCGCTGCGCTAATCCAACGCTGTCTGTTACGCGAGCAATGCTTTAACACGCCATTAGTGCTGCATTCTGATAATGGGGCGCCGATGAAGTCACTGACCATGAAAGCCAAGCTGGAAGAGCTTGGTATTACGGCATCATTAAGTCGGCCGCGGGTGAGTAATGACAACCCCTTTTCAGAGTCGTTATTTAAAACGTTGAAATACCGCCCACAGTGGCCGGCATCAGGTTTTAGCTGCTTAGCAACAGCAAGAGAATGGGTGGAAAAGTTTGTAACCTGGTACAACGATGAGCATAAACACAGCCAGCTAAATTTTGTCTCACCAGGGCAACGTCATGCACTGCAAGATGGCGCTATTTTAGCGAAGCGCAAGAAAGTGCTTGAGGCGGCGAAGGAAAGAAAACCGATGCGTTGGTCTACAGAGATCAGAAATTGTGAAGCGGTTGGCGCTGTAACACTCAACCCAGATAAGGCACCAGAAGAAGGCGTAATAAATGCAGCTTAATATTTAAACAAAGAGTGACAACTATCTTGAAAAACACCGCATCCCACAGGCTCAAGATTACAACTCTCTGATTATCAGTAAATTTGTTGTGCCACCAACCAATCCTTAGCCAATTGCTAATTTGGTTTCTGCATAGCGCAGCTTTTTTACCCTTGGGTTGGCAAGGAAGTAGGCCAACATCAATGGGCCGAGGCGCCCCATAAACATCATAAAGATGATAATGCCTTGGCCTGCACTGGATAAATTGCCTGTTAATCCGCGGGATAGCCCAACTGTGCCGAGGGCGGATACGGCTTCGAAGGCGATATCCATAATTGGGGCTTTTTCGGTGAGCACGAGGGCGAATATTGCCAGCCAAGTGACGCCGATGGAGATCATCGTTAGGGCGAGTGCCTTGCTAATGGTGTCTTTGGGGATTTCGCGCTTAAACACATACACTGCTTCATCGCGGCGTAAATAGCCGTAGGTGGCGAGAATAAGCACCATAAAGGTCACGACTTTAATGCCGCTGGCGGTGCTGAGGGAGCCGCCGCCGATAAACATCAACACTAAAATCAATAGGGTGGAACCATCCTCGAGTTGGTCTATGGGCAGGGTGTTAAAGCCTGCGGTGCGAGGGGTTACGGCTTGAAACCAAGAGGCTAACCATTTGCCGAGTTCGCTTAAGGGCGCGAGGGTGTTGGGGTTGTTGTACTCAATCAGGTAAATGGCTATCACTGCTACGGCATTGATCAGTATGGTGCCGGTAATCATCATGCGGCTGTAGACGGTGAGCTTCGACCAACGTTTATTGCGCTTGAGGTCAATCCACACCGAAAACCCAAGGCCGCCCACAATAAATAAACCCGTAATAGTGAGGTTAACGACTGGGTCGGCCACATAGGGGATTAAACTATCTGGGCTTAGGGCAAAACCCGCGTTATTAAAGGCGCTAATGGTATAAAAGAAGCCATGAAATAGGCTGGTTTGCCAGCCCAATTCGCCGCTCCAGTAGACAGATAAAATCAGCATACCCACAGCTTCAACCAATAGTGAAAACACCAGCACGGCCTTAGCGGTCGAGACTAAGGTGGAGGTATCGGTTTGATTAAACGCTTCTTTCGCCACCGTTTGCTGCAAGAAACCTATCTTACCGCCAAGTGCTATCAGTGTGACGATGGCAAAGGTCATCAAACCTAGGCCGCCGCATTGAATTAACAGCGCGATAATCACTTGGCCAAAGGGCGTGAACACACTGCCTGTATCGACGACCACAAGCCCTGTGACCGTCACCGCCGAGGTCACGGTAAAGAGGCTTTGCAGCCAAGTAATGGGCGACTCGGTGGCGATGGGCAGTTTAAGCAAGCAAGTGCCAAGTAAGATCAGCAGAGCAAAACTGACACTTAAGATAAAAGGCGGCGCGCCAAAGAGTTTTTTACCGCTTTTAGGTGTGTGCTCTAGGGTGAGCGAAGGGTGCCATTGAACCACGTTACACCAACCTTGGTGCGAGCTGTTTTAACTCGGCACGGCTACCGCAGAGGAATAGGGCATCCTCTGTGTGCAGGCTAAAGTCGCTATCAATCTTGCTAAATACGTTGTGCTCACGCTTAACCATCAGCGCCGCTACCTTGCCCTTAGGATTGCGTGGGACATTGGTTTGCTCATCGGCGCTGTGCTCCTGCAAGCTCCCGAGCAGTTGGCCAACAGTGGTGTGATGCAACTGGGCTTTAATATGGATTTCAACAATATAAAGCCCGTCGCCGATGGCGAGAAAGTTATTCACCATAGGATAGTTAAGCGACTGGGCGACGCGGATCCCCATTTCTTCCTCGGGATGAATAATGCGGGCAACGCCGAGTTTCGACACTATGGTATGGTGCGCCTTGGTGCTGGCCTTGACCCAAATCGTCTGCACGCCGAGGTTTTTCAGTGCCAGCGTGCACAGCAGGCTAGACTGCATATCCTCACCGATAGCGACCAGCACGGCCTCGCAGTTGGTCAGATCGAGTTCGCGCAGCGACGCCTCATCGGCGCAGTCGCAAATCACCGCTTCGGTAAGACTTTCTACATATTTTTCAACGATTTTAGGGTCGCTATCGACACCGGTAACCGTGTGGCCTAAGTGGATGAGTTCGAGGCTCGCGGCAACGCCGAAGCGGCCTAATCCGATGACAGTAAAATGTGCCATTTCATATCCTTTTGTGGTTGAGCTAAAGAGTGAGGCGAGCTGACCTAGGGCAGGCCGAGGTCGGTGAGTCGATACCCTAAACCGGGCTCGGTTTTGATCAGCTGTTGTTCGTCGCTGTCGTTAAGCTTTTTACGCAGTTGGCGGACTAGAATCCGCAGGTAGTGGCTATCTTCCTGGTGAGTCTCGCCCCAAATATTGCGCAGCAGCTCGCTCTGTTTCAGTAATTGCCCTGGGTGGGACATGAGTTGGGCGAGCAGGGCAAATTCCTTTTTGGTTAGTGCCACTTCCTGTTGATTGAGCCAGCATTGATGGCTGCTCTTTTGTAGGGTGAGCGGGCCGAATTGCAGCATATCGATAGTGCTTGAGGTATCCACAAGATCACGGACTAATACCTTGATACGCACGATTAATTCCCTGATGCCAAAGGGCTTACTCAGATAATCGTTAGCGCCTGCCTCGAGTAGGCGGATTTTTTCTTCCTCCTGATCGCGGGCGGTGAGCACTAGCACTGGGGTCTTATCCTGCTGGCGCAGCCCATGGAGCAATTCGATACCATCGCCATCGGGCAGGCCGAGGTCGAGCACGATAAGGTGCGGCTGGTGGCTTTGATATTGTTTAAGCGCCGTGGCTATGCTGGTGGCGCTTAAGTATTCAAAGCCTTCCGCTTCGAGTGAGATCCGCATAAAGGTATGGATTTGCGGCTCATCATCCACTACTAAGACCCTATATGCCATTTATGCCGCCTCCGTGGTTATGGGTAAAGCGATGCGGATCAGGCTGCCTTGGGCAACACTTTCGGCGCCGATGCTACCCCTGTGGGCGGTAATAATGCCTTTGGCGACCGCTAGGCCTAATCCCGCACCGCCATCGGTCGAGGGATGTTGACGATAGAACAGTTCGAAAATGGCCTCGGCGTCGGCTGGCGCTATGCCTTGTCCTAAGTCTTGAATATCGATGCGCAGCATCTGTTGGTGGCGGTACAGATTTACCGTGACAGGCAGTTCTGCGGGCGAGTAGCGCAGGGCATTGTCGAGCACATTAAAAATCGCCTGTTCAATCAAAGAGCTGCAAATCATTAATGGCGGAAGTTCTGGCTCACTATGAATTTGGATCCTAGGTTGCGCGGTTTGAAAGCGGGCAATAGTGCGCTGTAGCACTTCGCGTAGATTGGCTTCGTCTAGGCTAAATTTGAGTGCGCCATGTTGTAACTTGGTCGCCTGCAAGAGGTTTTCAATATATTGGTGCAGCCTATGGCTCTCGGCGGCGGCCGAGTCGATAAGCTCCTCGTTTTGCTCTGGGCTGAGTTTAGCTTGGTATTCCTTCAGTGTGGTTAAGGTGCCGATAATGGTCGCAAGCGGCGTGCGTAAATCGTGGGAGACCGAGAGTAAAATACTGTTTCTGAGCTGTGCCTGTTCGAGCGCTTGCTGCTGGCGGCGATAATGTTCGGCTAACTTGCTGCTAGTGAGGGCGACCAGCAAAAACACGCTTAGATTGACTATGTCTTCGACGTTGAACATCTGCAACGAATAGCGCGGCGTGGTAAATAAAAAATTGAAACTTACAGCGCCAAACACGGCCACAAAATAGGCGTAGTTGGCGCTGCATTGCAGGGCCACGGCGACCACGGCTAATTGCAGGATAAGCAGTACGGCAATGGCCGAGCCTGAAAAGTGATCAATCAAATAGCTAGTGAGCAGAGCAATCATTAACAACATGGCGGTAAATAACGCGGGATGCGTGCGCCAGTATTGGTTGATGGAGGCTGTATTTGCAAAAGTCATAACGGCTAAGGCGTTGCTGAAGTTAAGGCTACTCTAGCAAAGGCCTGTGGGGATAGCGCGTAAAAAATCCGTAAAATTTTCTGTGGCTTGGCGTGTGGTCATTGTCTGACATTTACATCAGGCAGGCGGTTCTACTCACCAACTTACATTAGATAGTGGCTGCAAATACCGCCATTACGCGAGGCAATCTAGCTCGATTACCTCGCGCTAACACATGAACAGCAAGGATTAACGACCTAGATTACCAAGGGATGGGCGGCGGTATTAAGCGTTTGCCGTTATAACCCGGCACTGTGGCAAAACGTGGTGACTTGGCCTCCCAATCGGCTTGGGCGCTGGCGATATCTTCCTTGCTGTGGCCGACAAAATTCCACCAAATACTGACGGTGTCGGCGAGGGGCGCGCCGCCAATCAGCAGCAAACGTGCGCCAGGGTGAAGCTCGAGCGTCACACTCTCGCGCAGCATGCCAAGGTAAGCGAGGTTATTGTTATCAAAGGCCTCGTCGTCGATATCGAATCGGCCTTCGAGGGGCATTAGGCCATATTCAAATCGCGGATCCAGCCTGAGTGTTAGTTGAGTGGCCTCTGCTGCGAAGATATCAAGCGCGACGATCGGCGAAAAGTGTTGTGTGGGCGCCTGTTTATCCTTCCACGAGCCAATCAATAGGGTGAATTCCGCGCCCGCCTCCTGCCAAGTCGGCAGCTGGGGATAATGGTCGAATCTAGGGGCTGTGTCTTTGTGTTCCAGCGGCAGCGCAATCCATAGCTGCACCGCATGCATAGTGCGATGACCTTCGACGGACTCTTCGGTGTGGGCTATGCCATGGCCCGCGGTCATCAGATTGACCTGCTTTGGGCGGATCACTTGGGCGCTACCTAGGCTGTCCCTGTGCATGATTTCCCCCTCCAGCATCCAAGTGAAGGTTTGAAGGCCGATATGGGGATGCTCGCCCACATTCATTAAGGGGCCGTCGGAGACTGGGCCAATATGATCCAGAAAACACCAAGGTCCTATGAGTCGACGCGGTTTTTGCGGAATCGCCCGCGCCACGGGTATCCCGCCCACATCACTGATTTTTGGGGCAATTTGCTGGATTTGGATCCGCCCATCTTCGACGGGGCATTCCCTTGGGCCGCCGTAAAATGGCGATGTTTGCATTTGACTCATATCGACTCCTTATCTTCATTTAGACACGGATAGACTTAACATTTATGCTGGTGCAGCGAGGCGTGTTATCGCCCTCAAGGTCTGTTACTCGTTGCTCGACCTTAATGACTTTAACGCAATATTGGGAATAAGGGATGTTAACAGACCCTGTTTTTTGGCTGGTGGCGATTCCTGCGGTGTTGATCACTGGGATCTCTAAATCGGGTTTTGCCGGCGGAGTCGGTGGCTTGACCGTGCCCCTGTTAGCGCTGGCCATTAGCCCGGCAACCGCGGCGGCAATCATGTTGCCATTGCTGATTTATATGGATTTTTTAAGTGTTCGCTCCTGGTGGGGCCAACATAATCCTCGCCAATTATGGATCCTTTTACCCTCAGCGATTGTGGGCATAGGCATAGCCTATTGGTTGTTCGACCGCTTAAACGAAGATTACTTACGGGCGATTTTAGGCTGTGTGTCCTTAGGTTTTGGTCTTTATGGCTTGATATTAGGGGATAAAACCCAAGCAACGCCTTCGCCACTCGTGGGGCGACTCTGCGGCTTAACCGCAGGCTTTACCAGCTTTGTGGCCCATGCGGGCGGGCCGCCACTCAATGCCTATTTGCTGCCGTTACGCTTGGCCAAGCCAGAGTTTTTAGCCACGGCAGTGGTATTTTTTGCGGTGGTGAATCTGGTTAAGTTGGTGCCCTATAGTCTGCTCGGGCAAATTAACCAAGGTAACATTCTGATTTCGCTATTACTTGCGCCTTTGGCTTGGTTAGGCGTAAAACTGGGGTTGGCGATTCAAGATAAGATCAGCGATAGGTTGTTTAAACGCATCATCTTGATTTTAATGGTGCTGGTGGGTATTCGTTTATTGTGGACGGCGTTATAGTTTTAAGCTTGGGATTAGCTTAGGCTGTTACCATCGGTTTTTTCACGATATTTTCGTTATCGCTTTGATAGCACCCATATTACGCAAGAATTGCCTGCGATGAGTTTTACGCTAATGAAACGATTACTGATAGTTATCTTAGCCTTAGGTCTTGGCGCCTGTGCGAGCGCGCCAGAACCTAAGCCTGTGGTGAAGCAAGTTGAACCTGTCTCCGTTTGGAACGATAGCAATATCGCCGATTTCCATTCCGAATGGCGCGGCGTACCCTATCGCCTAGGTGGCGGCACTAAGAAAGGCATCGATTGCTCGGCCTTTGTGTCGGTCGCTTATCAAAAGATGTTGGGCATGACTCTGCCGCGCACTGTGGAAGAACAGCAAGCTCTCGGCAAACCTGTGGCGCGGGACCAACTGCGTAAAGGCGACTTAGTGTTTTTCAAAACGGGTTGGAGCACGCACCATGTCGGCATTTATGTGGGCGGGAATAATTTCCTCCATGTCTCGACGAGCCAAGGGGTGAAAATTTCGAGTCTGCTAAATAGTTATTGGGCATCAAAGTATTGGAATGCAAGGCGAATTTAAGCCTTAATCACAGGTGGAGACTCTATGACCCCAGCGTCTGCTTCGTCCCCTCATGAGCCTCTGCCCACCTCGGTTTTTCTGGCGATTTTCTCCGCCGTATTCTTACCCATGTTTCTGGCGGCGGTCGATCAGACCCTACTCGCCACCGCCACCCCTGCGATAGTGGAAGATCTTGGCGGCCTCAGGCAAGCCTCGTGGATCACTATCGGTTATATGCTGGCGATGGCGGCCAGTGTGCCTATTTACGGCTGGCTAGGGGATAACTTTGGCCGCGCTAAAATCCTGATGATCGCCTTAGTGGTGTTTGCGTTGGGTTCAATTGTTTCCGCCAGTGCTGGGGCTATGGACCATATGATTGCCGGGCGGATACTCCAAGGCCTCGGCGGTGGCGGGCTGATGAGTCTGTCCCAATCCCTGGTAGGGGAATTGGTGCCGATACGGCAAAGGGCGCGTTTTCAGGGCTATTTTGCCGCTATGTTTACCCTCGCCAGTGTTGGCGGCCCTGTGATTGGTGGCTTTGTGGTGCATGCCTATTCTTGGCACTGGTTATTTTGGGCGAATATTCCTTTGGTCATGCTGGCGGTTTGGCGACTTAATCGCTTGCATAAACAGAGTATTAAACCCGTGCGGCAAGGGCGGTTTGACTTACTCGGCGTGCTGTTATTTCCCACGATCATCACGGCGCTGCTGTATTGGTTGTCAGTGGCGGGGCAAGACTTTGCTTGGCTATCGACCACAAGTTTAGGCTTTATGGGATTTATCTGTGTGGGCGCCCTAGTGCTCTTGTGGTGGGAGCGTCGGCGAGAGAGTCCTTTCTTACCGCTGGATTTACTCGCCAATAAAGCCATTTATATGCCGCTCTTCACGGCCGCGCTGTTTGCCGCCTGCCTGTTTGCGATGATCTTCTTTTTACCCATTTACCTGCAGGTCGGTCTGCACACCAATCCGGCCAAAACGGGCTTGCTGCTGATGCCAATGACCTTTGGCATTGTCACAGGTTCCACCATCGCTGGCAGGCTGTTGAGTCGGGATGTGGCGCCTAAATGGTTGCCGACCTTCGGCATGAGCTTGGCCTTTATCGGTTTGCTCTTAATCGGTTTAGTGCCGCCGAATGCGAATCTTATCGGCGCTTTAGGTGTGCTGGTGGGCATTGGCTTAGGGACTGTGATGCCCAGCGTACAGCTAGTGGTGCAGAGCGTGTCGGGCAAGGCGCGTTTAAGTCAAATCACCGCCATGGTGTCCTTGAGTCGTTCCATGGGCGCGGCAATTGGTACGGCTTTATTCAGTCTGTTGCTATATGGCTTATTACCGCTCGACGGGGCGCAGGTGGGAATTGCGGCAATAAAGCAGTTACCCATAGAGGTTGTGCATCACGCCTTCCAATGGGGTTTTATCGCGGCGGCTCTGGTGGCACTCAGCTCGGCGATTGTGGGTTATTTCTCGCCTGCGACTGCGCTTAGGGATCATGAGTAGATTTGTTGGTGCACGACGGATTTAAGCTGTGTAGTATTTGCGGTAGGTTCGCTTCCGCTGTGACCCCATTCTTTGCCAGGAATTCTGCATGACAACTAAAAACTGGACTTTAAAGAGCATAGCTAACGAGCTAGGTGTCTCTAACGCCACTGTTTCTAATGCTTTTAATCGTCCCGATCAGCTATCGGAAAAACGTCGCAACGAGATTTTAGCCGCCTGCTCTAAACTGGGGTATTTTGGCCCAAATAAGGCGGCGCAGTCCCTACGTAGGGGCAAATTTGATACCGTCGCGCTGGTACTGTCCGATAGTGTTGAATATATGGTGTCCGATCCTGTCGCCAGTAAGTTTATGAAGGGGGTGGCTTCGGTATTGGAGCGGGAAAAACTCAACTTACTGCTATTTTCTGGCAGCTCCGACAGTGTGAATGCGGTGGCCGATTTTGTGGATGGGTTTATTTGTTATGGTCGCCCGCGCAATACCTTGCTCGCCGAGCAATTAAAACAGGTTAAGAAGAAGGTGGTTACAGTGGACTTTGATATCCACCGCAACGCTTCTGTCAGCATTGACAATAAGTTAGCCGCCTATGAGGTGGCAAAATTGGCGTTAAAATCTCCCTCCGATCAAGTTGCAATATTGGGATTGAGGCTACTCGATACCCATTTAACTTGCCGAGTTTACGATTTGAATTTGCTCGAAATCGATATGTCGATTGCGCACCAGAGGTTGCAGGGATATTTACAGGCGATTGAGGAAACGGGTGTCACCCTTGGTAATGATCGGATTTGGAATATTCCAGAAAGTAATGCGGAGTATGCGCGGATTGCGGCCAAGGAGGCATTAAACTCAACCCCAAGACCCAATGTATTTTTATGTATGAGCGACTTAATTGCCCTTAGTGTGCTGGGTGAGGCGCAGGCCATGGGATTAGCGATTCCTGAGGATATTCGTGTCGTGGGATTTGATGGTATTGATGAGGCGACTCGCTCGAATCCACCACTGACCACGGTTTACCAATACTCGGAACAAAAAGGCCAAATGGCGGCGCAGATGTTTATCGACGATGCCGTGCATGCTCAGGTATTAGGGTATGAACTACGTTTAGGCAAAAGCTGTTAATACAATCAGTTTTATATGCAAAAGGCGCTAATTAAGCGCCTTTTGTTTTTGTTCTGCATTAGGCCTGTGCTTGAGTGAGCAGGTCTGCTAATGCGATTTGGGTTTCGATGCCTTGCTCATCAAGTAGGGTGATCAGCCCTTGTTTATGGGCAAAGTCGAGACTAAGACTGGCCGATGCATTTTGTGCAGACCATGTGAGAGTTAGTGTTTTTCCACTTGCTGCCATCGAAAAGCGGCCATTGAATGCTGCGCTACTATTACGCAGTTTAATCAATTGGATGAGGGCTTTAACCACAGGTTTTTGCAGGGCTTGTTGCACTTTTTCCCGGTTTAAATAGGGGCGATTAATGTCTCGGCCGACGTGGGTTTGATTCAGCAACGTCATGTCGTTTGGTATGGCAAGCAGGCCTGTGTAGTAGACCTGAGGAATACCCGGTGCGAAAAACTGAATTGCTCGCGCCATCAAGTAATCAAGGTCATTTTGCCCTAGGGCATCGTAATAGGTGCAGTTGATTTGATACAAATCGACATTGCTGGCGGCCGCCCCTGTGGCTTGTAGACTCTCGCCCTTACTGTTGTCGTGTATGGTTTCGACCAGATTATCGATTTGTTTTTCGTCCAATAATCCGCGTAAGCCATCCATTGGGCCGACATCGATAATACCAATGCCATCGTGGGTATCGAGAACGGTAATGCAGTTGCGAGGGGCCATGTCTAGCCAGTGACTCAGGGCGCTACAATCTTGGCTAAACAGCGTGTGCAGGATGAGCGGTGGCAGGGCGAAGTCGTAAACCATGTCCACTCGTTTGGCGATATCGATTTGCGTCATATGATGGGAGTGGATTTCGGCTAGGGTTGTCATACCTAACTCATTGGCCTGCTTCGCTAATTTATCCACAAACTCGAAGGACTCTTCAATCATAAAGCAGCTAGTGCCGGGTTTTTTTATCGCATAACCTGCAGCATCTAAGCGGATTAAATTGACTTTGCTGTGGTTAAATCGCGCCAATACGCGGTTTAAATAATCCTTACCTGCAGCTGAGTTAACATCGATATCGATCTGGTTACGGGTAAAGGTGGTCCAAAATTCTTCCGTTGAACCATCCGCTAAGGTGTAAGTGCTAAAGCAGCTCCCTGGGCGGGGGCGATAGATAGCTTTTTGATCCTGTTCACTTAATCCCTCAGGGAATACCTTGTCCTTGGTCAGGAATAAATCCCAGTAAACCGATTGTTTGCCATGTTTGAGTACATCTTTAAACTCGGGGGATTCTGCGGACATGTGGTTAACGATCAAGTCGGCCATGATGTCGAACGCTTCGCCTATGCTTTTGACATCGTCCCAATCACCTAAGCGTGAGTCCACTTGTACATGGTCTATGGGATCAAACCCCGCATCGCTGCCATCGATGGGATAGTAAAATGGCAGTAGATGAACGCCCCCAAATAAACCATCTAACTCATTATCGAGTAAGGCTTTGAGTTGTTTGAGTCCGGCACCGGTTATCCGATCGACATAGGTGATCAATTGCACTTGATTTTTCATACTTTGCCCACGCTTTAGTAGCCTTCCCAGAGTAAAGTTTGCTGGCGGTTATTTATAAATTGCACAAACAAACTTAATCGATTAAGTTGTATATTTAACCAATGTGAAACATTATTCAAGTGGTTTGTTAGATTTTTGAGTTAGTCTTGGTTTTGGGGGGATTAGCTCACTGCTGTACATAAATAATGCCTAAAGCTGTTTGGGGCTTAGCTAGCTTCAAAGGGGATTTAGCGCGATAACGATAAGGTGAAACAGTATGGTAAGTGATTCAAATTCTGTAGAAAATCGCCATCACACTCGAATTAGAGTGTTGACGTATTTAATGTTTTTTATGTTCGCTATGACCTCAGATGCCGTGGGCGTGATCATTCCTCAGCTGATTTCTGAGTTTGGCCTCTCTTTATCACAGGCGAGCGCCTTTCATTATATGCCGATGATTTTTATTGCAATAAGTGGTCTATTCCTCGGTTTTTTGGCGGATAAAATAGGGCGTAAACTAACCATTTTATTAGGGCTGTTGTTGTTCGCCATTGCCTGTTTTTTATTTGCGCTTGGGGAGTCGTTTTATTATTTCCTGCTGCTATTGGCCTTGGTGGGCTTGGCAATAGGGGTATTTAAAACCGGGGCCTTAGCCCTGATCGGTGATATTTCTCGGTCGACAAAACAGCATTCCAGCACCATGAATACGGTCGAAGGATTTTTTGGGGTCGGCGCCATGGTGGGGCCAGCCATCGTCAGCTATCTGCTTATCAGTGGTGTGTCATGGAAGTATTTGTATTTTGGGGCGGGTGTGTTTTGTCTGCTGCTCTGTTGGCTAGCGTTTAGGGCCGATTATCCGCAGGTTAAGCGATCTTCAACGGAAACAATTAATCTGACGAATACCTTCAGTATGATGAAAAATCCTTATGCATTAGGGTTTTCCCTTGCGATTGGTTTGTATGTGGCCACCGAAGTGGCGATTTATGTATGGATGCCTAGCTTGCTGCAAGAGTATCAGGGGGATTACACAGTACTTGCGGCCTATGCCTTGACCATCTTTTTTACCCTGCGAGCGGGTGGACGGTTTTTGGGTGGGTGGATATTAAATCACTTTTCGTGGCAACAGGTTATGTTCTGGTTTAGCTTAGCGATCAGCCTTTGCTACCTCGGCTCTATGCTCTATGGCGTTGAGGCCGCCGTTATTCTCTTGCCCCTCTCAGGGCTGTTTATGTCAATGATGTATCCCACTTTAAACTCCAAGGGGATCAGTTGTTTCCCCGTGGCACAGCACGGCTCTGTGGCTGGAGTTATCCTGTTTTTTACCGCGGTTTCTGCGGCGTTGGCTCCCCTGTGCATGGGGTTAGTTGGGGATATTTTCGGCCATGTGAAGTATGGCTTTTACCTCGCAACCGGGTTTGCCGTTTTGTTGTGCCTGTTAGCGGGGATTAATCTGATTAAAGATCCTTCTCAAGCTCTGTTAAGCCGTGAAACCGTTTGAATTGAAATGTGACAGAAAAATTTTTTCTGTCACATTTTTTCGATTAATCAATTAATTGCTAGCTGTTCCCACTTTAAGTTTGTTGGCTTGTACAAAAAACGCACTTGCTTTTTGTTATTTAGTTGCTAACTTGTTAACTTAATCGATTAAGATGTTTTTGGGAACCAAACAAGACTCACTAATCGATTAACAACAATTCAGTAGAAGTTGCCGTGGGGAGATATAGGCAGCTTCTCAAAATATGGGTGGGGACATAAAAATGATAAATCGCACATCACAACAATTCTTGTTAAGTACCATCGCCGTCTTGGTGAGTTCTCAGCTTTGGGCTGCCGATGCACCCGCGCAGGAAGAAACCAAGAAAGATGCGTTAGGCCTCGAGCGTATTACCGTTACGGGCGTTGCTCGTGGTACCCGCGTCATGGACTCGAGCGTGTCAGTTAGCAGCGTATCACTCGCCGAGTTGGAGGTTAGTACTCCCCGTTCATCTGCCGAAGCATTCCGGATCATTCCGGGGATGAAGGTGGAATCAACGGGTGGTGAAGGTAACGCTAACATTGCTGTCCGTGGCTTACCTGTGGCATCGGGCGGTGCTAAGTTTCTTCAAATCCAAGAAGATGGATTACCTATTCTGCAGTTTGGCGATATTGCCTTTGGTAATGCGGATATCTTCTTACGCTTAGATTCTACAGTGCAAACTATTGAATCGATTCGCGGTGGTTCGGCGTCTACTGCGGCCAGTAATGCTCCCGGCGGTATTATTAACGTGATCAGTAAAACTGGTAGCTCGGATGCTGGCAGTGTGTCTACCACCTTTGGCTTGGACTACGATACCTTCCGCACCGACTTTGAATATGGCACGAGTATCAATGACAGTCTGCGTTTCCATGTGGGGGGATTTGTGCGGACTGGCGAAGGTCCTCGCCAAGCTGGTTATGATGCCAACAAGGGCGGCCAGGTAAAAGCCAACATTACCAAAGAGTTCGATAGTGGCTATGTTCGTCTTTATTTTAAACACTTAGATGATAAGAGTATTGGCTACTTACCTATGCCAATGTATTCGGACGGTAGTTCTGTCCCAGGTTTTAATGCGAAATCCGATGCTATTCAATCAGCTTATTTCCTCTCAACCCTGAGTTTGGGCGCCGATGGTGAGCGTCGTCGCGGTGATATGCGCGATGGTATGAACCCTGAGGTTAACTCTGTGGGTTTAGAGGCGTCTTTTGATTTAGGCAATGATTGGCAGGTCGAAAACCGTTTCCGTTTCTCGGATGTGAGCGGTAATTTTATGGCGCCATTCCCTGCCGAAGTGGCTAATGGTGCCGACATTGCGGCCAGTATTGCCGGCACTGGCGCCAAGTTGATTTATGCCAATGGTCCCGATGCGGGCAATCCTATGGATGGACTCGCCATGCGTATCCATACCTTCGACGTCAAGATGAATGACTTTGGCTCAATCGTAAACGACTTAAAATTGACGAAAACTTTTGACGATACCAGCGTTACTCTGGGTTATTACAATGCCACCCAAAATATCAATATGACCTGGATGTGGAACTCCTATCTGATGGAAGTCAAAGGGGATAACGCCGCATTGCTCGATGTGGTGGCCACCGATGGTACCGCCTATTCTGATGCTGGGCTCTACGGCTATGGTGTGCCTTATTGGGGCAACTGTTGCCAACGTAATTACGATACCGAATACAACATTAAGGCGCCTTATCTTGCGGTAGCGTCAAGTTTTGGGGATTTGTCGTTGGATGCCAGTGTGCGGTACGACAGCGGCGATGCCAGTGGTTACTACGCAGGTAATGTGCAATCGCAAGTGGATATGAACTTGGATGGCGTTATCTCTATTCCTGAGCAGAGCGTCTCTTCTATCGATAATGCCAATCCGCAACCCGTGAATTATGACTGGAGCTACACCTCCTATTCACTCGGAGCAAACTATCAGTTTGACAGTGATTTAGCTGCATTTGGTCGCTTGAGTCATGGTGGCCGCGCCAATGCGGATCGCCTGTTATTTGGTAAGGTTCGTGCCGATGGTTCAGTGGCAAAAGAAGACGCTGTCGATAATGTGGATCAATATGAGTTAGGCGTTAAGTACCGTTACGATGATTTATCGGTGTTCGCGACCGCTTTCTATTCAGAGACCGAAGAGCAAAACTTCGAGGCGACCAGTCAGCGTTTCTTCGACCGTAAGTACAAAGCCAAAGGTATTGAAATTGAATCGGCCTATTTTATCGGTGACTTCGATTTTAGGGGCAATGTCACTTGGACCGACGCTGAAATTGCCAAGGATGCGTTAACGCCAGACGTTGTGGGGAATACCCCAAGAAGACAGGCCGACTTTATCTACTCGCTGATGGGCCGTTATAACTTTGACCAAGGCTCAGTGGGCATCAACCTGATTGGTACCACTGACTCCTATGCACAGGATAATAATGATCTCAAGTTTGATGGTTACAATCAGGTCAATGCCTTTGCAACCTACAACTTGACTCAGGCCTTAAGCGTCTCGTTAAACGTCAACAACCTGTTTGATGCTACGGGTATCACTGAAGCTGAAGAGGGTTCGATTCCTGATAACAATATTATCCGTGCTCGCACCATTAATGGCAGAACCACGAGTGCAACCTTGAGATACGAGTTTTAACTCCGGCGGGTTTGAGGCTTAAAACCAACAATTTAAAAGGCCCATCAAGCATGGGCTTTTTGCTTAACCATTAGAGACATAAAGGGATCCATATGACGGTATTACTCAGTTTCGGTGAGGTGTTAGTGGATTTATTGCCCACAGATATTAGCGGCAAGTCCCATCAAGCCATTGCGGGCGGCGCGCCTGCAAACGTGGCTGTGGGTTATGCCAAACTGGGGGGCAAGAGTTACTTTGCCGGCGGCATCAGCACCGATGATTATGGGGCTATGTTAAAACAAGCCCTAGCGAATGAAGGGGTTGTAACGGATTACTTGACCCAAGTGCCGGAGGCGCCAACGGCGACTGTGGTGGTAAATTTGGATGAGCATGGCGAACGGACCTTTGAGTTTAACCGCCAAGGGACTGCCGACCTTTGCTATAGCCCGCGCCATTTTGATGCCATTCCATGGCAACAGATGGATATTTTTCATCTCTGCTCCAATACCTTTACCGAAGCGAGCATTTTTAACGCGAGTCTCTATGGCGCTCGTTGTGCGAATTCATTCAATAAGATAGTGAGTTTTGATGTTAATTTGCGCTTATCGCTCTGGCCCGATACCGCATTGCTTGCTGAGCGGGTTGAGCAGTGTTTTCGTTACACACAAGTGCTGAAAATGAGCCGTGAAGAGGCTGAGTATTTAGCATTAACGCGGAATAAGAGTTTCGAAGATTATTTGCAGTTTTGTTTGGCGCAAGGTGTTGAAGTTATTTTGATTACTGACGGCGCCAATCCAGTGCAATGCATCACAGTGAATGAACGATTTAGTGTGCCAGTCCCACAAATTAAAGCCGTTGATACCACGGCGGCGGGCGACAGCTTTATGGCGGGTTTTTTGTTTGCGCTAGGTTCTGAGTTGGCGTTTGATCTCGAGCATCTAACCTTAAAACATCGACTCGCATGTCAGACACAGTTGCGCAAGGCGATTGAGTTTGCGGTGCGTTGCGGCGCCGTAACCTGTGGGCAGAAGGGCGCTTTCCCTGCGTTGCCCACACTGTCACAGGTGAGTTAACTCTTCCTGCAAACCATCAAGCTGAGGTGAGTGATTGCTTGCCTTAGCTTTTTTTCGAGCCTATTGCGCGAACTTCATCACGTTTTACTTGCCCCATTAGTCGAGCATTTATGCTATTTTAGCTGCGGCTTATAGTCGAAGGAGCATAGGTTTCTCCTCTGCTTTCGGTCGATTGGTTTTATTTCAACATGATTGGGGATTTCCTATGAGCAAAGCAAAAATCGGGATTGTTACGGTAAGCGATCGTGCCAGCGCGGGGATTTATGAGGATATCTCGGGCAAGGCCATTATCGACACCCTCAATGATTACCTCACCAGCGAGTGGGAGCCGATTTATCAAGTGATCCCCGACGAGCAGGATGTGATTGAAGCGACCCTGATCAAGATGGCCGATGAGCAGGATTGCTGCTTGATTGTGACCACGGGCGGCACTGGTCCAGCCAAGCGCGATGTCACGCCTGAGGCGACTGAGGCCGTGTGCGATCGCATGATGCCGGGCTTTGGTGAACTGATGCGCGCCGAGTCGTTAAAGTTTGTGCCTACGGCGATTCTCTCGCGCCAAACTGCGGGCTTGCGAGGGGATTCATTAATTGTGAACCTGCCGGGCAAGCCAAAATCTATCCGCGAATGTTTAGATGCGGTGTTCCCCGCCATCCCTTACTGCATCGACCTGATGGAAGGGCCGTACCTCGAGTGTAACGAAGCCGTGATTAAGCCTTTTAGGCCTAAGGCAAAATAACGCGCCGCACAGCAAGATGACATAAACCCAAGCCTAGCTTGGGTTTTTTATTGGCTTGTTCGGAGTTGGTGGCTTGCTGGTGATTAGCAGCGCCGACACGCCCGTCGCGATAAACAGCACTGGGATAGCCACAAAATGCGCGAAGGCATTGGGTGCAATGCTGAAGTTTAACCAGAGCAAGAGTGCCCAAATGAGGCTGAGTAAGCCAAAGGCCAGCAGGCGTTTAAACTGGCTGAGGGTGCGCTGTGTCATAGTGTCGTCCTGTGTGCTGGAGATTTAAGCACAGTCTAAAAACTCCCATATTGGGTTTGAAGTGTCGTTATTGACAGTTTTAGGGTGAGTAGTGACATTTTTGGCCAGTGCGCTAGACTCAATGCATGATGAGGCTGGGGAGGGCATTGGGATGAGAAGGATCACTATTTTGGCGACGGATAATACGGTTGCCAGCGGGATTATTGGTTTTCTCGATGTGTTTAGTTTCTGCAATACCTATTGGCGGCGAGTCAATCCACAGGCCGAACAAGACTTGTTTGAGTGCCAAGTGGTGTCGAGTCATGGCGGTGATATCCTAACGAATCAAGGTATTAAAGTGCCTGCCGTTGGGCTTAATACCCCGAGTGATATTCTGCACTCCGATGCGGTGATCTTGGCCTCGGCCATGGTGACCAATAAAAGCGAGTTTCAAACCTATCTCAATGATTTTGAATCCTTATTCGAACCGTTAAGGCTGTTTGCTGCCTCAGGAAAACCATTGGCGGCCTATTGCTCCGGCACCTTGATTTTAGCGGCCTCCGGCCTGCTGGATGGGCGTGAAGCGACCACCGTCTGGTGGCTGAATGAGATGTTTCAGCGACACTTTGCCAAGGTGAACCTGCGGATGGACAAGCTGGTGGTGTCCGACGGCCATCTGCATACCGCGGGGGCGACGACCTCGAATATGAGCCTCGCCCTGCATTTAGTGCACATTTTGGTGGGTGAGCAGTTAGCAAGCCAGATGGCAAAAATCCTGTTGATTGATCCTAATCGCCAATCCCAACAACCCTTTATGACCATGGATCTGATGACGTCGAGCCATAAGGACGAGGTGATTTGGAATGTGCAGCAATGGATGCAGCATCATTTAACCGAACCGCTGTTACTAGATGATATTGCTGATAAATTTGCTTTAGGTAAGCGTACCCTTATTCGCCGCTTTAAAAAGGCATTAAACGAGACTCCGGCCAGCTATGTACAGCGTCTGCGGGTGGATGAGGCAAAACGTCTATTGGAAACGACCAGTTTAGGCTTAGAGGAAGTGGTCACCCGTGTGGGTTATGAGGATGTCAGCTCGTTTCG
The DNA here is from genome assembly GCF_029835735.1 of Shewanella sp. GD04112. NCBI lineage: Bacteria > Pseudomonadati > Pseudomonadota > Gammaproteobacteria > Alteromonadales > Shewanellaceae > Shewanella > Shewanella sp. GD04112. Next base: position 78,936 of record NZ_JAOEAL010000001.1, read on the forward strand.
CAAATTATTCATTCAGCTAACGAGCTTAACCCCGAGGGCCTACAGGCAGCGCTTTAATACTCAGCAATATGAGTTTGATAGCGACAACTGCTGCGAGGCCGAACTGCATTAACGGCTATTTCAGCGCATCAATCTGCTGCGCCAGAGATCTCTTGGCTGTGTCATTCTCTGCGTCTGTCACTATGCGCTCCAGCACTTGCAGACGCTCGGTAAGCACTTGATTCTGTAAACTCAGTTGCGTGAGTTTATCCTCAAGCTGTCGCTCGTTGCCGCCGCCCAGTTGGCGGATTTTTAGATAATGCTTAAACATTTCTGTGGCACTCACGCCCACCACAAAAGTCACCATGATCACCATCAGCACATATTCGTTTTCCATAACTGACCTCTTTAACCCAAGGGCGTACAGTGCCCTTGGGTCGATAGTGTTATAAGCCGAAGACCACTTTTTCACTCTTTAAGGATTTTTCCATACCGAACGCCAAGACGAGGGCGATGGCTAAGGTGCCGAGCGTCGATACCAGCAGTTGCAGCATGCTCATGTCCTTACCTTTGATAAAATCCATCAGTGCCTGTTGCTGACCCGAGACGGGCAACCACTGCAGAATGTCCGGCGCTATGTTGTAGCTGGCCGCCATCGATAGCGCTAAGGGCACAAACAACACCATGGTCAGGTAGGATTGGGCTTCCTTAAAGGTTTTCGCCATAAAGGACACAAACAATTGCAGACAGGCGGCCATCAGCGCGACGGGAATACCGACCAGCAGCATTAGCGCCATAAACTCATTGGTGATGCTGACGCTAAAGCCGAGTTCCTGCCAAGGCACGAAGGTATAGGCGACCTTAGACACCAGTAAAATCAACACTAAGCCGAGCAGGGCAAATAGGCCGACGGCGATGATTTTAGAGAGCACTAATTGGCGTGTGGTCAGTGGATGGCTGAGTAACAATGCCAAGGAGTTGCGCTCACGCTCACCGGCGCTGGTGTCGATGGCCAGATTCATCCCCGAGATAAACACTGAATAAATCATAGTGAAAATGGCGATGCCTAAGATCATCCCGCCCTTAGAGTCGGTCGTGGCTTGGTCATGCACATTTACTTTCAGTGGCTGCACCACTCGAGGGTCGATACCACGGGCGATTAAGCGTAGGCTACCCATTTCGGCGCTGTAGGCCTGCAACTGTTTCTCTAAGCGACGAATCGAGTTTTGCAGTTTTTCCTCTGAGTTATCGGCCACGATAGTGATCTCGGCGCCTTTGCCTTGGTTCATCTGCTTGGCATAGTCGGGGCTGATAATCAGCTCGATGGCTTTCAGATCCTTAGCGCCAGCTTCACCTTGGGTAATGCCCTTGTTGGACAAAAATCTCACTAAGTCAGGTGCTTTGTCGGGGTTAGTGATGTTGATTTTGAGATCGTCTGGGCTGGTCAGCTGGCCGATAAGCACCATAAACAGGCCACACATGATCAGTGGCGTGCCGATGGCGTAGTAGAGTCCCGCCATCACAGAGCGTTTATCGCGGGCGGCGTCTATCAGTTCCTTGCGAACCATTGCGATGATTTTGTTCATGATTATTCCTTATCCCAAGTTTGTCTGTTCGCCATGAGGTCGAAGCAGGCGTTATCGCAATTTGTGTGAGCGTTAATGCTGTGAGTCATCATGCGGCAATCCCCTCATCGGTACCGATCAGCTGGATAAAGGCATCTTCGAGTGAGGCCTTACCCGTTTGCGCGCAGAGCTGTTCAGGGCTGCCGATGGCGACCACTCGACCCTGCGCCATCACGATCACTTGGTCGCATAATGCTGCGACTTCCTGCATCACATGGCTGGAAAACAGCACACAATGCCCTTGATTCTTAAGGTCAATAAGAATGTCGCGCAGCAAACGAGTACTCATTACATCGAGTCCACGGGTCGGTTCGTCGAGGATAATATTGCTCGGACTGTGGACTATGGCCTGGGCGAGTGCGGTCTTCATTCTTTGCCCTTGGGAGAAGCCTTTACAGCGGCGATCGCTGATATCTTCGAGGCGCAATTTGGCGATGACATTGTCGGTGGCCGCCTTGGCATCGCTCGCGGATAAACCGCTGAGTTCGGCAAAGTAACGGATATATTCCCGCGGTGTTAAGCGCTCATACAGACCAAACGGGTCGGGGAATAAGCCTAACTGCTGCTTAGCGCCAATCGGGTCGATGGCAACGTCGATACCTTCAATTTCAGCCGTGCCAGTGTCGGGTTTTAACAGCCCGAAAATCGTGCGTAAACAGGTGGTTTTACCCGCGCCATTGGGGCCGAGCAGGCCGGTGATCTGGCCGTTTTCGGCCACGAAGCTCAAATCGTTTAGGGCCTGCACTTCGCCGATACGCTTAGAAAGATGGGATACTTTGATCATGATTACTCCTTGGCACCAGTGCTGGGCTTGTTCTTGGCTGATTGGGTTGCGGCTTCGGTCGCGAGTGGCTCAACCGAGCTGGCATTTAAATAGAAGCTACGGCGTACATCCTTCTTCAAACATTCACCATCGAGATCTTTGACCGAACCAGTACGCACTAACTCGGCGATTAAGTTATTGGCACAGGACTGATAGGCCACGCCATGGGTGGCGTATGGCGCGACAAAGTGTTTGGCATTGGTGAGTTTTTCCATTGCCAGCTCTCCCCAGCTCGGTGGGGTTGCAGGGTCAATTTCGCCCGACAGCAACAGTGTGGGGATATCGCTCTTGATAGGCTCGCTAAAGTTGGCATCGACCGCTGGCACCTTCCACACAGAGCAGGAGGTTTCGAGGCTTTCGAGCATGGTTTTGCCGACATAGGAGTTTTTGGCCTGTTCACGCATCGCCGGAGTGATGCGGTGCATGTCTTCGCCGCAGACGACGGAGGCGTGCATGCCCATTGCCATACCCGCATTATCCGTAGTTAAGGCAAATAACCCGAGTAATGGTTGGTAGTTACCCTTAGCGGCCTGATGAATCGCATGGGGCACTAAGGCGCGCACATTGGTTTGATACAGCGCCATGCGGATCGCGCCGTAAAACTTTGAGCGCGTCATAGTGAGTAGGGTCTTTTCTCCCGTCACAGGGTCGTGCACTTGCTCCATCACTGGGCCTTGGCTGAGTTTAGCGACTACTTGGTCAAACTCGGCCTTGAGCTCAGGAAACTCGGCATGGCAGGCGGCTGTGTCTTGGCAGTCTTTAAACAGCAAGTCAAAGCCGCGTTCAATCGCCGAGCCAATCTCCAATACGCTCTGCTGCATGGGCACAATGCCGTCTAGGGTGACTGTGGCTAAGTGCTCGGGATATAAGCGCATATAGAGCTGCGCCATACGCGTGCCGTAGGAGATACCGTAGAGGTGCAGTTTTTTGTAGCCTAACTTGGCGCGTACGGCTTCGAAGTCTTGCACCGCATTGAGGCTGCCATATTGGGTAACGTCAGTATCGGGGAATTGATCGCGGCATTTTTGCGCCTCGACCAAGGTATCGACATTATCCTCGTCGATGGCGAGCGGAGATTGCGGGCCTGAGTTGCAGTTCAGTGGATTCGAGCGGCCAGTGCCCCGTTGATCGATAAGCAGAATGTCGCGCTGTTGGCGCACTTTGTTCAGCATGCTATCGAAGCCTGCCGCGTTATCTATGGCCGATTGACCTGGGCCGCCGGCGATCGCCAGTAAGGCCTCTTCGTGGTTGACGTTTTTCACCGCGGGCAAGACCACATAATGCACTTGGATCTGTTTGCCATCGGGCTTATTAGGGTTTTCCGGCACAGTGACAAAGCCGCAGTTTAAGCGGTCCGATACGCCCTCCACATAACAGGTGTTGGCGGATTCAGTGGGCTTTACTGAGTTGTCGCTCGCCCAAGCCGTGGCGCTACCCATGGCGAGCATCAGCGCACTCAAACTGATGATGCTTTTGCTTAACTTGCTCGAGAGCTGGTGCGTATCAATGCGCTTCATTGCCACGTCAGCGCTGGCATTATGGGACTTCCTGTGGATCATGCTATCTATCATGAGCGCTTTCCTTTTTGCATTTCAGGATGAGTGTGTTACTTTAAATACAGTGTATCGGTGTATCAATGTATTAATACAGTGTGTAAAGACTAATGTTAGAACTTTTAAATGTCAACCCCAGCAGTGGTGAGCCAATTTACAAGCAATTACACGAGCAAATCGTGCGCTTGATTGTGGGCGGCCAGTTGCAAGAGGAAGACGTATTACCCTCAGTGCGCCAAATTGCTGAATATCTTGCGGTCAATCCGATGACGGTGTCCCGCGCGATTCAGCAATTGGTCGATCAAGGTTGGCTTGAGCGCCGCCGTGGTCAAGCGACTAGGGTCGCGGCGCGTACCGAGGCGATGGAGTCGGGCGTGAGTCTGCTCGAGCCGCAATTAGATGCCTTGCTGGCGCAGGCAAAGCAGCTGGGCGTGAGTTTGCCCGAGTTACTGCAATTGATTAATGAGCGTTGGTAGCCTGAGTCGAGCTAAGCGAAAACGAGAATAAAAAGGACGCAATTCGATGGACCAAGACTGTACCCCAATACTAGAGTTTTCTAACGTAAACAAAGTGTTTCGTGGCAAAGGCGCCAGCGAAAAACGTGCGCTCAAGGATCTGACCTTACGTTTATCGGCCGGTATGGTGGTCGGTCTATTGGGACAAAACGGTGCGGGTAAATCGACCCTAATGCGCTGCGCCTTGGGGATCCTCTCGCCAGATTCGGGTGAAATCCGCACCTTAGGTGAAACGCCGGAACAGCTTTCTTCTGCCGCGAAGGAACGCTTAGGCTATGTTCCGCAGCAACCCTTTGGTTATGAAGGCTTTACCGTTGAACGCGCCCTCGATTTGCACCGCAGTTTTTATCCCCACTGGGATATGCAGTTAGAGCAGGATTGGCTCACCCGCTTCGAATTAGATGTGACTCAACAGGTGCAGCGCCTGTCCGTTGGTCAGCGTCAATCCTTGGCCTTGATCATGGCGATGGCCTATCGTCCCGAGTTGCTGATCCTCGACGAACCCGTGGCCAGCCTCGACCCGATAGTCAGACGCAAGTTTATGGTCGATTTGTTCGACTTGGCCCTCGAATCCGGCTCGGCCGTGTTGTTTTCATCCCATATCACCTCAGATTTAGAAAGGGTCGCGAGCCATGTTGCCCTGATTAAACAGGGCGAGTTAGTGCTGTTTAAGGAGATTGATGCCCTGCGGGAAGAGGTGCGTTTAGTCAAGCTCGCGGAGGGCGCCGAGTTATCTGAGCAGGTGCGTATCCTCAGCCGCGATGGCGATTCTGTGCTGGTGGATAGGGGCGATGTGGAGCTTAATTTGCCCGGCGTGCAGCGCAGCGAAGCGCTGAATTTAGAACAACTCTTTGTGGAGCTGCACAAATGAGTGCCGCGAAACCCATAGTTGAATCAACGACCCGCATTGGCACTGGCCATTCGCTCAATCCCTTTAACGGTATGCTGCGGCTATGGTTTTTTGATGTGGGCAGCGTGAGTTTTTTAGGCACAGGCATATTTGGCTTGGCTCTGAGCGTGTTAGCGGGATGGGCGGGGCAAAAAGCGAGTTTCGATATTTTTGTCACTATGGGGCTAGTGTCTACCTCGGCAGCGGTGGCATGGCAGCTGATCCGCCTGATGGCGAGTGAGTGCTCCATATTAATCCCCCGTTATCGGCAGAATATTTTTATCCAGTGTGAAGTGATGCTGATAGGCGCCTTTAGCCTTGCGGTGTTGCAGTGTGTGCTGTTTGACCTGACCGATACTCTGTCGTTACTGGTCTTTGCCCAAGGGATAAGCCTAGGGTTTATCTTGCTGTGCCTGCGGCAAACCCAATGGTTTTACAGCTCCTTTTTACTGTTTATCTTAGTGCCGTTTTCCAACGAGTTGGCGGAGCAAGTGCCGCTGTGGCTGAGCATCATAGTGCTGTTTGTACTCGCGGCCTTGATTTGGCGCCGATGCTTAGTGTTACCTTGGCGGGTAGAGGCACGAAGTGTGTATCTTAACGGCTTGGAAATGGGCTGGTTTTGGCTGCCTAGTCTGCAATCCATACGGATATTGACTCGGTTAGAGCGTTATCTGCATCCGGTTAACTTCTTTATCGGTCCTATGCTGACCGTGTTACTGCTGTTGCTCCCCGTGTTAACCATCGGACTTGGGATCGTCTCCCACGAGCTGCATTGGAACTTCCCCGTATTACTGCTATTGGCACAATTTAGTGTGATTAGCTGTTCGCTGGTGCATTGGAGCCGTGTACAACGCTCTCGGGCGACTGAAATGCTGCTGTTGATGCCAAGCTTTGACGGCCGTGCAGGCTTAGTTAAGGCCTTTGGTCGTGGTCAACAACGCTTGCTGCTTCTGCTCAGTTTGAGCGTGTTAATCTGCAGTCTGTTTGTCACTTGGCTCGATGGTGATTTGAGCTTGCCTCTGCTGGCGCACATAGTGATGAGCACGTATTGGGCCTGCGCCTTAGTGTTAGGCCTAGGTTGCCTGTGTCGCCGCGTATTGCAAGTGAGCCTGACCATGCTGGTGGTGCTTGGGCATTCGCTCTGGGTGTCTATTAGCCTCGCGGCGCTGCAACACGAGGGCAGTCTGCTCTATTGGTCGCTGGGTAATCTAGTGCTGCTGATCCTTGGTCAAATCGCACTGATTTGGGGCAGTAAAAAGCTCTGGCAGGGCGACATTAGCGGGCTCTAATTGCCCTGAAATGGCGTGATTTGGGCGACATTTGCACAAGATTAGAGCAAAAACTCTTAGTTTTTGGCTTGCCTTCAGGTAGAATGCCGCAAAAGCGGTACACTTGTAAGCTAAAAGGTGAGTCACTCATGTCTCTCGAACAATATCACGTAATTCGACTATTACAGCAGCAAAGCCAGTCATTAAAAGAGGCTATAGCGCTGGAAGGTTTTGAAATGGCTGCGCCTTGGCATCAAGTCAGTTGGCAGGCATTCGATCAAATCAGCCATAAAATTGCACAGGTGTTGATTGAACTTGGCGTACAAGTGCAAGACCGTTGCGTGATCCTGTCGCAAAACTGCCCTCAATGGACCTGCGCCGACATAGGTACCCTGAAAAGTCGTGCCGTTGTGGTCCCCATTTACCCGACCAGCACCTTAGAGCAAGCCAGCTTTATCATTAACGATGCGGCGGCTAAGGTGATTTTTGTCGACGATGCTAAGCAATATGCGCTGGCCTGTGAACTGCAAAAACAGTGTCCGACCCTAGAGCATGTGATTGTGTTCGACGCGAGTGTTGAGCTGGCGCAGGACAAGGCTCAACATCAGCATTTAGACAGTTTGTTAGACAAAGAATATGGCCAGAGTGCTGAGCTTGAGCAGCGCTTAAAGGATGCCAATCTCGACGACCTGTTAACCCTAATTTATACCTCTGGTACCACGGGCGACCCTAAGGGCGTGATGTTGGATTACCGCAATATGGCTTCGACTGTGCGTCAGCACGATCAGATCTTGCCGTTTACCACTGGCGATGTGTCGTTAGCTTTCCTACCGCTAAGCCATGTGTTTGAGCGTGGTTGGAGCTTCTATGTGCTATGCCGTGGCGGCCACAACGTGTATCTGCAAAACACTCAAAGAGTGAAAGAGGCCATCAGCGCCGTGCGTCCACATACCCTGTGTGTGGTGCCGCGTTTCCTCGAAAAGGTTTACAGCGCAGTGCAGGATAAGGTCGCTAAATCCGCCGAAGGCCGTAAAAAACTGTTTGCCTGGGCCATGGGCGTCGGCGAGCGTCAGTTTGAGGTGAGCCAAGGCCGCGCTAAGGGCGGTTTGTGGTTATCCTTGCAATGGCGTTTAGCGCACAAGCTGGTTTACAGCAAGTTGCAAGCCGTGCTCGGTGGACGCTTAAAGTTTATGCCCTGCGGTGGTGCCGCCCTCGATTTAAACGTAGCGTCTTTCTTCCATGCTATTGGTATTCCGGTACTTTGTGGTTACGGCATGACGGAAACGAACGCCACTGTGACCTGTAATACCCTTGATAACCGAGTTGCGGGTTCGAACGGTAAAGTCTTACCCGAAATCGAAGTGAAGCTTGGTAAGGACGACGAGATTTTAGTCCGTGGTGATACCGTGATGCGCGGTTATTACAATCGCCCCGAAGATACCGCAGCTGCTTTCGAAGATGGCTGGTTAAAGACTGGCGATGCGGGACGACTCGATGCCAATGGCAATTTATTTATTACCGACCGCATCAAAGAGTTAATGAAAACTTCCAACGGTAAATACATTGCTCCGCAACGGGTTGAAGGCACAGTGGGCCGTTGCCCCTTTATCGAACAAGTGGCTGTGATTGCCGATGCCCGTAACTATGTGACGGCGCTGATTGTGCCTGCCTTTGAATCCCTCGAAGCCTGGGCCAAGGATAAGGGCTTGAAATACGAGTCGCCTATCGAGCTGCTGCGTCACAGCCATGTGGTTGAACATTTCGAGCAGCGCTTAAAGCATTTACAGCAAGAGTTGGCGGGTTTTGAGCAAATCAAAAAGTTTACCCTGCTGCCAGAAGCCTTTTCGATGGAGGCGGGATTAATCACCCCGACGCTTAAATTGCGCCGCAAAATGATTTACCACAAGTACGCCCATGAAATTAATGCTATGTATAATAATTGATTGTTAAATCTTTGATCTTAAAAGGCCGCTAAGCGGCCTTTTTTGTGTCAGCCACTTCCTGAAGCATCGGACTTCGCTTAAAATTCGCCCCGCTTACTGGTGCGCACGAGGCGCAAGGTGTCGGTGTAAAGGATAGTTAAATGGAACTTTCGATTCGTCGTTTATGCGCCGCAGTTGGTGCGGTGTTGCTCTCTTCTTTTGCGGTTATACCTGCTGCACTTGCGGCGGAATATGACAAAATGGTTCACGGTCCCGTGGATCTTCCCAATGGCCAATGGCTCAATTTTTATCAAAAAGATCAACAGGTATGGGGCGAAATGCTCTACGGCGATGCGCCTGGTGTACGCATTGACGATTACGGCCGCGCCGAAATCGTGGCGGTGTTTTACTATGACTTCGACAAGGGCGGCACTAAAGAGGTGATCGTCATGCTCAAGGATGCCGATGGCCAGCATCTACGGGGTTATGGTTTTGAGGGCGAGGAGTTGACTAAACTGCCGCGCCTACAAGCCGTGCTCGATGAAGTCGCACCCACCATTAGCACCTTTACCGTCGGCGGCGTTCGCAAAGTAATAAGCCAGTTACCACCGCAGCAGTACCGTATGACCTATGAGGCTGAGGGCGTCCAAGATGCTGACATCAAAGCGATTCTTGATGGTACCTCAAAACTCAAACCGACCTTAATTGGCTATCGCAATTCTGAAGGCACGGCAACGGATGTAAAAACCGCAGTGGAATACAAGCTGCGCTATCCCCTGACTCGCACCGATAAGGATGCCGAGGGGCGTGAACGAAAATACAGTCTGGTGGCAACCTTTGATCGCAGCGCCTACGTCGAAGAAGATAGCAGCTTTATGCTGGTGGCCATTGGCTACGAGGCCGACGACATCGATTGGCTTAAAAATGGCGGCGAAAAAATCCCGCGAACAGGGCCTTTTTACGAATTTATGAGTATGGGCAGTACTTGGGCTGGCGTTGCCAGTGAAGCCCATTATGTGCAGGGTGAGCTGGATGGTCACTTTGCCGCCTACGATGCCCGCAATGGCAGTGTGATGTATGCCGGTGACTATAAGCTGGGTAAGCAAGTGGGTAAGTGGATTGAAGCCGACAGCCGTGAAACCTATTGGGAAGGCGAGTACCTCGACGGTAAGAAACAGGGCAAATGGGTGTTGCAGTCCATTATGGATGATGCCGATAACTACGGCTTTATTCACTACAACAAGGGCGTGCCCGATGGCCCGAGTGAAATCTATACCCCAGATTACGATTCCAGCACCGAAGGCGCGAAGAAGTTGTCCGAAAAGGGCATCTATCTCAATGGCGTAAAAGATGGCGAGTGGCTTGAGTCCGATGGCAGCAAAGGCCAATACCAAAAGGGCGTAAAACAAGGCGCTTGGGTGGAAAAGGTTACCCAGGGGGATTATCGCTTTCAAACCGGTGAAGGCAGCTATCTCGATGGTAAACGTTCAGGTACTTGGGTCTATATTCGAACGCCCGATGAGAACGATGCTTTTACCACTAAGCAATCGGTGACTTATCTCTACAAGACCGAAGTCAACTATGAGAATGGCCTACGCCAAGGTGAGGCTAAGCTATTCAATAAAGATAATTTTATGTTCGCCCTCAAACATTACGATAAGGGCCGCCTCCACGGTGAAAGTCTATGGTACTCAGCGCCAAATATCGTCAGCAATGTTGCCAATTACCGTCAAGGGGAGTTGGATGGCGCACAAATGTGGCTCGAGTCTAACGGCGATCTGAATGAGTTGAGTCAGTATAAGTTTAATGACGCCGTGACACTTAAGCCTTCGCAGGATGAATGCATGATGCGAAAAGAACCCTACGCAGGCGATTGTGAGGGGGTGTTAAGTTCAAAAAATGCTGAAACTAGCTCGATTAAAGACGGTGAGCAGCGTGTTTATCGTGGCGGCCGCCTATCCGAATTAAGCTATTACACCAATGGGTCAGTCGATAAAGAATATCGATTCGATTCTAACGGTCGCTTAATGTCTCTGCAGGCCTATAAAGCGGGTCAGGAATATGGCCCAAGCATCCGCTATTCCACCGACGGCGGCTATTCGCTCGTGCAATATGGTCATCTTATCAATAACCGCCTCTCTGGCCCCCATTACACTTTCTACCCGAACGGCCAGTTAAAGAGCTTGTGGAACTATTGCCAGCAAGAAGGCGAAACCTGGAACGGTGAACCCTATTTCTGGGATAACGCCATTGCGCGCTGTGGTATCCAGCGGGAGTACTTTGATAATGGTGCCGTGAGTTGTATCGAGGATCTCGACAGCAATTATGCCGTGGATAAAGTCTGTTATGACCAAAATGGTAAGTTGGCCAGCGAAATGCTGCGTATCGATGAGCAGCATGTGGTGCATAAGCGCTATATCAACGGTGTTATCTATCAAGAGGAACCCGGATTCTCGGATTTTTCCCATGTGACTAAGGGGCGCAAAATCTATCACTTAGAGAACCCTAAAAGCCATGGTGTGTTTAAGTCCTACGACAGCAGTGGCAAGCTGAAATACGAAAAAATATTCGATATGGGTAAGGCTGGCTGTATGAAAAAGTACGATGCCAATGGCAAGCAAACCCCAGAGACCGCGAGCTGCCAGTTCTAGCATCGCGCTTCTTATTTCTGTTAGGCTTGGTGGGGATAAACGGGGCAAGCGCCTCGTTTATCCCATTCACAGCATAAAAGTATAAGAACAACAAAAGGGAAGTTTGCATGTCAGTCACCGAATACAGCCTTGAAATCCACCCAAGATTTACCGAAACCGATGGTCTAGGCCATATCAACAACACAGTGATCCCCGTGTGGTGCGAGGCGGCGCGCACGCCAATCTTCGAGATTTTTAATCCCGAGTTGGATTTGCATCAGTGGAACCTCATAGTGGCAGGCTTTACCGTGGCCTTTATCGCGCCGACTTATTACGGCAAGAGTGTGACGGTGAAAACCTATGTCAGCCGTATCGGCAATAGCAGCTTCGAGCTGACTCAAACCTGTTGGCAGGTTGGCAATAAAACCGCCGAAGTGAAAACCACCTTAGTGCACTACGACTACAGCTGCGAAAAAAGCCGCCCCATCCCCGAAGATATTCGTGAAATCCTAGCTAGCCTGAATGGCGAAGCTGCATAAGTCAGATATTCGCTTTCACCGCACAATTGCAATTGCGCGGTGAAAACGTTAACGTGGCGGCCGCAAATGTGATGCGGATCACTTATCCGCGCCTTTATTCCTTCCGGCCGGATTTAGCATGAGATTTTACTTCACCCGAATGCGTTCTAAGGACATCTGTCCGCCACGACAACCCCTGAAAAAGATCGTTTGGTCATGGGTGGGAGCCTTTTGCGGCATTTACTTAGTCGCCAGTCTCGCCAGTTATATGAGCGATAATCTGCTCGGCACTATGTTTGTGATTGGCTCATTTGGGGCATCGGCGGTATTAGTCTATGGCGCGCCGCTGGCAGAGTTTTCTCAGCCACGTAACTTGATTGGCGGCAGTGTGTTATCGGCACTGATTGGTGTGGCTGTTTATCAAGTGTTTGCCGATTATATGGTGCTCGCGAGTGCGCTAGCCGTATCACTAGCCATCGCATTGATGTATTTAACTCGCACGCTGCATCCACCGGGCGGCGCAACGGCATTAATTGCCGTGATAGGCGGTGATAACGTGCATCAACTCGGATTTCTCTACGCGTTGATGCCGGTCTTTCTCGGCTCACTACTGCTATTGCTGGTGGCGCTGGTCGTGAATAATCTCTCCACCGATCCCAAACGCCACTATCCAGTCTATTGGATTTAGCACACCTGTTGCGAAGCCTGTTATTTCAAAAACTTCTGCACATACCAACAGCTGGCTGCTATCTCAAAATCTTGGGCTTTGGCCCACTTTAGGCCATGGCGAACTAAACGTTCGGCAAGGCCTTTGCCGCGTAGCTCGTCGGGCACAAAGGTTCGGTTAAAGTCGATGTGCTGGCCATTGAGTCGGTATTCCAGCACGGCTTCATGCCCGTCAACGGGGATCACAAAACGTTGTTGATCCTGTTGATGCTCAACAACGACTTCTATTGGCGCTTTTTCTGACATACAGCCTCCCTCTGATATGGCCTAAAGTGTTATGGCAATGTTGCCATAGACTCGGTAGCTTAAGCTTGCTCGTGTTGTTTAAGAATGGCGAGTAATTCCGTGGGAAGCTCGGCTTTTTGACCCGTTTTAAAGTTAAACATCACTGCGACCGAAGTACCTAAGGTCGTTATGGCCTGTTGCTGCTTACTAAAGGCCTGATAATGCATGGTAAATCTGTCGCTTTGAATATCGCTGATACTCACGCTGACCAATAGGGTATCGGGGAAGGTTACTGGACGTTTATAGCGGGCCTGATTTTCGCTAATCACTGGGCCAACACCGGATTTATACAGGGCATCGAGTGGAAAGAGGCGGTTGAAAAAGTCGATACGTGCGGTTTCAAAATAGCGGAAATAGACCACGTTGTTGACGTGTTGCAGCGCATCCATTTCGCCCCAAGCCACGGGGATTTCGGTCACTATAGGGTGCTGTGCGAGAAACTTTTCCATTGGACTTAGTGTTGGACTTTCCATTGCATTACTCATAGTCAAAAGCTCTAGTTAAAACGCTCGTTTAAGGCAGCCAGACTAGCAGTATAAAGTGCGAGCGACAAGCCTAAAGCGCGGTGATATGCTGGCTAAGGCTTGGAGGTTTATGATGATTTTTTCAATTATTTTAATGGATTAAATACTATGTATATTGGTGCTGTGGCGAAGCAAACGGGCCTGTCGATCAAGGCGATTCGCCTCTACGAGGAGTGGGGACTGATCAGTGCGCCGATCCGTAAGGGGCGTTATCGTACTTATAGCGCAACCGATATAAAGCAGTTATTGCTGATCAAAGAGGCCAAAACCTTAGGTATTAAACTCTCGCAACTTAAAGACTTGTTTACCGAGGGTGAGCAGGCGGCGCAGCTTGAGTCTGTGCAGCAGTTTTTATTGAATATCAAAGCCGATTTCCAGCGGCAGATCAGCGAATTAGAAGATAAATTAGTCAGGCTCGATGCCTGTATTGATGGTTTGGATACCTGCGAATCCCGCGCCTAATTCCAAGCTTGACTCTGCCCCTAGGGGCAGAGCTTAAGCTGTTGTCATATTGAATACTCAAGGTTTTTACTATGACAAAAAAAATTCTGGTGATTTCTGGTCATCCCAAACCCGATAGTCTGTGTGAACATTTAGCCGACACTTACGCCAAGGCTGCGGGCGAGTCGCATTCGGTGCGCCTGTTAAAGCTCTGCGAGTTGGCATTTGAGCCTAATTTGGAGCAGGGATACCATCAAGAACAGCCATTAGAGGCGGATTTGCAACGCTTTCAGCAGGCCATTCTATGGGCCGAGCATCTAGTGATTGTGGTGCCCATTTGGTGGGGCAGCGTACCCGCCAAGTTTAAAGGGTTAATTGATAGAACATTTTTACCTGGTTTTGCCTTTCAGTATCAGCAGGGGAAAACCTTTCCTAATCGGCTGCTCGAGGGGAGAACCTCACGTATTATCATGACCATGGATACGCCGCCTTGGTATTACAAGTGGTTCCAAGGCGCGCCCGCCCTAAAGCAATTAGATACCGCGACGTTAGCCTTTAGTGGCTTTAAGCGCGCCAAGAGTCAAATGTTGGGGCCTGTGATCAATGCCAAGGCGCAGCAAGTGCAAAACTGGCAAGCGCAAGTTGAGCTGCATGGTAGGTTGGGGCGTTAATCAAAAGGAGCTTAAGTGATTAAACAAGTTGGCAATACTCAGATCCAAGCAAAGCATCTCGCCAGTTGCCACTGTGGCGCCGTGGTGTTGGAGTTATCGCTGCCCAATGGCATTGAAAAGCCAAGGCGCTGTGATTGCTCTATCTGTCGGCGCAAGGGGGCTATCGTCGGTTCAGTGCCGCTGGCGGGATTGAAGATTATCAAAGGCGAGACCGTATTAAAGTGCTACGAATTTAATACCAAAACGGCCAAACATTACTTCTGCTCCATGTGCGGCATTTATACCCATCATCAAAGGCGCTCTAATCCCAATGAATATGGCTATAACCTTGGTTGCCTCGAAGGCGTTAATCCTTATGAATTAGGCGATGTGCCGGTTTGCGATGGGGTGAATCACCCGGCGGACAGGTAGATTTGATTTGCCAGATAAACAAAAAGCGACCCTTGGGTCGCTTTTTGTTTGCAGTGCCGATGTTAGTCGATCACTAGCTCATCGAAACTGTTAATAGTGCGATAATCGCCAGTGCGTTGTTTGCTGTCGCGCACCATTTGGCAGGTCATCATGCCTGCAGCTTCGGCGGCTTTAAGCTCTTCAACCACGTCGGACACAAACAGCACTTGCTTAGGACTTAGGCTGATGGTGTTGAGTATGTTGGCGTAGGCTTGTTTATCTAATTTGTTACCGGTACGGGTATCAAAATGGCCGCTAAACATCTCGGTTAAATCTCCACCATCACTGTGGCTGAACAGCAGTTTTTGGGCTTCAACCGAACCCGAAGAGAAGCTGTAAATACGCAGTTTTTGCGCGGTAAAACGGTTAACCGCTTCGATAAAGTCGGGGAAGATATGGCCTGTAAATTCGCCATGGGCGTAACCTTGCTTCCAAATCAAACCCTGTAGGGTTTTGAGTGGGGTCGCTTTACGGTCTTCATGTACCCATTGCTGCAAAATTTCAGTCACGCGGGCTAAATCGGCATCGGGTTCGAGGGCGATATCTCGGGTGTCGCAGATACAGTTTTCCACCAAGACATTGTGTTGGTTCTGCGCTAAAAAGTCTGGTAAGGCTTTGACAGAATAGGGGAATAGCACATCTTGGATAAAGGTTAGGTCTGTCGTGGTGCCTGCTGTGTCTACGACTATGGCTCTGATACCCATAATGTTTTGATACTCCACAATATGTTGGCTAAAAAATGCAACCCCGATCCTAAGCGTTATTGGGGTAATTGGCTAGTGGATTTCGCCCTTAGACCGTGGGAGATTGTGCACCATATCACTCAGCTATTCGACTGAAACTTAATTAAATGAGGAATTTTAGAGGCTTATCTAGTGGATATGGATGAAATACTGGATTTAGTCGGAAGAATTATGCTGTTTATGATCCCACAGTTTGTTGTCGGCATAAGACTATGGTCTTAATAGCTAAGGGAAATTTTGGCTGTTATTGTAGCTTTACTATCTTTCGACTGAATTTGTTCACCTTTAGGGTTTTAGGGATGAGGTCGAGCGAGTTCTGCACTGATGAGACTGTTTATGAAATATTTACCCGCATTTGGCTTAGGTATTCTGTTGGCGGTATTAAGCTTTGTGAGTTTCGCGCTGGTTGCTACGGCGGGCTATATGTACGCTTTGCTCGGAAGTGTTGATAACCTCAGCCACACTAGCCCGGTTTATCTGGGGTTAGGTGCCCATGATGCGGGCTTATTATTGCTGCTCTCTGGGCTGATGTTATTTAGCTATCAGCGGCTGTTTCCTCGATTGCCATTCGATTGGTATGCAGCGGTGGCGATGCAATTGCCCTTAGGTTCCTTAGTGCTGTGGGCGGATGGGATTTCCTTTAATCTTACGGATTTTTATGGCGTAGCCAGAGCCTTAACCCTATTTAGCGCCACCTTTGGAGTGCTGATTATTTTTGGCTTATTGCAGCGCCGTAGCCGCAGGCTTGCTCGGGCTTAATCGGTCATTTGTTGGCCTTAAACTGGCCTTGCTGAAATAAAATCCGTAAAATCATTGGCCTAAATGGATTTGAGTCGTAAGAGTAGGAGCCAATGAGTTCGATTGAATTTGATATTCCCGAAGATCACCGTATTCCCTTTCAGAAGTATTACAAACAAAAAATCGCCCCTAAATGCGCCCCGTTTGAAGCAAAGCGTGAAGGCGTGAACCAAAGGCGGCGTGAAAATGCCAAGTTCACCACCCCAATCTACTACATATGCATCACGGTGATTTTGGGCGCCTTCGCAGGGCTGCTCGGGGTGCAGTTTATGTTGGTGCCTATGGATTATTTTGTGCCTTTGATGATTGGCGCGTTTCTGCCGACTCCCGTGATAGCGTTAGTGGCGATAGCCTCGGGAAAGGAAAGCAATGAACTCTATAATGCCGCCTTTGAAAAACTCTATCCCATTAGTCTCAAGTACTTCGGCAATGATTATGCATTAACGAGGGAGCCTAAGGTGGACTTCTCAACCTTCCTTGAGTTGGGGTTGCTGCCTAAAACCGATAAGCAGTATGCGCAAAATTGCCTTAAGGGAACCTATAACAAGGTGCCGTTTCAGTTTTATGAGGTCGATGCTTACAACACTAAATCGAACAATAATGGCTCGGTTGAGCGAGTGACCATCTTCAATGGTGTGCTACTGGTGTGCAATATTCCTAAGCGATTCAACGGCACTACCTTGTTAGTCACGGATAAGGGCAGTTTAAAAAATCGTATTGAGGGGTTTAAGACAAAGCTGTCGCGGGTCAAGCTTGAGGATGTACGTTTTGAGCGTTGTTTTGAGGTGTATAGCAGTGACCAAGTCGAGGCGCGCTACTTACTCAATCCCTTGATGATGGAAAATCTCTTGGCCCTAGGCCGCGAGCTAAATGCCGAGGTGGAAGCCTGTTTCTATCAAAAACAATTGTTGATTAAGATCCCGACAAAACACCATTTCTTTATCAATCAACTCGATTTAGATCGCCCCATCGATTTTAAGCTCAATATCGAGCGGATGTTTACCGAGTTAGGTTATACCTTCTCGATCATCGATACCTTAAGACTCGATAAACATACCGGGTTATAGCGACAGTCGCCTCAATTGCAGCCACAGAATGTAGCTGCTCTATGCGACAGCTTAAAACATGACTTTTGGCACTTATGGGTGACTCCCCGTGCTCGTTAATATCAAGCTTCAAACTTTGATGGAGCAAGATGATGAACACGATTTTCACCCTGTCGCAATTTGTGCATATTACCGCGGGCGCACTGGCATTAGTGTTATTTTGGATGCCTGCCATGCTGAAAAAGGGCAGCGCGAACCATAGTCGTTTTGGCCGTTATTATGTTTATGCCATGTACACAGTGGCGGCGACGGGCGTGGCGATGGCAACGACGGGCCTGATTGATCCGCTCGCGGTGATTAAACAGCCTGCGGCCAACGCTGACGCCTTAGCGGCGCAGATTGCAGATCGTAAAAATGCTTGGATATTTCTCATCTATATCAGCTTGTTAACTCTAGTGACCGTTAGGCATGGCGTGTTGGTCCTGCGTTATAAGGCGCAGCGTCAGCAATTAAAATCGCCTATGCATCTGTCGTTAATGCTGAGCTTAACGCTACTTGGCCCTGTGATGGCGATATGGGGATACCAAGAAAAGCTGATCCTCGCGATGATTTTCGGCCTGTTAGGCACTACGGTTGGGGCGGGATTCTTGCGTTATAGCGTTAAGGCGACCCTGACCAAATTAGAATGGTGGATTGAGCATTTAGGCGCCATGATTGGCTCGGGTATCGCCTGTTACACCGCCTTTTTCGCCTTTGGTGGCAGCCGTTTGTTTATCGACCATGGCAATTTGCGTCTGCTGTCGTGGACACTGCCAGGTGTTATCGGTTTTGTGGTGATCCGCTATTTAAGCGGCAAGTATCAACGTCGTTTTGCGGATTAACCTGAAACGTAAAAGCATAGGGAGCCGTAAAAAGACAGGGGCCGCCTAAGCTACCCCTATATTGAGATGATGTGAGCGGTTTTACCCGAGTTACACCTTGGTCTCGGCGGCGGCATTGGCCGCCTTAGCGGATTCGAGCCACTGATCCATCTTTTGCTCCAATAAATCTAAGGGCAAGGCGCCATTTTCGAGTAGCCTGTCGTGGAAGACTTTAATATCAAACTTATCGCCCAAGGCTTTTTTGGCCTTAGTGCGCAATTCGATAATTTTTAGCTCGCCCAGCTTGTAACCTAAGGCTTGCCCCGGCCAAACCACATAGCGCTCGATTTCGCCCGTGGCTTCAGAGAGGTGTATTCCCTCAGTCGCCACTGCATAATCAATGGCTTGCTCACGGCTCCAATCCTTAGCATGCATACCCGTGTCGACCACTAAGCGCACCGCACGGTGTAACTCAGACTGCAAGCGGCCAAGGTCGTTAATCGGATTATCCTGATACATGCCCATCTCGGCGGCTAAGCGCTCAGCATACAGTGCCCAACCTTCTCCCGCGGCATTAGAGTAAAAAATGGTACTCAGCAGCGGCAAGGTATCCGACAGACCGATGAGCGTCTGTAGATGATGGCCGGGATTGGTCTCGTGGTAGGTTAAGGTTTGCAGCGAATAGGAGGGCAGCGCCGCCATATCGTACAGGCTTATCCAGAAGGTGCCCTTACGCGAACCATCTTGAGAAGGCGCATCGTAAAATGCACCGCTGGTTGCGGCGGCGCGACTGTCTGGCACGGCTTCAACCGCAACCTCTTGATTCGGTAACAGCCCAAACCACAACGGTAATTTGGCGTTCACTTTCGTCAGATAGCCGTGAATGTCCGTCATTAATTGCTGTTTACCCTCGGGGGTGTTGGGGTAGATGTATTTAGGATCCTTAAGCAATCGCTGCATGCGCTCGCCCACTGTGCCTTTGCGGTAACCCACTTGCTTGAGTAACACATCCATCTCGGCCGTAATGCGGGCAACTTCGTCTAATCCTAGTTGGTGGATCTCATCTGGGGTCATCTCCGAATTGGCGAGGTGCTTAATCATCGCCTTGTAGAGTTTAGCGCCTTGAGGTTGGTGTCCGAGTCCCGTTACATGGGTGGCCTTGAGGCGCACGGCTTGCAGTGCGGAAATCAACTGGCGCGTCGCAGGGTAATATTTTGTCTCCACCAGTTCGGCGGCAGAGTTCACCAACGCTTCACTTTCTGGTACTTGGGCGGCGGTTAATTTGGCTTTAAAACTGCTGACCAAGGGATGTTCATTAGCATGGTGCACTAATTGTTGCTGCAACACGGCTATGGTCTTATCGATAATAAAATCGGGTGGGATCACGCCCATTTGCACATCTTGATCCAGCTTATCGATAACTGTGCCCATGGCGGCAGGATACATGGTTAAGCGGTTGAGATAGGCCTTAGCTTGCTCTGGGGTGGTGACCGCAAACTTATCTTCCATATACCCCGGAAATTCAACATGCAATCCAGATAAGTGGTTGACGACATAAGGTAAAAACCAAACGCCGTATTCACCGAGCATAGTGCCATAGGCCACGGTTTCGGCTGGCAGCAGGGCGCCAGCGATTTCAGATTTTATCGAGCCTAAACTCACTTGCTCAGAGGCGCTAAGCTGGCTGGCATCGATAGTATTGAGTTCGGTCAATATGGCCTTAAGCGCTTTACGGCGATGATTTTCCCCCGATGGGCTGTAATCGGTCAGCTTAGAGAGTACATCCTTGCCCGCTTCATCCTCGGCCACGCCATAATAGGTGGCGATTTCGGGTCTAAGGGCAAAATAACGCTGGGTGATTGGCGCAAGTTGTTGCTTAAGGCTCAATACTTGGACGGCCTTTTCGGCCTTGGCCTGCTCGGCGGTTTGATTGGTCTGTGTTGGGTTTGGATCGCTACAGCCCGTTGCTAACATGGCCAGCATTAAAGCATTTATTATTCTTTTCATCGGGTTACTCATACAAAGACATTGAGGCAAATCCGTTATCGAACTGACCCCTCAAGCGTTAAACCGTATTTAGTGTGATCAAGCTCAAATTTGAACGGTTATCCTAGCAGTTTATTGCACTCAAACCGTATAACTTTTGTTACTCGTTTTGAGTGGATTAAAGTCAGAGCTGTAAGCTACGACTTTCATTTTATTACTGCTTTAAATCGTTATTTGTTGCTAATTTGTTGACGGCTTAATGTATAAGTTGCTTAAATCTTATTGTTTTGGATGAGCGAGCAATAAAAGGACAAAAAATGGAAGTTATACAAAAGAGGGGAAAAAACAAACATACTTTTCGCTTAGGGCAAGAGCAGTTTGAATACGCCTATGAAGATGGATCAGCTAAAGGGGATGTTGAAGTTTATTACGGTGATTTACCCCTTAAACGTTCTGAGCAAACTGAGCAAAATGATTGGCTTAGAAACGTAGGTGTATTGTGGATCTTGCTTGGCCTGTTTCAAAGTGGCTATGGCAGTTTTACGCGAGGTGCCTTTTACTTTGACCCCATGTGGATATTTATTGGGGCCGCCTGCTTAACATGGGCACTAATGACCAAGGTTACTTATACTGTATTTAAAGCTGAGGGTGCTAATATCTTTATTATCAAAGACAAACATCATGATGTCTTGATTGAAGAGTTAATGGCGCGCCGTAAAGCACAGTTGGCCAATTGGTATGCTGATATCAACCCTGAGAATGAGTTGAATAATGAGATCAACAAATTCAAATGGCTAGTTAAGCAAGAAGTGCTAACGGAAGAAGAGTCAGAGCAAAAGATTAAAGAAGTTAAGTTTTATCATCAAGTTGATGATGAGCAAAGGGTTTTAAATTAAGCTTCTCTTCTGAGATTTTTTACTTATCCGCATGTCGTTAGGATGGCATTAATGGCATGGCTTAACTCACTGCGAAAAAGAGATGATTGCCTGCTCTATCAAGAGCGGGCGATCTTTTATCATAATCCTATTTCGGGCTGGCTCAGGTTATTAGTAGGTTTGGTTGGGGGGGGTAACTCCTCTGCTTCCGCTCGGGTATTTTCTATCTCATTGGCTGCAAATAGATTGGTCAAATCCTCCTGCTTTGTTGTTTCTCGGTATTCATACCTTGTTTTTGTGCCTGCTACCTACCGCGATTATGACACTCTCCCTCTGGTTTGCAGGCTTAGCCATGTCGATAGAGTTGCGGATTAATGCAGTGACGAATGAAGTTGTGCTAACGCGGCGCAACCTGATAACCCAGCAAGTAACCGTATATTCACTCGACCGAATTGAAATCACAAAGGTTGGATTGCCAGCACAAAATCCTGACTACGACCAACCTTTTGTCACCTTACAAATGCCTGATGGTTTAAAAGTCGATATCTGTAGTTTTATGCGGGACCATGAAGCGAAAGAATGCGCAGGCCGCATTAGCCAGTTTATTTCAGAGGCGAGGGCAACCACTCTCAAATAGGTAGCTTTCAAATGGATTCCCATCGACATAAAACAATAAAGCGCCTAATTCATATCTAACGGAGAAAGCATTGTTCATCATGGCCTCTGGGGCAGATAGGCAATACCATTGGGGCTCATCTCGCTGAGGTTGCTGCCATTCAGTGGTTAATTTTTGTGATTGGGCGATTAATTGCTGTCTTTGCGTTGTATCTGGGAAAAGTTGCTCCAAGGTATGGGACTGTATTTGCTGTCCTTGAGGATTAAAAATGCCAATATCTGGGCCAGTTTCTTCCGCAACATATTTACCTACGGTAATCACAAACCCATTGTCGTTTACTGCAAATTTGGCTGGTGCGAAGCGATAAGGCAGTGGATAGCGCTTGGAAAGCACATATCCAGACTGTTCATCCCAGATAAAAATACTCATTTGCGCTGACTCAGGTTTGTCTAAGGGAAATGAGCCAGAGTGGAGTCGCGCAATGACTCCTCCATCAGGGCTGACCATCACAATCGACTTAGGTACAGGCCATGAGCTAGCTAGGCTTTGGCTGGAAAAAATCAGTAGCAGCAAACTCAGTATCCTTAACATAACTATTCCATTTCGCACCTGTTAGCTTGTTTGTATTAACTTACAGGATTTTCCTTTGTAAATTCAATGATACTCAAGGTGAGTACTTTAGTCGCCCTTATCCTCTATCAAGCACGCTATGAGCTAATTGCTTAAGTCTACTCTCTGAGTAAAGGCTTTATCCAAAAAACGCAGTTAGTTGACATAGTCAATCAATCTTGATATTGTTGATAATGTCAACTATCTCGAGATGCCATTATGTCTACCACTTCCCTCGGTGAAACCTTGCACAGATTAGTGCATGCCTACAAAAAACAGCTGCGTGCGGATATTGCTGCGCAGCAGATTGAATTGCCTGTCACCCATATTCGGGTGCTCAAGGGGATTTGCCGTCACCCCGAGGCCACGGCGCAATCTATTGCCCTACGTATGCAGCGGGATAAAGCCCAAATTACGCGGGTGCTCAATGAGCTACAGCAGGCTGGTTATATCCTCAAGGTCGATAATCCTAAGGATGGTCGTAGTCAGTTGCTGAGACCGACGGCTCAGGGTGAGCAGTTGATGACGCAAATTATTGCCGCCGAAAAAGCCACCGTTGCCCATATGACCCAAGCGCTCAGTCAGGATGAAATTGCGGTGTTTATCCGTATTGCCAACCAGATCAGCGATAGCGTGGCGGAAAGCTAACGATTGAATGCCATTTATTTTTTGGAGTTTTAGTATGAACAGACCCGCCCCGCGCGAATTGACCGTGATAGGTAAAACCCAAGTCACGCCACATATGCTACGTATCACCTTAGGCGGCGATGGCTTCGCAGGTTTTCCCGCCGATCAAGAAAGCGCCTATATCAAATTACTGTTTCCGCAGCCGGGGGATGAGCGGCCATTAATGCGCACTTATACCATTCGTCAGCAGCGGATGAATGAAATCGATGTGGACTTTGTGCTGCACGATACCGATGGCCCCGCATCCCGTTGGGCAAAGTCGACCGAGATTGGGGATACCATCCAAATCGGTGGCCCCGGACTGAAAAAACTGATCAACTTAGATGCCGAATGGTTTTTATTGGCAGGGGATATGACGGCCTTGCCCGCCATCAGCGTGAACTTGGCGCAATTGCCAAGCAATGCAGTGGGTTACGCAGTGATTGAGGTGCTAAGTGAAGCCGATATTCAGCCCTTAGTGCATCCTCGCAATGTGCAACTGCATTGGGTGATTAATCCAGAGGCCGACCCAGAAGGTAAGCCCTTGGTCGAACGCATTGCTCAGTTGCCAAAACTCGAGGGACAAGGCGCCGTGTGGCTCGCCTGCGAATTTAGCAGTATGCGCGCCCTAAGAAAGCTGCTTAAGCAGACATACGACTTACCGAAAAGCCATTTTTATACATCAAGTTACTGGAAAATCGGCTGTAATGAAGGCGAGCATAAGCTGGTAAAACAACAAGATGAGCAGTTAGAAAATGGCGCTCAATAACCGCAGATATGATTGCTAAACAAGGCCGGCAGTATCCATGGCGACCTTGTTTAGCTGAACCGCTGATTATTGATGCACTAACTTACCGTTTTTCACCACATCCTTGCAGGGATTCACGCCGTAGCTATAGGCGAGTTGCGCTGGGGTGGCGATATCCCACAGACAGAAATCCGCCTGTTTACCAACCACTAAGCTGCCGACACTCTCTTCAATCCCAAGAGCCTTAGCGGCATTCAATGTTAAACCCGCAAGCGCTTCCTCTGGTGTTAAGCGGAATAGGGTGCAACCCATGTTCAGCATCAGCAGAGTCGAGCAGATGGGCGATGAGCCGGGATTAAAGTCGCTGGCGAGCACCATAGGCACACCGTATTGACGCAATAAGTCGATAGGCGGTTTTTGGGTTTCCCGCAAAAAGTAAAACGCGCCCGGTAACAGCACGGCGCAGGTGCCACTTTCACTTAGGGCCTTAACGCCAGCCTCATCTAAATATTCAATATGATCAACCGACTTAGCGCCTAAGCGTGCGGCTAATTCAGAGCCGCCCATATTGGATAATTGCTCGGCGTGCAGTTTGACTTGCAGGCCAGCCGCTTTGGCGGCGCTCAGCACGCGCTCGGTTTGCTCTAGGTTAAAGGCGATGTTTTCACAGAATACATCCACCGCATCGGCGAGGTTTTCGGCAATCACCGCAGGCAGCATCTTATTGATTATTAAGTCGACATAGCCGTCGCTATTGTCTTTAAACTCGGGCGGCACCGCATGGGCACCGAGGAAGGTGGTCTTCACATCCACATGGTGATGTTGGCCGAGTTCGCGGGCAACACGCAGGATTTTGAGTTCGGTTTCGGTATCTAAACCGTAGCCAGATTTAATCTCAACCGTAGTGACGCCTTCCTTTGCCAAGGCATTTAAACGCTGGCGTCCGAGATCAAATAACTCGGCTTCGTCGGCTTCACGGCAGGCGTTAACCGTGGAAATAATGCCGCCGCCAGCACGGGCGATTTCCTCGTAGGTAGCGCCCTTTAGGCGTAGCTCGAATTCGTTGGCACGATTACCGGCAAACACTAAATGGGTGTGGGCATCAATCAGCCCCGGAGTGATCCAACCGCCCTTGCCCCTGTAAACAGGAATGGACAACACATCGAAGGCGGGCAGCTCGCTGCGCGGGCCTAACCAGGCAATTTTACCGTCTTTTACTGCGATAGCTGCATTGGTAATTGCGCCGTAAGGTGCTGATATGGAAGGGTCCATTGTTGCTACGTTAACGTCTATCCAAACCTGATCCCAAGACATTGTTATCCCTCGCTGCGTTGGCTTTTTGGCCCCGCAAACTCTTTATTATCGAAAGTTATGTGAGCTAGCTTGTATTTACTTGTATATACAAGCTAGGATTGTAGCCGCAATTTTGAACGTTTGAAAGTGGCTCAGTGTTTTGGTGTGTGAGTACTTACCATGCCAAACCTAGGTAGATTTGATCTTGAGGAAGTGTTTTGGCTACGCCTAAGTTTGCAGAAATTAAGCAATATATCATTGGCTGTATCGAGTCTGGTGAGTGGGAAGAAAATGCCCGTGTCCCCTCGGAAAATCAGCTGGCCGAACTGTTTGTCTGTAGCCGTATGACGGCGCGTCGCGCCTTGACTGAGCTGACAGATAACGGCGTGCTTGAGCGTTCGCAGGGGCTGGGCACCTTTGTGGCCGGGCGAAAGTCGCAATCCTCCATGTTGGCGATCCGCAACATTGCCGACGAAATCAAAGACCGTGGTCATGGTTACAGTGTGCAGCAGTTAGCACTTAGACAAGTGAATGCCACCGCGCCTATCGCCATCGCACTGGCGCTGGAGCTCGGAAGTCCGGTGTTTCATTCGGTGTTAGTGCATTGCGAGCAGGGCGTGCCGCTGCAAGTCGAGGAGCGTTATGTGAATCCTGCCTTTGCGCCTGATTACTTAGAGCAGGACTTTAGCGAGCAGACACCCCATGAGTACCTGTCGCAGGTGGCTCCGCTGACCGAGGCGCACCACACCATCGAAGCCATTATTGCCAGTAGCGAATTGCAGCAGAGGTTAGCCATTCCGGCGACTGAGCCCTGTTTACAGATTTCACGCCGCACTTGGTCGCGCCAAGGGGTGGTGAGTTTTGCCAAATTGGTACACCCAGGTAGCCGCTTTAAGCTCGGCGGACACCTGACATTCAATAAATAACGTACGCAAACAGCGGTGAAGGCTTATGGCATTCATCCAATGTTTAGCGACAAAAACACAATAAAAACAATAGCACTTAGCCGAATGGCGAGTGAGTTCAACAGGTTGAAAGAGGACATCTCAATGGACAAGCGACACGACCCAAGCCGCCGCATTATTGCGCCCCATGGTAGCCAATTAAGCTGCAAAAGCTGGTTAACCGAAGCGCCAATGCGCATGTTAATGAACAACTTACATCCAGATGTGGCCGAGCGCCCAGAGGATTTAGTGGTTTACGGTGGTATCGGCCGCGCGGCACGCGACTGGGACTGCTACGACAAGATTATCGAAGTGCTAAAACGCCTCGAAGACGACGAAACCTTAATGGTGCAATCGGGTAAACCTGTGGGCGTATTCCGCACCCATGCAGATGCCCCGCGCGTGCTGATTGCTAATTCTAACCTAGTGCCACATTGGGCAAACTGGGAACACTTCAACGAGTTAGATAAGCAAGGTCTGGCGATGTATGGCCAGATGACCGCGGGTTCGTGGATTTATATCGGCACTCAGGGCATTGTCCAAGGTACCTACGAAACCTTCGTTGCCGTGGCAAAACAACACTTTGGCGGCGTGGCTGCCGGTAAGTGGATCCTCACCGGTGGTTTAGGTGGTATGGGCGGCGCGCAAACGCTGGCCGGTACTATGGCTGGCTTCTCTGTGCTTGCCTGTGAAGTGGATGAAACCCGTATCGATTTTCGTCTGCGTACCCGTTATGTGGATAAAAAGGCCACTTCATTAGACGAAGCCTTGGCGATGATCAACGACGCCAATGCCTCCGGCAAACCCGTTTCTGTCGGCCTGTTAGCGAACGCCGCCGATGTATTTGCCGAATTAGTAAAGCGTGGCATTACTCCTGACGTTGTCACCGACCAAACCTCTGCCCACGATCCGCTAAACGGCTATTTGCCACAGGGCTGGACCATGGCGCAAGCGGCTGACATGCGTAAAACCGATGAAGCCGCCGTCGTTAAAGCGGCTAAAGCCTCGATGGCGGTACAGGTACAAGCCATGCTGGATCTGCAAGCGGCAGGCGCTGCGACCTTAGACTATGGTAACAACATTCGCCAAATGGCCTTCGAAACTGGCGTTAAAAACGCGTTCGATTTCCCAGGTTTTGTGCCTGCTTATATTCGTCCACTCTTCTGCGAAGGTATCGGCCCGTTCCGTTGGGTGGCCCTATCTGGCGAACCTGAGGATATCTACAAGACCGACGCCAAAGTGAAGGAGCTGATCCCCGACAATCCACACCTGCACAACTGGTTAGATATGGCCCGTGAGCGTATCGCCTTCCAAGGTCTACCAGCGCGTATCTGCTGGGTGGGCTTAAAGGACCGTGCGCGTTTAGCCCAAGCCTTTAACGAGATGGTGAAAAACGGCGAGCTGTCGGCGCCCATCGTCATTGGTCGTGACCACTTAGACTCAGGTTCAGTCGCCAGCCCTAACCGTGAAACCGAGTCTATGATGGACGGTTCAGACGCAGTATCTGACTGGCCATTACTGAACGCATTGCTAAACACTGCCAGCGGCGCGACTTGGGTGTCGCTGCACCACGGTGGCGGTGTGGGCATGGGCTTTAGTCAACACTCGGGTGTAGTGATCGTGTGTGACGGTACTGAGGCCGCCGCTAAACGTGTTGGCCGCGTGCTGTGGAACGACCCTGCGACAGGCGTGATGCGCCATGCGGATGCGGGTTACGAGATCGCGAAAAACTGTGCAAAAGAGCAGGGCTTAGATCTGCCCATGCTTAAAGACTAACAATTCAACACAAACCGTGAAAAACAACGACAAGAATACGGATGTAAAAATGAAATCAGTCAATCATTTAGTATTAACGCCCGGCAGTTTAAGTCTGGCGCAATTGCGTGAAATCAGCCGCCATAAGCTGACACTTGAACTGGCGCCAGAGGCGATTACCGATATCAACACCAGCGCGCAAATCGTGCAAAAGGTGTTGGATGAAGGTCGCACCGTTTATGGCATCAACACAGGTTTTGGACTGCTGGCGAACACTAAGATTGCCCCGGAAGATCTGCAATTGCTGCAACGCTCTATCGTGTTATCCCACGCTGCGGGCACGGGCCAATACATGCAGGACGCCACAGTGCGCCTGATGATGGTGTTAAAAATCAACTCCTTAAGCCGTGGCTTCTCGGGAATCCGATTAGAAGTCATCAACTTCCTTATCAGCCTAGTGAACGCCGAGGTTTATCCTTGCGTGCCTGAAAAAGGTTCTGTGGGTGCCTCTGGCGACTTAGCGCCGTTAGCCCATATGTGTTTGCCGCTGTTGGGTGAGGGCGAGATGAGCTATCAAGGTCAGATTATTTCGGCCGCCGAAGGCTTAGAAATCGCCGGCCTAAAGCCAATCGATTTAGCCGCGAAGGAAGGCTTAGCCCTGCTCAATGGTACTCAGGCTTCTACTGCACTGGCGCTGGAAGGCTTGTTCCACGCTGAAGACTTGTTTGCTGCAAGCTCAGTGATTGGCGCCATGAGCGTCGAGGCAGCCATGGGTAGCCGCAGTCCGTTTGATCCACGCATTCATGCAGCCCGTGGTCAGAAAGGACAAATCGATGCGGCCATGGTGTTCCGTCATCTGCTGGGCGAAGAGTCTGAAATCAGCTTAAGCCACATCAACTGCGAGAAGGTGCAAGACCCTTACTCACTGCGCTGCCAACCACAGGTATTAGGTGCTTGCTTGACCCAAATCCGCCAAGCGGCCGAGGTGTTAGGCACAGAAGCCAACGGTGTGACCGATAACCCGTTGGTATTCCAAGATACTGGCGATATTATCTCCGGCGGTAACTTCCACGCCGAGCCCGTTGCTATGGCAGCCGATAACTTGGCGATTGCGATTGCCGAATTAGGCGCGATTGCAGAGCGTCGTATCGCGCTGCTAATCGACTCTAGCCTGTCTAAACTGCCACCTTTCCTGGTTAAAAACGGCGGGGTGAACTCGGGCTTTATGATCGCCCAAGTGACGGCGGCGGCATTGGCCTCTGAAAACAAAACCTACGCCCATCCAGCATCGGTCGACAGTTTACCAACCTCGGCCAACCAAGAAGACCATGTGTCTATGGCGACTTTTGCGGCGCGCCGTTTACGGGATATGAGCGAAAACACCCGTGGCGTATTAGCGGTTGAGTTATTGGCGGCCGCCCAAGGCTTGGACTTCCGCGCGCCATTAATGCCAAGCAAAGCAGTGGCGCAGGCGAAGGCCGAGCTACGCGAAGTGGTTGCCTACTATGATAAAGACAGATACTTTGCGCCGGATATCGATGCGGCAACGGATCTGCTTTATACCGCCAGCTTCAATGCTTACTTGCCCCAAGGCGTATTGCCGAGTCTGTAATGCACAGTCTTTGGTACCGATAACCCATCAGCGGGTGAAAAGTGCTGAAGCAAGCGACCAATAAAGTGAAAGGCATAGCGATTTGCTATGCCTTTTGTCTATCCTATGCGGCGATTTCGCTGTTTTTGCACTTTGTACTTTAGGTGTGTTTAACACCGCAGGATGAGTGCTTTTTTATCCAATCTTTACATTGTCAGCTTTGATGGCTGTCTATCCATCCAAAACCGGTAAATATGAGGTGTTTTTAACCATCTCTTATTTCATTTCGGCTTTAAATTCACACTCTATATAACCTTAATATGTCATTGTGAGACAAAATGCCCATTAAGTGGTGGACAAAATGTCTTTTGGTGTTTTTTGGATTTGTATCTTTATTTGTGTCGTTTCGCTGAAATTAAACTCTGAAAATATCAATTTAAAATCTATTTTTTGGTGGTTTGTTTTGTAGCTGGTGAATTGAGATCTCGATCTCATGTCATTATTTGTTATCTATTTTCACTTTAAGGATAATCTTAGATTAAGTGGGGGCTTTATTGACTCACTCAAACGATTGCAGCGTTACCACTGCAATTACCAAACTCATAACGACAAAAGTGTGAGAGAACGCTATGAACAGACGCCAGTTTTTTAAACTGTGTGCGGCCGGAGCGGCAACCTCAGCGATTTCAGCGCTGGGATTGATGTCCGAAAAGGCCTATGCAGCAGTGCGAGAGTTTAAGCTGATCGGAGCCAAAGAAACCCGTAACAACTGTCCGTATTGCTCGGTCGGTTGTGGCCTGCTGATGTACAGCCAAGGCAGTGGGGGCAAAAACTCTGAGCATGCTATTTTCCATATCGAGGGTGATGCCGATCATCCAGTAAACCGAGGTGCATTGTGCTCTAAAGGTGCGGGCCTTGTGGATTATGTTAACAGTCCACACCGCTTACAGTACCCAGAATATCGCGCCCCCGGCAGCAATAAGTGGGAACGGATCAGCTGGCATGATGCCTTTAAACGTATTGCTCGTTTAATGAAAGATGACCGTGATGCGAACCTGATTGAGAAAAACGCCGATGGCGTAACGGTTAACCGTTGGTTAACTACAGGGATGATGACCTCATCCGGTATGGCCAATGAAAGTGGCTTAGCGACACAAAAATTTGCGCGCGCTTTAGGCCTAGTGGCTATCGATACTATTGCACGTAACTGACACTCCCCAACGGTAGCAAGTCTTGCTCCAACATTTGGGCGCGGTGCCATGACCAACCACTGGATCGATATTAAAAATTCTAACGTAGTGATTATTATGGGCGGTAATGCCGCAGAAGCTCACCCTGTCGGATTCGGCTGGGTTACAGAAGCTATGCAGCATAACAATGCTAAGTTGATTGTGGTTGACCCACGTTTCAACCGCAGTGCGTCATTGGCAGATCACTATGCCCCAATCCGCTCAGGAACTGACATAGCATTCCTTCTGGGTGTGATTCGCTATTTGATTTCGACCAATCAAGTTAACTTCGATTATGTGAAAGCCTATACCAACGCCAGTTATCTGGTGCGGGATGATTTTGACTTCCATGACGGCCTATTCTCAGGCTTTGATGAAGCAAAAGGCGAGTACAACAAAGAATCCTGGTTCTACCAACTCGACGAAGACGGCTATGCCAAAGTGGATGAAACACTTGAGCACCCGCGTTGTGTGTGGAACTTACTCAAACAACACGTAGAACGTTATGATTTTGCAACGGTAAGTAATATCACTGGTACGCCAACAGCGGACTACCAAGTGGTATGTGACGCCATTGCGAGCACTCATACTAAAGATCGTGTGGCAACCTTTATGTATGCATTGGGCTGGACCCACCATAGTAAAGGTGCGCAGAACATCCGTTCTATGGCGATGATCCAGTTATTACTGGGCAACATTGGTCAGTTAGGCGGTGGTGTTAACGCATTGCGCGGTCACGCCAACGTTCAAGGTTCAACCGACATGGGGCTACTGGCCCAAAGTTTACCCGGTTACCTTAAACTGCCAAACGATAAAGAACCGACCTTAGCGGCTCACTTGGCGGCGAACACGCCTAAGCCATTGCGCCCAGGTCAAACCAACTACTGGCAAAACTATCCGAAGTTTTATGTGTCCCTGCTTAAAGCCTTCTGGGGTGAAAACGCGACGCCTGAAAACGAGTTCGGTTATCAGTGGTTACCTAAGTGGGATCAGATGTATGACTTCGGTAAGCATCTGGACATGATGTACCGTGGCAAAGTGAACGGTTGCATCGTGCAAGGGGTTAACGCCATTAACTCCATGCCTAACCGTAACAAGAACATCAAGGCGCTGAGTAACCTTAAGTACTTAGTCGTGCTTGATAACTTGTCATCGGAAACCGCCACCTTCTGGCAAAACGAACCCGGTTTTAACGAGGTCGATACCGCCAGTATTCAAACCGAAGTCTTCCGCCTACCTGCGACTGTGTTCGCAGAGGAAGAAGGTTCGATCGTTAACTCTGGCCGCTGGATGCAATGGCACTATAAAGGCGCTAATCCTCCAGGCGAAGCGATGTCGGACTCTGAGATTGTCTCTGGTCTGCTGCAGGAGCTAAAACACCTCTATCGCGAAGAGGGTGGCAAACTGCCAGAGCCCATTGAAGCGATTAACTGGAACTATATCGATCCGCACAACCCAAGCTCTATCGAACTGACGAAAGAGTTGAATGGTTACGATGTTGCGACCAAGCGTCAGATCAGCAGCTTTGCTGAACTGAAGGCCGATGGCAGTACCGCGAGTGCCTGTTGGATTTACGCGGGTTCTTGGACCGAAGCCGGTAACCAAATGGCTCGCCGCGACAACCATGACCCATCGGGTAAAGGTATTACGCCGGGCTGGGCCTTCGCATGGCCGCTTAACCGCCGCGTCCTCTACAACCGTGCCTCTTGTGATGTGAACGGTAAACCTTGGGATGAGCACCGTAAGATTGTCGAGTGGAAAGACGGCAAGTGGGAAGGGATAGACGTGCCCGACTTCAATGCCAAGTTGAATCCACAGGAAAGTGCGCATCCTTTCATTATGCAGGCTGACGGCGTGGGTCGTTTCTTCGCGCTCAAACTGCTGAAAGAAGGACCGTTCCCAGAGCATTACGAGCCGGTCGAATCGCCCATCGGCACCAACCCACTGCATCCCAATGTGGTGCACAGCCCTGTGCTGCGTTGGTTCGAAGGGGTGAAAGACACCATAGGTACTAAAGAGGAATACCCATACGCCTGTACCACTTACTCACTCACAGAACACTTTAACTTCTGGACGACACACTGCCGTTTAGCGGCGATTGCCATGCCAGAGACCTTTGTGGAAATGAATGAGCAATTGGCAGCAGAAAAAGGCATTAAGAATGGCGATTGGGTGAAAGTGAGCTCGAAACGTGGCCACATTCTCACCAAAGCCTTAGTGACTAAGCGTATGCGCCCATTGCAGGTCAATGGTCAAACGGTACACACACTCGGTATCCCACGTCACGGCAGCCATAACGCGCTAACACGTAAGGCCTATAGCTGTAACGTCCTTACCACTGAGATGGGTGATGCCAACACGGGTGTGCCTGAGTACAAAGCGTTCCTCGTGAATGTTGAAAAGGCGGAGGTCTGATAATGGCGACTCAAGATATCATTCAACGTTCCGGCACTTCGCAAGCGACTCCGCCTGCCCAGGCGAGAGTCGGTGGCGTGAAGCAAATTGCGAAGCTGTTTGACGCGACTAAGTGTAATGGTTGTAAAGCCTGTCAGGTCGCTTGTTCCGAATGGAATGACCTGCGTGAAGAGGTGGGTTCGTTCCAAGGGACTTATCAAAACCCAGCATCTCTGTCCCCAGAGTGCTGGACCCTGATGAAGTACAACGAGATCGAAGACCAAGGCAAATTACGTTGGCAGTTTACCCACAGTGCTTGTATGCACTGTGCGGATCCCGCCTGCTTAAAGGCCTGTTCTACCTCTGGCGCGATTGTTCAACATGCCAATGGCACTGTGGATTTCGATTCGGACAAATGTATTGGCTGTGGTTATTGTGCCAGTGCCTGTCCATTCGATATCCCGAAGATCAGCGCCGTCGACAACAAAGCCTACAAGTGCACTATGTGCTCTGACCGCTTGGCTGTTGGGCTTGAGCCTTCCTGCGTGAAGTCTTGTACCACAGGTGCGCTGCGTTTTGGCACGCGCGAAGACATGCTGTTCTCCGCCGAAAAGCGTGTTAACGAGCTGAAAGAACGTGGTTTTGCCAAGGCGGGACTCTACAACCCTGAGGGCGTAGGTGGCACAGGCATGCTGATGATATTGCACGATGTCACTCAGCCTGAAACCTACGAAATGCCAAAGGATCCGCAAATCCCATTGTCTGTCACCCTGTGGCAGGACTGGGTGAAACCACTGGGTACTGTCGGACTGCTTGCAACGGCGGCTGTGGCCTGCCTGCATAAGATCACCGTCGGTCGCAACATAGTGGAAGAGGACCAACCCGGCTATCAGCCGCCAGAGGACAAGGCGCAAGCGGAAGAGGAGGCCAAGAAATGAGCAAGCATAACAAGCAAGAAATGGTAGTGCGTCACAAACTGTTCGACCGCATCTGTCATTGGTTCATTGTGGCCGTGGGGCTAGTCACCTTTCTGACGGGCTTTTCCTTCTTCTATCCCTCCTTCCAATGGTTAGGCGCGATAGCGGGCACACCGCAATTGGCGAAGTTTATTCACCCAATTGCTGGCCTGATGATGTGTTTACCGCTGATGTTGATGTTGGTGCGTTATTACCACCACAACAAATGGGAAAAACACGATTTGGCTTGGATGCTCGCCATTAAGGACGTGATGTTCGAGAACGAGGACAAAATCCCGCCTATCGGCCATTACAACCCTGGTCAAAAAGTGCTGTTCCGTGCCTTTGTGCTGACTTCCATCACCTTAACCGTGACGGGATTCATCATGTGGCAACCCTACTTTGCACCTTACTTCTCGGCCACTGTGGTGGGCTGGGCGATCGTGCTACACGCCATTTGTGCCTTGATCATGTTGATGTTTGTGATGGTGCACTTTTGGATGGCGACCTGGGTGGAAGGTTCTATCACAGGCATGCTTTACGGCAAGGTCTCTAAGGCTTGGTGCCGTAAACATCATCCGCTGATGTTGGATGAACATTCGGACGTGGAGAAACATTAATGAGTCATACAGCCGAGATACCTATGGTCCCCGGCAGCGAATCGCCGCTGGAGCTTAAACCCTTAAAGGCGGTGGACCCTAAAACTGTGTATCACAGACGGGCGCAGCGTTTGTTGTCGTTGGCCAAGGACTCGCCGCTGGCCGACTACTTTGAGCTATGCCGCCGTGTGGTTGCGATTCAGGCCAGATTGGCGGCGGAGGCTGACTTCGGTCAGCTTCTCGCTTGGGGGAAAGATGAAGCGATTCCGCTTTCCCACTTGGGTTCAGAGGCAGATAGCTACTGGCAAGGACTGCTACAACAACTGTTAAGCGATCTGCTGCCGCAGGTGGATGAGGATATGGCGAGAGTGCTGCGGTTGTTGATGCAGCAATCTCCAGAGCAACTCACCTCCTGGGGCAGAGCATTGCGTCAGGGACATATGAGTGAAGTGCCCGCGCGCTTCAGTTTGTTTATCTGGGCGGCGATGGGGGTCTACTGGTCCCATTGGGCACCTATGGTGATTAAACGGATCGATCAACGCAAAGTCGTGCAGCAAAACCTATGCCCGATTTGCGGGTGTCATCCCGTGGCGAGCGTGATCGTCGACCAGCCGCGAGCGGGTCTGCGTTATCTGCATTGCAGTTTGTGCGAGAGCGAATGGCATTACATTCGCGCCCACTGCACTAGCTGTGGTCAGGATAAAGGGACGACGCTCTGGTCATTCGATGATGCCAAGGCGCAGGTGCGCATCGAGAGCTGCGACGAATGCCATGGTTACACCAAGATGCTGTTCGTCGAAAAGTCACCGCTGATGGATGTTGCGGCTGACGACTTAGCTACCCTGATGCTCGACAGTGAGCTAAATGCCAAGGGCTTTGGGGCGACTACGGTCAATCCATTGCTGCTGGCCCACGAAACTGAGCAATAACCAAAGTCGGGAAGGGCTCACCGAGTCCTTCCCCTTATATTTATCAAGATGATACAAATGATGACCCAAGTACCCGATACACCCCAAGCCCTGTACCGCGCGCTGCCGTCGATGGACAGTCTGCTCGCCGATGCGGCGTTAGCCCCTTTGCTGCAACGCTATGGTAAAGCAGCAGTAAAAGCGGCGCTGGATAGCCAGTTACGCACGGCGCGTGAGCTGATTGCCCAGGAGCGGCGCTTGCCCGCTTGGTGTGCTAACCCGGCGTTATTGAACGGATATTTGGTTGATCAATTGTCTAAGGACTATAGCCATAGTCTTAAGCCCGTGTGGAACCTCACGGGAACCATACTGCATACCAATCTTGGTCGCGCCCAGCAGTCTGAGGCGGCCATTCGTGCCGTGACCTCTGTGATGCGTTATCCCACGCCGCTGGAATTTGAATTAGCCGCCGGTGAGCGCGGCCATCGGGATAATGCCATTAGTGGGTTAATCCAGCGCCTAACAGGAGCTGAAGCCTGCTGTGTGGTGAATAATAACGCCGCCGCTGTGCTGCTGATGTTGTCGGCGGTCGCGGCGGGCAAAGAAGTGATTGTCTCCCGCGGTGAGCTGGTGGAAATCGGCGGCGCCTTTCGCATTCCAGACATTATGCGCCAAGCGGGTTGCACTTTAGTGGAAGTCGGCAGCACTAATCGTACTCACCTCAAAGACTATGAGCAGGCGATAACCGAAAATACCGCCGCCATTATGAAGGTGCACACCAGCAACTACCATATCAGTGGTTTTACCGCCTCGGTGGATGAGGCCAGATTAGGCCAACTCTGCCGCGAGCGTGGGGTCGCGCTGATCTCGGATCTTGGCAGTGGTTCACTCACCGACTTACGCCGTTTTGGCCTAAAACAAGAGCCGACGCCCCAAGCCATGTTGGCGGATGGGGTCGATCTGGTCAGCTTTTCTGGCGATAAACTCCTCGGCGGCCCGCAATCGGGTTTGATTGTCGGTAAACAGGCGCTCATTAATAAGCTTCAAAGTCATCCGCTAAAGCGTGCATTGCGTTGCGATAAGCTGATTCTCGCGGCGCTCGAGGCGACGCTGATCCATTATTTGAACCCCGAAACCTTGGATCGGGAACTGCCGATTATGGCTAAGTTTGCCCGCAGCCAAGCAGAGTTACGCCAAATCGGTGAGCGCCTGCAGCGCGCCTTAGCGCCGCTGTTTGCCCCGAGCTATGGCATCGAGTTAGTGGCGTGCCAAACCCAAGTCGGTAGCGGCTCGCAGCCCGATACCTTTTTGCCCTCAATCGCCCTGTGCTTTAACGCGCAAGCGGGTGGCAGTCTCACGCTGCTCGAGCAGCATTTTAAGCAGGCGCAGCGGCCTGTGATTGGCCGAATGACCCAAGATCAACTTCGCCTCGACTTGCGCGGTATCGATGATGAGGCCGAATTATTGGCCGAACTCAGCACTTTAGGTGTGCAGCTATGATTATGGTCACCGCGGGCCACGTCGACCACGGCAAGAGCACGCTGATCCGTGCCTTGACGGGGATGAACACCGACAGGCTCCCCGAAGAAAAACGCCGTGGCATGACTATCGATCTTGGTTACGCCTTTATGCCACTGCGAGATGGCACTCGTTTAGCCTTTATCGATGTGCCCGGCCATGAAAAATTCATCAATAACATGCTGGTGGGCGTGAGTCATGTGCGCCACGCGCTGCTGGTGTTGGCCTGTGACGACGGCGTGATGCCGCAAACCCGCGAGCATCTGCAAATCCTTGCGCTTTTACCGCTCAATAGTTTGACCTTAGTGCTGACCAAGCGGGATTTGGTCGATGACCAAACCGCCGCCAAGTTGACCCTAGAAGGGATGGCGCTGCTTGCCGAATACGGTATCGAGGCCTGTGGCGTATTTGAGGTCTGCGCTAATGATGCAGGCGATGCGGGGGTAGAAACCCTTAAACAACATATTTTAGAGATCGCCGAGCAGCAATGGACCCAAGCGGAAGATGCCAGTAGCTTTAGGATGACGCTAGATCGCGCCTTTAGCGTTAAAGGCGCCGGCTGTGTGGTCACTGGCACTGTGAT
Source organism: Shewanella sp. GD04112 (assembly GCF_029835735.1). NCBI lineage: Bacteria > Pseudomonadati > Pseudomonadota > Gammaproteobacteria > Alteromonadales > Shewanellaceae > Shewanella > Shewanella sp. GD04112. Next base: position 116,472 of record NZ_JAOEAL010000001.1, read on the forward strand.
TAGCGGCAGTGTGTGTATCGGCGATAGCCTCTACAGCTCTGGGCAAAAAGCAAAATTACGGGTGCGCGGCATTCACTGCCAAGGGATGGAAGTCCATCGAGCACTCAGTGGCACTCGGGTCGCGTTGAATCTTACCGGTGTTGATAACCATAGGGCGCCCGCCCGCGGTGACTGGTTAAGCAGCCTGCCTCAGGCTGAGCTGTGCGCCAGACCCGTAGTGCAAATTCGCAGTTTTGAACCCTTAACCCATTGGCAAAATGTGCATTGTCACCACGGCGCCGACCATACCCTGGGTCGAGTGTCACTACTCGATGAAGCCGATGAGCAGGGGCATTATCTGGCCGAAATAGTGCTCGATAAGCCGCTGCTGCTATGTCAGGACGACCCGATAGTGCTCAGGCATATTGGCGGTAAGCAAACCCTGGGTGCAGGGCGAGTGCTGGCATTAAAAGTCCCCAATCGTAAGAAGCGTACGCCGGAGCGTGTCAGTAAGCTGCAACAGCTGGCCAAGCTCCCCAATCCGGTGAATGTGCTGGCGCTACTCGGCCAGAGTGAGGCGCTCAGTATTGATGAAATCCGTTGGCGTTGGCAGCTAACCGATGAAGGGCTGGCCGCCATGCTGGCGCAGGCGGGGCTGACTCGCCTCGGCGCCTATGGACTATCTACCCAGCTACTTGAGCAAGAAAAACAGCAGTTTATCGAGCTGTTACGTGAGTATCACCAACAGCATCCCGACCAACTAGGGCTGGGGCGTAATCGTCTGCAACGCATGAGCCACAGCATATTACCCAACGAGCTGGCCAATAAAGTGCTCGATAGCCTCTGCCAAGACGGTCAGATGGTGCTGCGCGGCGCCTTGCTGCAGTTGGCGGATCACAGAATTGTCCTCGATAGCGAGGCGCAGCGGTGTTGGCAACGCTTGGCCCCTTGGTTGGCGCTACAAACCTCGCCCGTGTGGGTAACTGAGATGGGGGAATATCTCGCACTCGAGCCCGCCAAACTCAGATTGCTGTGTTTTCAACTGGTGCAACAGGGCTTTATTACCGCGGTAGTGAAGGATAGGTATCTGCTGAGTGAGCAGTTGTGCCATTACGCCAATCTGGTGCGTGAACATGTGGAAACCCACGGCAAGCTCGAAACCGCAGAGTTTAAGGATCTGATTGGCCTAGGTCGTAAGGTCAGTATTCAGCTGTTGGAGTTTTTTGACCGCAGTGGTTTTACCCGTAGGAAGTATCGCAGTAACAGTCGGGAGATCCGGGATGGGGAACTGTTTTATTCCCATGAGAATTGGCGGAAGAACATAGGAGTCGAACCTACCCAGGACTGCTGGCAGCCCTACCCGGATTTGAAATCCGGACGCCTCACCGGAGACGACGTTCTTCCATTCGAAGACAGACCGATAGTAGAAAATGCTTAAACCTGAATCAAGCGCATTCGTATTTCGTTAGTCGCTTTGTGACTTGAGTCGAACTTTACTGGCAAACCAATTGTTTTTATTTGAATTAATGAGTTTAGAGGGTCGCTATGGAATATCATTCACACGCCGTGGTTACTGAAAGAAAGGTGACCCTTTTAGAGCAGGGACAGGCCTCCGAGTTAACCGATTATGTGGCTAACGAGGTACGAGTGGCGCTGGTGTATAACGGCATCGCCCACACTGTGATGCTCGCCAGCCCAGAAAATCTCGAAGAGTTCGCCATTGGCTTTACCTTGTCGGAGCGGATTGTTTCCCATGTGAATGAAATCAAAGGGGTGGATCTGGAGTTCACCCCCGAAGGCGTGCTCATTCAGGTGGAGATCACCCAAAGATGCTTTATGGAACTCAAGCAGCAGCGGCGCAATATGGCGGGGCGCACGGGCTGTGGACTCTGTGGTGTAGCGCAGCTAGAAGAGGCGGTTAAACCCGTTATCCGCGTCGACTCGGACGCCAGATTTAATATCGATCATCTGCAGCTTGCCCTTGAGCAGATCAAAGAGAATCAACATCACTTTAAGCTCACGGGTGCAACCCACGCCGCCATGGGTTTAGACGAGGAAGGACAAATCATCGCCGCCTTTGAGGACATAGGGCGGCACATTGCACTGGATAAATTAATCGGTGGATTTTCAATGCGTCAGGCAGAGCGACCTGTCGCCGTGTTGCTCACCAGCCGTGCCAGTTTCGAAATGGTGCAAAAGGCCGCTAGTGCCAATATCCAAATTCTGTTTGCTATGTCCGCCGTGACTTCACTGGCGTTGGAATTAGCAGAGAAAAGCAACATCACGCTTATCGGTTTTTGCCGTAATGGCAGAGCCACGCTCTACACCCATAGTTATCGACTGTTGGGGATAAATCGTGGCTGTTTAGCGAAAGCCATCTAAAGCGTGTCGCCACACAATTAAGATTCTTTAGCACCTTATTTTTAAGGGATTGTGCCTTGCTTGTGTGGCAACAGGTATAAGCCTTGTGCTTATTTTTTTATAGTCTCGTTCATTAGGGTAATGACATGACATGGCAACAATTTAAACAACAATATTTAGTCCGTTTTTGGGCTCCTATGCCTGCGGTTATCGCCGCTGGTATCCTTTCTACTTACTATTTTGGGTTAACTGGCACGTTTTGGGCGGTCACGGGTGAATTTACGCGCTGGGGCGGGCACTTACTGCAACTGGTAGGGGCAAATCCTGAAACTTGGGGTTATTTCAAAGTGATAGGTTTGCAGGGCTCGCCCTTAGACCGTATCGACGGCATGATGATCATCGGTATGTTTGGTGGTTGTATTGCGGCGGCGCTGTGGGCGAATAACGTTAAGCTGCGTATGCCACAGAGCCGTATCCGCATCGCTCAGGCACTTATCGGCGGCATTATTGCGGGCTTTGGTGCGCGTTTGGCGATGGGCTGTAACTTAGCGGCCTTCTTTACCGGGATCCCACAGTTTTCCTTACACGCATGGTTTTTTGCTCTCGCGACGGCGGCGGGCTCTTACTTTGGCGCGCGTTTTACCCTACTGCCCATGTTCCGCATTCCAGTGAAATTGAAGAAAGTCGATAAGGCGACGTCGGTTAAACAGGATGAAAACCAAGCCAGACGGCGGTTTCGTATCGGCATGTTAGTGTTTGCGGCCATTATCGGCTGGGGATTACTGACTATGTTCAACGCGCCTAAACTGGGTATCGCCATGCTCTGCGGCGTCGGTTTCGGCCTGTTGATTGAGCGGGCACAAATCTGCTTTACCTCGGCATTTCGCGATATGTGGATCACCGGACGCACCCATATGGCCAAGGCGATTATTCTCGGTATGGCGGTGAGTGCCATCGGGATTTATAGCTATGTGCAATTAGGTGTGCCGCCGAAAATTATGTGGGCTGGCCCGAATGCGGTGATTGGTGGTCTGCTGTTTGGCTTTGGCATTGTGCTGGCAGGTGGTTGTGAGACGGGTTGGATGTATCGCGCCGTCGAAGGCCAAGTGCATTTCTGGTGGGTTGGTTTAGGTAACGTGCTGGGTTCAACCCTGCTGGCCTATTACTGGGATGATTTAGCTCAGCCATTAGCCACAAGTTGGGACAAGGTTAACTTGCTCTCAAGCTTTGGCGATAAGGGCGGTTTATTGCTGACCTATCTGCTGCTGGCGCTGTCGTTTGCGGCCATGTTGCTGTGGGAAAAACGTTTCTTTGCCCGTAAGGCGAAGCGGGATGAACAACTGATCGCGGAGGCGGCGTAATGAGTCAATATATTCCAGATTATCAACTCGATATGGTGGGCGAGCCTTGCCCTTATCCTGCCGTGGCAACCCTTGAGGCCATGCCAACACTGAAACCGGGGGAGATATTAGAAGTGATCAGTGACTGCCCACAATCAATCAATAACATTCCACTCGATGCCAAGAATCATGGCTATAAAGTGCTAGAAATTGAGCAAAACGGGCCAACGATTCGTTATCTTATCCAGCGCTAATTGAACCATTCGAGGCCATCACGGCAAAGAAAAAGCGCTGCATTGGCAGCGCTTTTTGATCTTAGCCTTGGCAATCGGCAGGTAGATATTCGTCGGGAATACCGTTACTGCTACATACCCAAGTGACATTGTCTTGGTCGTCAACTTGGGGCGACAGATACACCTCATAACCTTGATAATCTCCTAAGGCTTCGCCGGCAACAAAACCAACAATCCCCTCGGAATAAAGGTTAAAGGTGGTTAGCTGCTCATCGCTAAAACCTAGCGGCTCTAACTCGGTTGGCCAGGCTTTATGGCTTTGGTAGTACTGAGCCAGCACCCCGGTAATCGGCGCTAATGATTGATGTAACTGGTCTATATGCTCGATTGCCAGTGCAGCATCGGGCACGTTAGCGGGCTCTGTGTTCATTTGCTGAGTACTGGTAGCGTAGTTGGCATCATCATAGTTAATGCTGGCTGCGCCCGCCTTCTCTTGGTATTCCTTATATGCGGGAATCGCGACCGCAGCGGCCACACCGATAATCGCGGCAAGGATGATAATCCCGCCGCCCGCCGTACCCATACGTGGCATAAACAGGCTAAATAGGTAGGCAAATACACTGCGAGAAGGCGCTGAATATACTTTACCTTGCGCGGTCGCTTGTACTCTTGCCATACGTTTTGTCAGCCATGGATAGCTGCTGTTCAGCTCATGGAAGGACATCCAAAATCCGCTCGACTCTTGGGTTTGGCGAATATATTGATCCACATTCATCCGTTTCCACTGCTCAACCCCAGCTGCTAATACGGCAACCGCATTGGTAGCCGAACGTAAGCTATTGCAGCAACGCAAGCCGTGTAAATCGCAGGTGTACTCGCAGGCGCGGGCGTAGGCGGCGCCTACTAACGGCAGCCAAGTAGCGAACACTAACAGTGGCTCTTTACCAATATGGTTACGGCGAATATGGCCAAGCTCATGGCCGATATAGAAGTTAAGGGCGTCTTTATCGGACTCGAGTGCATCCACAATCGAGGAGAACAGCACTATGTAGTTACGGCGCAGGAAGCGGGTGGCGAGGGCATTTAGCATACCATCGGCGGCTAACAGGTAGGCGCGGGGCGGTTCTTTCACCTCTAAACGCTCACAGCAGGCGAGGTATTGCTTGTGTAAGTCGGGGAACTGCTCAGGGCTGATTTCAACCGCAGTGCCCTTTAAATAGCTGATAAACGCCGAGTGGGTGAACAGATAAATGATAAAAAACATCAGCACATAAATCAGGGCGAGACCTTTGGTGGCTAAGATCAGCACGGCCCAAATCAGTCCCGAAATAATCGCTAAAATTGTAAACAGTGACTTTTCTTTCGAATAGACGGTATCGGCCATTTGAATGGGGTTGTCGTTCCCTGTACTAATCGCTTGTTCCATGTTGATCCTTTTCCTAGTGAAATAACAAAGCGGCGTGAAAATAGTCAATTTCACTAGGAAATTCAATCTCTATAACTGGAATAACCGATAATTTACCTTTAAGTGCTAAAAATGGCTTAAGGTGCCAATACGGCGGTGCCATTTTTAATCGCGTTTTGCGCCAGTTCGTAAACCTGCTTCTCGGCCACATCGACTAACGCTTGGTGCTCTTCGCCGAGTTGTTCCATCTCTTTGCCCATCACATCCATCGATGCGCTTAGGCTTTCAATTTGCGCGTTAACCTCAGCATCTTTTTCCCCGGAGGCGATATTGGCGACGAGTTTGCTGGTTTCGGCGCTGATGGCATCGCCCTTAACCTGCATTTGTTCTCCCAGACGCTGCATCTTATCTCCTTGGATTTGCATTGGGCTTACGGCCTCTTTCACCTGATTAACGAGAGCCGGATCGGTAATCACATAGCGGTTTCCGCCAGTCTTAACCCACAGATAGTCCGTTTGATACGCATTACCTTGGCGTTTGAGTTTGTTCCAATCTTGGCTCTCACCCGCGCCGATAGTGAGCTCACCATCTTGACGCACATAAATCCACGAAAAGTCAGGATAATTGCGGCTATTGATCGAGATTTGGGTGTCGCTAGATGACTTGGTGCTTGCCTGCTGTGCTGCCCAAATCCCACAGGGGATAAGTGCGAGAATCAATAAACCGCCGAATATTTTGGTGTGAGTGTTCATAATGCTTCCTTGTATAGGGATAAGTGTGATGACCTACTGGCTAGGCAGAATATGTGCCAACTAAATATTCGTTATTTATCAATTAAATAAAAATCCGTGTCCGCTTGATAAGCCTAAAGTGTCCGCACTTTGGCTGTTAATGTGTCCGCGCGATTGTCCGTTGAGTGGACACTCTTGGGATAACGTCTGTGGCTGCACTACACTTATTCGGGTTTATGAAATGTAGAGCTGCTATTGAGGGGTATTTTGCTTAAGTCAGCTTAGGTTAAGCCGAGATAGGGTTAGCTATGGACAAGAGATCGCTCGGGGTCCAGATAAAGGGAATGAAACAATGAAATTAACTAAGATAATCAATATGCAAACCGCTGCAGTGGCGGGACTTTTCGCCATGACGCTAGGCACGCCTGCGATGGCTGCAGAAAAACCGTCCTTTGATTGCAGCAAAGTGCGCGCCGGCAGTATCGAGGAGCTGGTGTGTCAGGATGAGGGCTTAATTAAGCTCGATCAACAACTTGCCGAGGTGTATACCAAGGCCACGGAAAAAGCCCAAAACGAACAACCGCCCACCCTCAAAGCCATGCAGCGAGGTTGGGTGAAGGGGCGTGATGAGTGTTGGAAGAGCGAAGATAAACGCGCCTGTGTTGAATCGACTTACCAGACGCGGATTGCCGAGTTACAGGCGCAGTATCGTTTGGTGGAAATGACAGGCCCGGTGTTTTATGCCTGCGATGGCAACCCCGCCAATGAGGTGGTGGTCAGTTACTTTAAGACTGAACCTGCCACGTTAATTGCCGAGCGTGGCGATCAAACGTCCTTGATGTTTGTTCAGCCCAGCGGCAGCGGTGCTAAGTATCAGGGCCGAAATGAGAGTCTATGGGAACACCATGGCGAAGCCAAAATCGTCTGGGGATACGAAGCGCCCGAGATGACCTGCGTAGTAAAGCCCCAATAAGCCTAGAAGTTGACTCCCAGACCTAGGGTGTAGGAGATATCCCGCGAGTGCTGCACAGTCGATTTAGTCTCATTGATGTCGTATTTGAATGAGAGGTAAATCTGCTGTGTCAGCAGATATTTAAGTCCAAATGTGGAGTCCGAAATATATTCAATGGTGGGAATATCGGGGAAGGCGATTTGCAGATCCGCATAGGTTTCTAACACGCCGTCGAACCAATACTGCTTGTAGTTGATGGTTGCAGCCCAAGCGTTTAGCTCATAGGTAAATACTTGATAATCTAGCCAGAAATGGTTGTAAGTAAGCACAAAGTCGAGCTTGTCGCGGTTGACACCCCAGAAACGATAACCGGGACCTATGGCCGCATAGTAACTGCGAATATCGAGTTCGAGGTTCTCCTCCCTAAAGTAATCCTCCTGACGCACTAACCAATGGTCACTGATCAAGTAGTCGACGCTGTAATGGGCTTCGAGGGTATTACGTTTGGTGGTTTTTTCTTCGGTCTCGTAGCGGACTTCACTCTTTAAATTATGGCGCCACTTTAAGGTTTCGGCGGTTACATCGCCCTTGGCATGCAGCTTTTGGGTGTTTTTGCTGTTATCTGTGACATCTATCGCCGCCTCGGCACTGCCGCTGTAGCGCCATTCTGACTGGTTTAGGGTCTCGGAATAGATTAATTCACTGATGGGTATTTGCCGTTGATTGACTATCACAAAGCTCTCTAAGTCAGAGGCTTGGATCGTGACTTCCTCTATCGAGCGGTTGATGCTCCAGTGCTGTGACTCACGGGTTTCAAAGCTGCGAACCGCGCTGCGTTCGATAGTGATTTTAGGGGCGTAGCTGGGCTTAATCACTAGATTCTGTTCGTCTAGCGCTTTAATTTCACCTGTGATTTTATCGCCATTGGTAAGAAACACAGTATCGGCAATCGCCGGATGGCTCAGGGCACAGAGCAAGAGGGCAAGGCTGAGATTGAGGTCGCGTTTGGGCATCTTGCATCTGGCTCACATGGGAAATTAAGGCCTGGTGGAGAGTCTAGCTTATCCTGCCCACCACAGCCGAGTGAGATGGCAAGGAATTGAAACTCATGCTCAATTCCTTACCCGTATCTTTCATTAGCGTGAATTAATCTCAGTGATTTTGAGGTTGAGCAGTTGTTTTTGCCAACGGCTTTTATCGACACCTTCAACCCAAATGACCGGACTTTTACGCTGCTCGCCTTTACGTAGGTAAGTTTCTGGCATGCGGAAAATCGCTTCCCAGACGTCGAGCTTCTCGGTTTTGAGCAGGGTGCCATCGTCGGCAAAGAAACTGGTTTCCACTTCAACTAAGGTCACATGTTCACCGCTGGTGCTGGCAAGCTCGAAGGTCAGGCCGAGTTTATCGCCCTTCCATTGACTCTCACTGAAGGTGACTTTAATGCCATCTTTAGCTGTAGAGCCTAAGAGCTCAGGGCGCGCAATGGCGTTCGCCGTTAGCGTGGTGACAGGTTGGGCAGCTTCAACGGCCACAGGGGTTGAAGCTACGGCTGCAACGCTGGGCGCGGCTGCAACTGTGGCTACCGCAGGCGCTTCGGCGACTTTAGTCTCTGTGATGATATATTCCCAAGTGAAGTCATCTTTCAATCTGACTTGAGCGCCATTCTCTAGGGTGATGGTCGCCACATCGGCAGCCATCACAGATGAAGAGAGCAACAATAATGAGCTGAGCGCGCTGAGGCGAAATGAACTGGGCATGGTTTCTGGCTCCGATATCCGTCTGAGTCAATATTTTGCCCTAACATAAACAATTTACTGCCATTAAGTCACTGTCTAAGTCGCATTTGTACCAATAAAATCGATTTTAAATCCCGACAATACAGCTTGTGCTTGTTGGCTGTGGCACTATCAACCCAAGAGCAGCATTTAAGTCCGCTAAAGGAGATTGCCATGTTTTGTCGATATGGATGTTTAATCGCATTATTGTGTAGCGGGATTGCCACCGCGGAGGATGCGCCCAAGGGCTGCGGAGCAAAATTGGCGGCAATTGAGGCACAGCTTATTGAGGCTAAAGCGGCGGGAAATCAAAATAAGGTCAATGGATTAACAACAGCACTGGAGGCGGTTGTCGCCGATTGTGAGGATGACGCCCTATACGCCGAGCGCTTAGCTAAGGTCGAGGCCAAACAGGCTAAATTAGTCGAGCGCCAAAATGAACTCAGCGAAGCCATCGCTAGTGGCCAGTCTATGGAGAAGATCAGCAGAAAACGCCAAAAGGTTGCAGAGGCGCAGGCTGAGCTGCATCAAGCCGAGGCCGAATTAGAGCAATAACGGCAGTAAAACCGAGCCGAAAGGGAGCCATTGTCGACTCATGCGGCATTTTACATAGATACGCCCTTTGAGCACTGGGTCTCGGATGCTAAAATCGTTTTAAAAATATATGGTTGTGAAATATTTGTTGCACAGATGCCGCAGTCGCACGTCATGTGCTCGCAACCTTGAGCCCTTATCTTGGCATGGCTGACCTGGGCAGATAACCCAGCCGTTTTTCTAGGAGTAGATTGTGGATCAAGAAATTCGCCTTCAAATCTCGAACTGGTTATCGAGTATCGGGATCGACAGCCAACCATCCGACGGCATATCGACCAGCATTATGCTGCTTGCCTGTGTGCTGGTGGCGGCCATCGCCTATTTTATTATGCGCCGCGGGGTGATCCGTGCGGTCAACATGGTAATCCTGCGCTCCAAAGCAACGTGGGACGACGTATTTATGCGTTACCGGGTGCTGGAAAAGTTGGCAATGTTAGTGCCTGCTATCGTGCTAAACCTGCTGGTGCCAATCACCTTAACCGAGCATCCCGTTCTCAGCAGTTTGGTCGACCGTCTATTGAGTATTTGGTTGGTGATCCTGATGATCCGCGCCATTTACGCAGGGCTCGATGCGGTTAATGAGATTTCCGATGTCAATTTGGTCAGCCGCCGCTTGCCGGTAAAAAGCTTTGTGCAGCTGATTAAACTGTTCCTGTTCTTTGTCGGTCTGATCGTGTCGATTTCCGTACTGGCGGATCAATCACCCGTGTACTTCCTCAGCGGTTTAGGTGTGGCAACGGGTTTTGTGATGTTAGTGTTCCGCGACACCATTTTAGGCTTCGTGGCGGGGATCCAGTTGGCGGCTAACCGTATGGTCAGCAAAGGCGACTGGATCCAGATGGACAAGTACGGCGCCGACGGTGCGGTAGAGGAAGTGTCCTTAACTACGGTCAAAGTGCGTAACTGGGACAAGACCATCACTATGATCCCCGCCTATGCCTTAGTGTCGGATGCGTTTCGTAACTGGCGTGGTATGTCGGAATCCGGTGGTCGCCGTATCAAGCGTGCGGTCAATATCGATATCAACAGCATTAAGTTTTTAACCGAGGAAGAGCGTAGTCGACTCAGTAAAATCAATTGCTTGAAGGAGTATTTCCCAGCCAAAATCAGCGAGATCCAAGAGTCGAATGCCAAAGTGTCGGATCTGGATATGAAGGTCAATGGCCGCCATCTGACCAACGTTGGCACCTTCCGCGCCTATTTGCAGGAGTACCTGCAACGCCATGATAAAGTGCACAAAGATATGACCCTGATGGTGCGCCAACTGGCTCCTACGACCGAAGGTTTGCCGATTGAGATTTATATCTTTACCAATGATACACGTTGGGCTTTTTATGAGGCGATACAAGCGGATATCTTCGACCATATCTTTGCCGTGTTGCCCGAATTTGGTTTGCAAGCCTTCCAAGCGCCAACGGGCAACGATATCCGCAGTCTAAAATCGGTGAAAGTCGAGGGCTAATCCCGACTGACTAAGATGGCGGCGAGGGTGAGAAACACGCCGCCGCTGGTACGGTCAAACCAATGCAGTTTGTTGCTGGTCTTTAGGCTCGGGGCCAGCACATTGGCCATAGAGGCGTACAGCATTACAAAGCTAAAATCGACCAGCGCCCAAGTGAGGGCAAGAATCGTCAGTTGCGGCATTTGTGGGGCGGTTAAATCGATAAATTGTGGAAATAACGCCGCAAAAAACAGTAAGTCCTTAGGATTGCTGATCCCCACTAAAAATGCCTGTTTATAGAGTTGTTTAGCAGTCCCTTTTCCTTCGGTTTTCGTCACTTCCAGCTTTTGCCCCTGCGACTTGGTGAGCACGAGTTTAATGCCCAAAAACACCAGATAGGCGGCGCCGCACCATTTGAGCAAGCTAAAGCCGTATTCCGAGGCGCTGATAATGGCGCCCAATCCTGCCGCCGAAGCCGCCATCAGCACCAGCGCGGCGCTGACACTGCCAAGCCCTGTGGCTATGCTACGTTTTTTGCCGAAATGAATGCCGTGGGACATAGATAACATAGCGATAGGCCCGGGGGAAATCCCAATCAAAACAATCGGAAAAAGATAGAGTAACCAAGTTTCGGTCTGCATGTTTTACTCCGTAATTCCTCAAGCATTAACGTCTGTTGTCTGGCGTATAGTCGGGGATCGTTTTGGGATGACGCCCTTTAATGCTGCGGTAAAAACGGAGGATTTCCGCCATATCTTGCTCTATTTCTTTTGGTTGCAGTGGCGGTTGGATCACCACAGCCTTACGGGCAAAGTCTAAGCCCACTGGCACTATGGGTACCTGCGCCTTGGAGGCGATATGGTAGAAGCCGCATTTCCAGCGGGTCACTGGGCTGCGAGTACCTTCGGGGGCGAGCGCGAGTTTATAGTCGGGCTGAGTGGCAAACAACTGCACGGCAGCATCGACTAAATTATTGTTTTTACGCCTATCCACAGGGCTGCCACCGATAGCGCGGAAGAACCAACCCCAAGGCGGAATAAACAACTGATGCTTACCGAGGAAGTGTATACGGGTGTTTAAGGCGCCGCGGGCGAGCACGCCGATGATAAAGTCCCAGTTACTGGTGTGTGGTGCAACAATCACAATGTATTTGGCCTGAGAGGGTAACTGCCCTTGGATTTGCCAGCCTGAAATTTTGAGTAGCCAGCGGCATAAATGTGTAAACATAATTTGGTGCTCAGAGTCGAAAAATGAATAATATCATCAGCTTTTTTTAATTATAAATCGGCTTTGACAAGATAGTCTGCGCCAATTTGGTTATAGTACAGTCTAACCTGATAGTTGGGGAGCGATACTATGTTGCGACAGGGATTGATGAAAAAACACATTTTACAGTGCCTCGCGGTACTGATGTTGCTGTTTGTCGGGCAGGTGAGTGCGGTGCCGACGGATGACATTGCCCAAATGCTAAAAGGTCAGGAAGATGCGTGGAATCGCGGCGATCTTGACGCTTACATGCAGGGTTATTGGAAGAGCGAACAGCTTAGATTTGTCTCTAATGGAAAGTTTCGTTACGGCTGGGATGAAACCCTTGCCGCCTACAAGAAAAACTATCCGAATAAAGAGGCTTTAGGTGAGCTTAAGTTCACCATTAAAGAAATCAAAATGCTTAGTAACTACGCAGCTATGGTAGTTGGGCGCTGGGATTTAAAGCGGCAAAAGGATGCGCCCACGGGGGTGTTTACCCTGCTGGTGGAAAAAATTGATGACCGCTGGGTGATCACTATGGACCACAGTTCGGACTGATAAACTGATCTCGGACTAGCAAGCTAAAAGTGGGCGAGACAGTCCGGCTCTTTAGGTAATTGCGACGGCAGGGTAAAGTGGAAATCCTGCTGTCCCAGTCGTCGGCCCTTACCGTCATATCTTACCTCGGTAAACTGGACTTCCCCTTGGGCATTTTGCAGTAAAATGCTAGTGGAGCGGGTGCCATAGTCGGGGTGACGAATATAAATTGCCGCGAGTCGGCGTTCCCACTCTAGCCCGACGCCAGTGTCGGGGAGCTCGTTATCCTCTGGTCGCGAATCATCCTGCATCAACTGAATGAGCGACTCCAGCTCAAGCGGTCCTGATTGTTGGATGAGGGCCTCTAGCGAGCGTTGACCTTTAGCCATTTTCGGCCAGATATCATCGAGCGCGCCATTGCTTATGGCGTGGAATCCTGCCGTGAGTTTTACCGTTTCTTGCTTAAGACTATTAAAGCAATAGAGATTAGTGCCTTGGCCAAATACGAGGTTAAATGGCCGATAATCTTCGGCGTGCTCCTCAAGCCAATTTGGGCAGATAAGCGAACCCGAGCTTAAGGCTTTAATGATCAGCTCGCCGCGGCTGCGCATTGGCTCTTGGGACTTTTGCGCCACCCTCAAGTTAGTGACTCCCGCAATTTGCCCCTGTTTATTCACCCCAAACCAAGTGCCCCCTGCCTGCAAATCTTTGCCCGCGAGCATATTTTGCTCCGGTGGCCAAAATTGTGCTGGTGCTGTGGGTCTGTGGTGAAACTCATCCCGATTGGCGCAAATGATCAGCGGATACTGGGGATGAGTTTTAAGGGCGACAAAGAGTATGCACATAACAGGCTAAATTTATCCTAGGAGTAGGATTAACTTAGCCTGTCTGTGATCAAATGAACAGTGCTAGTGATGGTGCTTATTGGCATCGCTATGGCTGTGGCCGCCACTCTGATGTGAATGAGAGTGTGTATGGCTGTGACTATGGGCGCTTTCTGCTGCCGAGGCATGCGCGTGTGCATGGTCATGGCCGTGCTTATGACCATGGGTAGCCGGTTTTAACATCATCAAGCGGCGTAAGAACTTACGTGGCCCTAGGCGCAGTAAGCTCGCGGCAAATAAGCCTGATAGAACCAGCAAGGCGGCCAAGTTAATCGCCTCAGGCAAGGTGATTAAAGAGAACCACATAGGTAACCTGATAGCGGCAACGAGTGCGACGGCAATTATCGCCAGTAAAACACCGCGCTGTGGCCAGCTCATGAGTTTAAGTTGGGCGATGTTCAGTACGGGCGCTGCAATCAGAGGCAGTATGATGGCAATAGGGCTCCAGCCGCTGTAGGCGAGGGCAATCGACAGTACTGCTGCACCTAAATTACAGAAGCGCATAGGTAAAAACACCAACAAGAGTACGGCAATCTGCAACATAGGATTGCTTAACGGTACCGAAGGATGGCCGATCAGATTGACTAGCACTAGGCTGAGGAGCACCCAAGGGGCACTGCGATCAACCAGATGGGCAAAGCCAAAGCGCAGCGCATTGTTGGGCAACTTGCTGTGGGGATCGGTTATCTCGACCCGAGCATGAGCCAGATAAGCACTCATAATAAACACCACGAGTAGTTGGAATAATGCCAGCCAAGGGCCAAGCAGTAGCGCGGTGAGCACAAGCGCCTCTGGGCCCGCTAAGCGTTGGAACCAACGGCGAGCGAGGCTGTTATCCTGCGGAGTTAACCCTAGTTGGAATCGCAGCGCGGCCGCGGCATAGCTGAGTAAAAGTACCGGAGCTATGGTCATTAACCAAGTGGTTAGCTGTTCGGTACTGTGATCGTGGTGGGCATGTTCATGGCCGCCAGAATCCATCAGTAACAGCACCATCAACAATCCAATCCCCAGTAAACTGCCGATACCAGCCTGATATTCATACTGGCCTTGCTTATCGGTATCGTGTTGACCATGGGGTTGATGCAGCACAACGTGCAGGATTGAACCTGTTACAAAGGCTTGTAAATAAAAGGTATTATCTAAACTGAGTTGGGATAATAATTGCTCGCCCGCGAAATAACCCACGCCTGTGAGCAGCATCATGGCGACTAATACCAAACTCGCCCAACGGGTGCCGACTTGAGGTTTGAGTAACCACCAAATGGCGAGACCTACGGGCAGGCGATGCAATATCACCCCGAGCGCTAATAGGCTGGAATTGCCATCTTGCTGCGCCAGCACCATAGCGCCGCCATCTGTGATGGTATGCAGTAAAAGACCGCCAATCCCGAGTGATAGGGTGAGATTATGGGTGATCTCTGAGTAGCGATGGAATAAGCGTTCGCTGGCGGTCGGTCCCCAGAGGCCGAGGACGACAAAGACGATGGCCAATAGGCCGCCATGCTCGAGCAATTCAGGCAAAATATGGATCAGCACTAGCCCGCCTAAAGAGACGAAGATAAAGCCATCGAGTCCCTTCTGTAAGCCGCTGCCCGATGAAAAGTAGCGATAAAACAGTGGCCCGATTAATAGTGCGATACAGCTAGCGAGAAGATAGAGCATGGATTCCACGAATTTTGCTGAAAAAACGCCATAGTATACCAGTTGTAATCAAAATGAGCAGCGACTTACTGGCAATTTACTAAAGTGACATTTACCTCTCATTGCAGGCGCAGAAATCCATTTAATGCTTGAGGGCATAATCTCAGTGCGCTTGGTATTTGTCGGAGGGAAATTGACAATGGCATGCTGGCTTAGGGCCATCATTAGGAATTTTATAGATAATTTTTCACATCTGTAACGCGAAAAAGTTATACAATATCGGCTCATGTTGGCTTGGGTGTTGATAACGTTAAATGGATATATTTTCTGCTGCGGTAATGTTGTTTTTGATCATGGATCCCCTCGGTAATTTACCGATTTTTGCGTCGATTTTAAGGCATATCGACCCGAAAAAACGTCGTAGGGTTTTGATCCGCGAGCTGATTTTCGCATTATTGATCATGTTGGCCTTTCTGTATGCCGGCGAAGCCATCCTCAGTTTCTTAAATCTGCGTTCCGAGTCAGTCAGTATTGCTGGCGGGATTATTCTATTCCTGATCGCCATTCGAATGATTTTCCCTCAGCCGGGCGGTGTGGTGGGTCTTGCGGCGGGAGAGGAACCCTTTATCGTCCCTATGGCCATTCCGTTGATGGCGGGGCCATCGATTCTGGCTGCGCTTATTTTACTCGCGCACACCGACAGCACTCGCATGGGTGACTGGACGATAGCGCTAGTGTCTGCGTGGGGCGCGAGTGCGGTTATCCTAATGTTCTATAAGCTCTTTACTCGGATGTTGGGTGAAAAAGGCTTAACGGCAGTTGAGCGCTTGATGGGGATGGTACTGGTGATGATATCAGTGCAAATGTTCCTCGATGGGGTTTCAAACTATATGAAAACCGCCAGCTAAACCCAGCTCTGTTTTGCAAGAACCGCATTGACGCCCGTTAATGCGGTTTTTTTATGCCTAAGGGGCGATGAGGCCTGTTTGCTGAATAACGGCTGACAAAACATAAAAAGAATCCCATCCCTGAATGTATCAAGTTGTTACGTAAAAGTAGTCCTGATATGTTTTTACATCCCTCGAAAAGTGGGGAGGGTATTCAAGATAGCGAGCCGCTAAAAACAAACTTGCCATAGAGCAAATAGGCACTAGCCTTAGAAAATAGCTTGGCTACAGCGCACATTGTGACGGAAGGAAGAGTAATGCGAAGTTCAAAAAGTATCACAGCGTTAGGATTGATGTTGGCCTTGCTGAGTGGCGCTAGTATTGCGGCGCCCAATCATACGCCAGCGGATGCAGGGGTCATTAATAAAGAAAGGATCCTTTATTGGTTGATCAAGCGGGGCGAAGTCTCCGCAGATGCCAGCGACAGCGTTAAGCAAGCGGCCGTTGAAGCCTATATTGCCCGTGCCAGCCTAGCCCAGCCCAAAGATCCGAGAATGGTGGTTGAAGCCGAGCATGACAGGCTGCAAAAAGTGAAGTCGACGGCGATGATGCGCGCGCCTGCACAGCGGGTGTTAGCGGATGCTGACGTGACCAAAACGGTGAAGGTATTAACCGTACTGATTGATTTTCCTGATTTAAAATATAACAACAATGGTTTAACGGCGAGTGATACCGACATGTATTACTCAAGTTACCCTGCGTCTCACTATAAAAATTTACTCTTCTCCACCACTGGCTTTACGGGTCCGCAAAACCAGAATTTAGACTCGGCCTATCAGTATTACCAAGCGGTTTCAGGCAAGACCTTCTTCTTCACGGGCGATGTTAAAGGTTGGTACACCGCAAGCCAAAATGCCGATTACTATGGCGCGAATGATGCCGATACGGGTAGCGATGCCCATGTGACTGAGCTGGTTAAAGAGGCGGTGAGCCAAGCGGTAGCCAATATGTCTGCGGCGGAACTCGCAACCTATGATATTGAAGATCCATACGATTTAAATGATAACGGCAATCTAAACGAGCCCGATGGCATTATTGACCATGTGATGATTTTCCACTCGAGTATTGGGGAAGAAACAGGGGGCGGTAAATTAGGGGACAACGCGATTTGGTCGCACCGTTATTATGTTGACCAGAGCACGCAAGGTTATAGCCTACCTGGGTCGACCAAAAAACTCTTCGGTTACACCATTCAACCAATCGATGCGGCGACTGGGGTCTGTACCCATGAGTTTGGCCACGATCTGGGCTTGCCCGATGAATATGACACTATGGATAACACCAATAAAGATGGTTCTCCCGTGGGCGCTTGGTCTTTAATGTCTTCGGGTAGTTGGACGGGGGCCATCCCTGGTACTAAACCTAGCGGTTTTAGCCCCTACGCGCGCTCCTATTTACAGGAAAAATATAAAGGTAAATGGCTGAATGAGCGTGAAATCAGCTTAGACAGTATTCCTAAATCTGGCATGGAAGTGACACTGAATCAGGCGTCAAATCAAGACGTAGTAAACCAGATATCGATTCCTCTCCCAGCAGCACCTATAGCCTTTAAAGCACCCTATCAAGGGAGTTACCAGTACTATTCGGGCCAAGGAGATATGCTGAGCAATAGCATGAGCTTTACGGCAAACTTGCCGGCGACGAGTGATAAACTCACGCTTGCCATGCAGGCGAGTTGGGAAATTGAAGCCGACTACGACTATATGCAGGTCAAAGTGAACGGTGTGGCGATTGCGGGCAATTACACTAAGTCCGTCAACGCGATTAACAGTGCTCGACATATTATTACGGGTAAATCATCGAGTATTTCGACAGCAGTAGGCAGTGATGCTTGGGTGGGGTTGGAATATGATTTATCAGCCTACGCTGGTAAAGCTGTGACGATTGAGTTTACCTATGTGACCGATGAGGCCGCTATCGAGTCGGGAATCACTATCGACAACATTAGTATCAAACAAGGTGCAACTGAGCTGTATGCCGATAATGCCGAGGTTGCGGGTAAGGCCACTCTGGCAGGTTACAGCCGGATCACCAACACGCGCCCAGGTGCAGCATCCCGCTATTTAATCCAACTACGCAGTCACAATGGTGTGGATGCCGGATTAAAGAATGAAGGTTTTGATCCCGGCGTACTCCTGTGGCTAGAGGATTTTAGTTACTACGATAACAACGTGTCTGATCATCCTGGCCATAGTTTGATTGGGGTGATTGATGCGGATCAGAATATGATTGGTACTAATTCTACCGATGTGCAAATCCGTGATGCGGCCTTTAGTACGGTAAGACAAACGGCATATCTTGGCGACACTAATCTTGAGCCTGTGAGCCTGTTTGACGATAGTTTCGATTACAGTGCGCCGCTCCAACCTCAGTCGGGGATGGTGCTGCAAAGGCTGGGCTTGACGATGCAAGTGGTCTCTCAAGCCAGTGATAACAGCACAGCGGTGATCCGTTTAGCCAATGCGAATGCCGATCCTGCGTTAACGCCCTTAACCGCGACAATCAATCTGAGTCAAAGTGGCTTAACTGCGACTGTGGCTGCTGTGGTTGATGGTGGCGAAGGCGCATACACTTATGCTTGGGATTTTGGTGTTGCGGGAGCGACCAGCACTTCAGCGTCGGCGACTTATACCTACGCAAATGCAGGAACCTATACGCTGACCTTAACGGTAACCGATGCCAAAGGCACAATCGCAACTGCCACGAAAACGCTTGTGGTGAGCTTGCCCTTAACCGCTGGTTTTAGTGCCAGTGCCAACCAGCTCACGGTGAACTTTAGCAACACCTCGGCAGGTGGCGTTGGTAGCCTAAGTTATACATGGAACTTTGGCGATGGCACCTCAAGCACTTCGGTATCGCCAACCCACACTTACACTCGCGCGGGCACTTACACTGTCACGCTGACGGTGAAAGATACTCAAAACGCTACTGCAAGCAGCAGCTCAAGCGTTACCGTGACGGTACCAACGACGCCAACTGAAACGTCGAGTGGCGGCGGTGGTAGCCTTAGCTGGCTGAGTCTGATGTTGCTCGGTGGTTTTGCGTGGCGTCGCCAGCGTCAATAAGCGGATGTGTTAACGAAAATGCCTCTGATATAGAGGCATTTTTTTAGCTTAGAGGTTAGGGTTGTAGCCTGGCCATAGCTTGTACTGCGGCTGGGAGGAACATTTCGCTGACAAACATTTCCTCCTCGTCATGGTGAAAATATCGGCGGCGTCCCCAGAGCTCGTGTTCGACGTTTTGCGCTAAGCTTTGAGCGAGTTGGGCGAGGCGACTGTCGGTGGTAAAGCGGGCGATTTCGATGCGACCGGGCACAAAACTGTCTTGGCTAAACAATAATTCGCCCAGTGGACGTGTACCTAGGCCTAAAAAATCGGCTTGGCGGGTCGATAGTAAAGACTGCGGGATCAAGGTTCTAGCAAATACCCAAGGCACGGAATCGAGGCAGAGTAGCACTTCTCGCACCCAAACGGCGTTTTGCTTGGGGTATTCGCCTTCGAGCGGCGCACATTGGCCTTCACCGAGGATTTTGACTTCGAACTTATCACAACAGCCCTTGAGCTTTTGTGTCAGGCTTCCCGGTGCCAGTAACCATTCTTTAAGGGGAGATGAGGGAAGATTTTTGGCGTTATCGGCACAAAACCATTGAATAGATTCGCCATAGGGGAAGCTTAAGCTGGTCACATTCATTAAATACTCGTTACAATATAAGCAAACGTCGGCAGTCTAACAGATAGATTGGGAAGTTTCTTCCATTGACCATTATTGTTTTTAGGGAGCTGTAAACCGCGATGAAAAAATTATTATCAGCCAGCCTGATCTTATTCAGTGTTGTATTGAGTGCATATGCGGCCGACGAGAAAGAAGCGACTCCCGCAGGGGATTACGCTTACTACGGTTTCGAACCCGAAATCGTGACTAACTATATTTCAAACCGCAAAAAACTGGGGTTTGTGAAGATCAGTGTCGAGCTGATGGTAAAAAATCCCGATGATCTCGTCATCGTCGAGCGCCATGATCCGCTGCTGCGCGCCGCGATTATTGAAGTGCTGGGTAATCAGGCCGAAGAAAAGATTAAGTCCCTCACTGGCCGTGAAGAAATCCGCCGTGAGTGCTTCGATATGGTGAATAATCTGCTGGCCAAAGAGGCGGGTAAACCCTTAGTGGTCAACCTACTGTTTACCTCCTATCTTTACGATTAATTCCGCCAATATGTTTGAGGGCTGATCTTTGGATTAGCCCGCCCTTGTTGATAAGTCATTATGCCTAAACCCGCCACTAAAACTGCCGCCAAACCCGCGATGTCATCCGCAGGTAAACGGGGCAAGCCAAGCACGCCAAAATCGCTAGCTAAACGTCAAACCACCAAATCTAAAACGGCGACTAAGCTCAAGGCGAAGCATGGCGAGAAGAAGCGCTTACATCCGCGTAATTTGCACATTAATGGTTATGACTTTCCGGCCCTGATGGCGAGTTATCCCAAGCTAAAAGCCTTTGTTCGGCCCACGCCCTATGGCGACTTGTCTATCGATTTTGCCGACCCCTTGGCGGTGAAAACTCTGAATGCGGCTCTCTTGCAACATCATTATGGGCTGGCATTTTGGGATATTCCCAAGGGCGCGCTGTGCCCGCCAATTCCAGGGCGGGTCGACTATCTGCATTACTTGGCTGATCTGTTATTTGAGGGCGGCAAAGTTAAGCGCGCAGCGGCAATCAGTGCCTTAGATATAGGCACTGGGGCGAATGGCGTTTATGCCATCCTAGGGCATCAAGTGTATGACTGGCAGTTTGTTGCCTCGGATATTAATCCTCAGTCGCTTACCAATGTGCAGCGGATTATCGACAATAACCCGAGTTTGCAGGGGCACTTATCCTTAAGGCGGCAGCAGGATGACAAGGCGGTCTTTAAGGGGATTATTCAAGCCTCAGATCGCTTCGAGTTAACCCTGTGCAATCCTCCCTTTCATGGCTCGTTAAAAGAAGCGAGTGAAGGCTCGCTGCGCAAGGTGCGTAATCTGCAACTTAATCGTGGTGAGCAGCCTAAAGCGACCAGCGCGACCTTAAACTTTGGTGGTCAGGCGGCGGAGTTATGGTGCCAAGGGGGAGAAAAACAATTTTTAGCTACTATGATCCGCGAGAGCCAAGTATTTGCCGAGCAGTGTTTGTGGTTTACCAGCTTAGTGTCGAAGCAGGAGAATCTAAAGCCCTGTTATCAGGCTTTGGAAAAGTTAGGTGTCGATACCGTTAAAACCATGGAGATGCAGCAGGGCAATAAGGTCACTCGGGTGCTCGCATGGAGTTTCCATTCGCAGGCTAAACGTTTGCAGTGGCGAAATCAGATAGTTAGCGGGACATAAAACAACAGGCGCCGAGAGCGCCTGTGTTTTTAGTCAGCCTCAATTACTGGGCTTTTTCCTGTGGATGGTCGCGGCGAAATAGCGCCCACTCATCAATTTTTTCACCGCTTGGCAAAGTACAGACACCCTGCTCGCCTTCAGCAGTCTTTTGGATTTCCGAAGTGCCGCCCAGTGAGATGCAATATTCGGCGGCTGGATTGGCGATTTTCACTTTAGTCGCTGCTTTAGCTTCAGTTTTTACTTCGGCTGGCGCTTGGGTTGCAGGCTCGGTTTTGTCGCCGCAGCCAGCTAAGCTGCCGCACATAATCAGGCCGATTAACAGTGGTGATGTTAACTTCATGCTGTTTTCCTTGTCGTTGAGTGACTTATTTACGTCCTAAAATCCGTAGGATACGCAGAAATAGGTTGATGATATCCATGTATAACGCGGCGGCGCTGTCGACGGCATTATCGACGGTTTTAGGGATCTGATTCGCGCGTCCCCAGTCGTAGCCAATATAGCCGCAGAAAATAACCACAACTATCCAGTCTAAAATACCGTGATGGGTATTAAAGATAAATATTTCAATCAGTTCAACTACTATCACCAGCAAGAGCGCCATAGTCAGCACCCCAGCAATTTTTTGGAAGAAGGCCGGGAATAGCGTCCCCAAACACATCATGGCGATAGTCACTAGGCCCGTTATCCGAATCGCTTCGGTCACCAGCTCGGGGTCGTACTGGCTGACGACCATATTAATGATCAAACCGAAGGGCACGACCACAAAGTTGTAGCCGATAAAGCTGACGAGGGGATTGCTCGAACTTTGAAATAAGTAAATCCCAAAGAAACAGGAGGCGAAATAACCGATAAAGAAAATCCACGGGTTAACGCTGGCAATCGCTTCGGGGTCGATATGGCTGACCATCATATAGTTCACGGCAAAACCCCAAAGCAGGGTTAAGCCAATCACTAAATTATAAAGTCCCGCCCCTATGATAGTGTCATCGGTTGTACGGCGGTCGAATACGCTGTTTTCAGAATCCATTGATTTTTATATCCTTAATTGTAGAAAGCGTGCTAAGTGGTGAAGGTTACTCTGTTACTCACCACAAATCTTGCAGTGGGGTTGTTTAGGGAGTTTCATTTCGCGAAATTCCATGGTCATGGCATCGATCATCAAGATTCGTCCGGCGAGTGTTTTGCCCATTCCCGCAATAACTTTAATGGCTTCGACGGCCTGTAAGCAGCCGACCATGCCCACTACGGGGGCGAGAATGCCCGACTCGACACAGCTGAGTTGTTGCTCGCCGAAAAGTGAACTAAAGCAATGATAACAAGGTGTTTGTGCTTGATAGTCGAAGACGGTAACCATGCCTTCCATACGAATCGCGGCGGCTGAGACCAGCGGGATCTTGTGCTTAAAACAGCTTTGATTTAACTGCTCACGCACACTGACATTATCGGTGCAATCGACCACGATACTGTGGCTGGCGACTAAGGCATCGATCTCATGGTCATCCAATACCGCATTAATGGTATTGATTTTAACGTGGGGATTGAGCCGATTAAGGCTCTGTTTGGCCGACTCGACCTTAGGTTGGCCGATAGTGGCATCCTGGTGCAGCACTTGGCGCTGCAGGTTAGAGAGTTCGACTGTATCGAAATCCACTAAAGTTAGCTCGCCAATGCCTGCAACGGTTAGATATTGCCCCGCCGCGCAGCCTAAACCGCCGGCGCCAATCATCAAGACTTTGGCGAGTTTTAAGCGCTCTTGGCCATCGATATCCATCGCTTTGATTGAGATTTGGCGACTGTAGCGGGTGAGTTCGCCGTCGCTGAGGATCTCTAGTTGTTCATTCATCGAGGCGTACCTTAGCAGAGCACTGAATTAAAAGGTTCAACCGTCACTTGCGTGCCCACAGGGGTATCACCTTGGAATTGCTCCAGCAGCACGAAACAATTCGCCAGACTCATAGAGGTCAACATGCCCGAACCTTGGCTGCCCGTGATGGCCACTTCCAATTCGCCCTGTGCATTGCGGGATAAAATGCCGCGCTGATACTCGACTCGGCCGGGCTGTTTACGCACTGGGGTTGTCAGGGTGGCGGATAGCATCAGTGGCGCTTTTGGGGTTAAGCCCTGCATCTTATTCAGAATAGGCCACACCAACTTGTAGAAGGTCACCATGGAAGACACAGGATTGCCCGGTAAGCCGCAGAATACCGCCTTGCCTATACGTCCCATGGCGAAGGGTTTACCCGGTTTAATCGCGAGTTTCCAGAAGGTGATTTTGCCTTCTTCATCAAGTATTTGTTTGGTGAAGTCAGCTTCACCGACCGAGACGCCGCCCGAGGTTAACACCATATCCGCTTGGCTTGCGGCATGGCGAAATGCATGGCGAATCGCCTCTGGGTCGTCGGCTATCACACCTAAATCCAGCCATTCCACATTGGCACGGCTGAGTAAACCTTGGATGGAATAACGGTTCGAATCGTAAATTTGTCCTGGCGCTAAGTCACTGCCGACGGGGCGTAGTTCATCACCTGTGGAGAAAAACGCCACCTTGAGTTGGCGGTATACCCGCACCTGACTCACGCCAATGGTGGCTAATACGCCCAGTTCTGCGGCTTTAATTTCGATGCCCGCTTTCAGCACTTTAGTGCCTTGCAGCAATTCCTCACCACGGCAGCGAACATTGGCGCCCTTAGCTTTAGGGTGATTAATTTGAATTTGGTTGCCCTGTGCTTGAGTCTCTTCCTGCATTTGCACTGTGTCATAACCCGCTGGCACCGGCGCGCCCGTCATAATGCGCACGCAGGAGTGAGGGGTGATTTCACCTTCAAAACCATGGCCCGCGAAGGAACTGCCAATCAGTGTCAGCGTGGTTTGATTGGTGTCAGTCGCTAAATCGGCAAAGCGAAAGGCGTAGCCGTCCATCGAAGAGTTATCGAAGGGCGGTAAATCGATACAAGAGGCCAAATCCTCCGCTAAAACGCGGCCAAGCGCGTGGGGAAGAGTAACGACTTCTGTGTCTGACACTGGGCTAACCTGCTCAAGCAGAAGGGGAATGGCTTGATCTGGATGCATTAAGCTAGGTTGCGAACAAGGATCGGCTTTCACGGACATCGGGTCTTCCTTATGGGCAAAAGATTGGGCAAATATGGGGGCTATTATGCCATGCTGTGCTTGCTTGGCTATGATCTGCATAGGAGTTTATGTGATTTGTCAGACAGTTTCCCCCTTAAGTGTTGCCTAAGGTGAATCCTTCTACTCTGTGATTTTGCACTACAGTTCAGGCGGCGCTAAACGCGAGTCGATGAACAAATGAAAATCATTTTTATCAACTAATCATTAACTTAGCTCAATAAACAAAGGTAAATTTTGTTGCTTTTGGTGACGCCCTTCATGACAATGTGTGCCAAGATTTCAGTTCGAATGCCCAAGAGGATTAACTATGCTGTCTGCAACCATGATCGAAAAGTTGAATGAACAAATTAATATGGAGTTCTTCTCCTCTAATTTATACCTGCAAATGAGTGCATGGTGTGAAGATCAAGGCTTTGAAGGCGCAGCAAAATTTATGCGCGAACATGCGGATGAAGAGATGGGCCATATGCGTCGTTTGTTCACTTATGTGAGCGAAACCGGCGGCTTACCGCTACTGGGTGCAATTGAAGCGCCGCAGTCGCAGTTTGATTCGCTGCTGGCGTTATTCGAACTGACCTATGAACACGAGCAACTGATCACTAGTAAGATCAATGCCTTGGCTCATGCTGCCTTTTCAAACCAAGATTATTCGACCTTCAATTTCCTGCAATGGTATGTGGCCGAGCAGCACGAAGAAGAAAAGCTGTTTAAGTCGATTGTCGATAAGATCCGTTTAGTGGGCGAAGATGGTAAAGCACTGTTCTTTATCGATAAAGATTTAGCTAAGTTGGCATCAAAGGGCGGTGAGAGCATTATGAACCCCCAAAGCCAGCCACAGGCCTAAGCGCCATTGTGATGATAAAAAAGCAGCCTAGGCTGCTTTTTTATTGGCGATCATTCAGCTTAATGAGCCTTTATATCAACTGTTTACGCATTTCTCACGCTGCTCTAAGTGCAACATTTTCGGCAAGGTCTGGCCGAGTAATGGGGTTATTTCATCGAATGGCAGCGGTTTCGAAAGTAAATAGCCTTGTGCATAGTGGCAACCTAAGTCACGCAAAAACTGCCATTGGGCCTCGGTTTCGATTCCTTCGGCGACAAGCTCCATCTCAAGACTTTGCCCCATCATCACAATGGCCTTGACCAGATTGGCGTTAGAGCAGTTTTCGAGGGCGTGCTCGACAAAGCTGCGGTCAATCTTGATCACCGAAATCGGGAATTTTTTCAAATAACTCAAGGATGAATAGCCAGTGCCAAAGTCATCGATATAAATCTGTGAGCCTAAGTGACGGATGGATTCAAGGGTGCTTAAGCAGTGGCTGGCATCGCCCATCAGCATGCTCTCAGTGATCTCGATATGCACGTTTCTAGGATTGATATGGTGACGGTTAAAGCATTCCTGCAGCACTTGGTCGAAGCCAATACCCCGGGTGTTTATGCACTGACGGCTGGAAACGTTGATGGCGACATTCAGGTTGAGCCCCATATGTTGCCATTGTCTTAAATCGTGCATAGCTTGGTTGAGCACCCATTCGCCCATAGGTTCGATAAGCCCAGTCTCTTCGGCGATAGCGATAAATTGGTCTGGCGGGATCAGCCCTAAGTCGGGATCTTGCCAGCGGATCAGCGCCTCAACGCTGCAGATTTGCCCCGTCTTCATATCGACAATCGGTTGATAAAAGAGGGTAAATTCATCCTGTGCCACGGCGCGGCGCAGTCGTTGTTCCAGCTCCATGCGGGCAAACATGGCTTGGTTCATGCCCGAGGTAAAGTACTTAAAGTTATTCCGCCCAGCATCCTTGGCCTGATACATGGCCATCTCAGTATTGCGGGTCAGCGAACTCACATCGAGCCCGTCCTCGGGGTAGACGCCGATGCCGAAGCTGGCCGAGATCTGGATTTCCCGCTCATTTAAGTTAAAGGGCGCGGCTAAGGTTTCAATGATCCGGCTTGCCATATGCTCAATCGCGAACTCATTGGTGACGCGGGGGAGAATAAGCACAAATTCGTCGCCACCGATGCGGGCGACAAAGTCGTTCTTACCGGCAATATTTTCCAGCCGCTTAGCCACGTCTTGCAACAAGAGATCGCCCGTCGCATGGCCTTGTACATCATTGATATATTTGAATTGGTCTAAGTCGATCAGCAGAATCGCCAGCTTGCGGGAGTCGTGTTGGGCGAGTTGGATTTCATGCTGCAGGCGCTCGTTAAACAGCTTACGGTTGGGGAGACCAGTTAAGGTGTCGAAGTTTGCCTGATACCAGAGGTCTTGTTCGTATTGCTTGCGCTTACTGATATCCATAAATAAACCAATATGTTGGATTATTTCGCCCTGTTCATTACGCACCACAGTAATGGCGAGGTACTCGGGATACACTTGGCCATCTTTGCGCTTATTCCAGATTTCGCCTTCCCATTTGCCATCTTTATGCAGCGCTTCCCACATGGCGGTGTAGTAATGATGCGGGTGGCGATTCGAGCTTAAAATTGAGGGGCTGCGGCCTTTAACTTCTTCGAGACTATAGCCGGTGATCTGGCTAAAGGCCGGGTTAATCAACTCGATATGGTTATCGGCATCCGTGACCATAATGCCTTCGGCAGAATAGTTAAATACGGCGGCGGCGCGGCTTAGGGCATGGTTGGCCTTTTGGCGCTCGCTGATCATCCGATTCATGGCTTGTGCCATGCGAGCCAACTCGTCGGTGCCAGAGGCATCGATATTGATATTGAGCAGCGGATCGGCGGCCATTTGCTGCATATCATTGGCAATCTTAGTGATTTTGACCATAAAGCTGCGGATGATTTTGCGGCCGAGCCAGAGGGTAATTGCCGCGGTAAAAATCGCGGAGAATAGATATAACCCTAGCAAACTGAGTGACTTAGTCTGCTCAACCTCGCTCTGATGCGCCATTTTTTCGGTGATTTCATCACTGATGGCGTGCAACTTATTGATCCTATCACTGGTGAGTGACCACCAGTGCTTGCTGCTGACGGGATGTGGCGGCATAAGCAATTTATTGATGGCGGCACTTAGATCCTGATCATCCACTTGGATAAGGGCGCTGATTTCTTCGAGTGAGAGCTGTTGATGCTTCAACTGCTGCAACTGGGTCATGCAGAATTGGTATTGATCTATGCTGTCCTCGATGGTTTTTACCGCAGGCTTAAGCTCAGGAATATTGCGGATCTCATGGTTTAACTCGTCGAGATTCAGCTGAATAATCGATAGCGCCTTAGTAAATCGTTCCAGCGCGGCACTGTTTCCCTTAATCAAATAGTCTTGAAAACTGTCAATCAAGCCACCGTAGCCTAAATGGGCATTGATATTTTGCACTAAGGTGCTGACGCGGATTTGCTGTTCGATGCGTTGGCTTATCTTGAGGATACGCAGGTTTTCGGGGGAGGTTTGTACCTTGCGGATTAAGGATTGACGGTCGGAAATCGAGGCATTGCTCGCATGTTCAACTGCTTGGCCATATTCGTACATTATGGTGCTGATCGCGCGGTAGTCGTTAATGCTCAGCGTCTGCGACTGTAACATCCGATTAATTGCATCGCGCTCTTTTACCGCCAGCTGTTGCACCATGAGTATGTTGAGCAAATCCGTGTAGGCCCTAGATTGGCTGATATTGCTGGTTTGTAGCTGTAATTGCTGGATAAGTTTGACCAATTCAGTGTTGAACTGGTTGTATAAATCGATAAATGCCTTGGGATGTTGGTCTAAAGCCTCTTGGCGACCCGAAGCCAGCTTATGGCTCAGCAGTGTTAGGGTATTGAGTTGCTCCTGCAACTGCACGGCGGCGAGTTGATTGCGACCCAATGCGGACATCAAGTTGCTTAAGGCTGAGCCGTTGAGCAGGGTGTCTAAGGCATTGGATGTAATCTGTTGCTGCTGTAGGAGGCGAGTTTCTTCTTGGGGGAGCGCGGGGGCAGAAAGCTGGGCGCTGAGGCCATATTCGTTATGCAGTTGGTAGAGTAGTTCGGTGGTTTGGGCGGTCGCTTGGATTGCCAGATGATTCTGATTGGCGGAGCGATATTCCTTCACTAGCACATACATCCGCGACAACACAAAAATACTCATCATCAGCAAAGGTAGCAGTGAAAACAGAATCAACTTCTGCTTCAGGCTGAGATGCTGTAGCGTGGATGGCATGTAAACTTACTCCTACTTTTGCCTGGTTGGAGACATAAAAAATCAAGGCATAACCTTGATGTGTTGAAAGCGAAAAAAACCAGACACTGGGTGTGGATATTTAACATAGAAGCAAGAGGGTCGCGACCCCTAGTTTATGGATATCTAATCTAGCTCACGAAATTCAGTTATTTATTATATATAACTAACATACTATTTTTATTAGTGTATTTACTCACCTAGCAAACAAATAAATTGCCTGTCTGTGATATCCGATGGGATTTGATACAAAAGCTAAGATTTTGTGCCAAGGATAATCGGCAAATAAAAAAGGACGTGGGCAGGGCCGACGTCCTTTAAATCGAATTCCGCTTGTGGGGTTAATTAGCCAACGTTGGCTAATAACGACTTACGGTAAATGACGATATCTTCAATCGTCAGCACTGGCATATTGTGCGCTGCACCAAAGGCGATAATTTCTGGCAGACGCGCCATAGTGCCATCGGGATTGGTGACTTCGCATAACACGCCCGCAGGCTTGAGGCCGGCCAGTTGCATTAAATCGATAGTGCCTTCGGTATGGCCACGGCGAGTTAATACGCCGCCGGGTTGGGCGCGCAGTGGGTACACATGGCCTGGGCGAGCTAAATCGCTCGGCTTAGCATTGTCGGCGATAGCAGCTTTAATGGTGGTGACGCGGTCCGCGGCCGAAACGCCAGTGGTGACTCCCACTTTGGCTTCGATACTCACAGTAAACGCGGTGCCATATTGGCTCGAGTTGTTTTCGACCATAGGGGGCAGCTCGAGGGCTTTGACCTTTTCATCCGGTAAACACAAACACACGATACCGCTGCATTCGCGGATTAGCATGGCCATTTGCGCATTGGTCAGTGACTCGGCGGCAAAAATTAAGTCGCCTTCGTTTTCTCTATCTTCGTCATCGACGACCAACACACCTTGGCCTTGGCGCAGGGCTTCAAGACCCGCTTCAACGCGTTCGATAGCAGTACCAAAAGGAGCAAGTAAAGACTGATTCATGGTTAATATCCTTTAAAAATACGACATGGGAATTTCCAGAATCAGGGCGTGCAGAAATACAGCCTTTACCCCAAAGGGGATTGAGCTGTAGCAATAGACCCATTTAAGCTCAGAGGCTTACGTAGGCTAATTGCAAAATATGAGGCTAACATTCAGATGGCGATGGCTTTCGCTCATTGGCTGAAACGAAGCGCCTGCATCCTAATGTTGTCTTACATTCTCTTCCATCCGGACTCAGTACCGTTGCTATGATGGCAAACAGTCCATTACCGTCGGCTCTGGAATAGTAGCGCTCGATAGGCGTTAACCAAAACGAGACAAGCTAAGTCACCAGATCTGCTGACCCCGAAATTGCATTCGGGCGCTCGCGGGCTTTAGTGGGAGTGAAAACGGCTCACGACACTATTTACCGCCGGTGGGGAGTTTCACCCCGCCCTGAGAATTGTTGTTAGGCCTTAGCCTAAAAACGCGGTTATGTTGCGCCTATTTAGTTGGAATGGCAATAAAATCGCGCCATAAATTGGGCAATGTTTGCGCAAGCGCACAACTGGCCGCCAAGCTTAAACCAGCATCATCTTTAGGAAACTCGCAACAAGCGCTAGCTTGGGTATATCATATCCGGCACATTAACTTATTGGCTTGCCGTCGTGCCCCACGATGGTGTTTGAACGTCACAAGGACGTATAAATGCGCACTCTGCTGCTTACTTTAGGTCTCGCTATGCTATTACCCGGTTGCTCCACTCCAAAAGGGCAAGTTTCTGCGCCCGTTGCGGAAAAAATTCCCCATGTGATGACCTTGCACGGGGTCACGCGCACCGACAATTACTACTGGATGCGTGACGATAAACGCCAAGATCCTAAGGTATTGGCGCATCTGAATGCCGAAAACCGTTATACCCAAGCCTACTTTAAGCCGCTTAAGTCATTGCAGGATGGGCTGTTTAACGAACTGACCGGGCGCTTAGTGGCCGACGAGTCGAGCGTGCCTTATCAATGGCACCAGCACAGCTATTACCGCCGCTACCAAGAGGGCGGCGAATATCCGCTGATCGCCCGCAAAGGCAGTGACGGGGTTGAGCAAATGATGCTGGACGTGAATGAGCGCGCCAAGGGCCATGAGTTTTATGGTTTAGGTGGCGTCAGCGTCAGCCCAGATGAAACCATGTTGGCCTTCGGTGAAGATGTGTTAAGCCGCCGCGTGTATAACATCTACTTTAAAGATATTGAGTCCGGCGCCATGATCACCGATGTGCTTGAAAACACAGAGGGACGCATCGTTTGGGGCAATGACAATCGCCATGTGTTTTATATCGCCAAGGATTTGCAAACCCTGCTGGGTTACCGCGTATATCGCCACGAACTCGGCACGCCACAATCGAGCGATGTGTTGGTGTATGAGGAGCAAGACGATGCTTACTACATCTCCCTCGGTAAGAGTTTAGACGAGTCGCAAATTGTGCTGTTCCACGAGAGCACCACAACCAGCGAAGTGTCAGTGTTGGATGCTAACGATCCCCTAAGCCTGTTCAAACCTGTGCTGGCGCGGGAAGAGGGCCATGAATACAGCGTTTCTAAACTGGGCGATAGCTATTACATTCTCACCAACTGGCAGGCGACTAACTTCCGTTTGATGAAAGTGGCGATTAAGGATGCCGCCGATAAATCTAAATGGCAGGAAGTGGTTGCCCACAATCCTAATGCGCGCATCGAAGACGAGCTGGTGCTGAAGGATTATTTGGTGATTCAAACCCGCGAGAATGGTCTAACGCGCATTAAAGTGATGCCATTCAATGGTCAAAAGCCCTTTGAGCTGAGTTTTGATGAACCCGCCTATGTGCTCGGTTTAGATGTGAACGCCCAGCAAGATAGCGATAAGTTACGTATTTTCTACTCGAGCCTGACCACGCCTGAGGCGATTTATGAGTACCACTTAAGTAATCCCGATAGACGCGATTTGCTTAAGCAGGAACAAGTGCTTGGCGGCTTCGATGCCAGTCAATATCGCGCCGAACGTTTATTTGTCACCGCCCGCGATGGCGCTAAGGTGCCAGTGTCCTTGGTGTATCGTAAGGATAAGTTCAAGAAAGACGGCACTAACCCTCTATATCAATATGGTTATGGTTCATATGGTTACACGGTAGAGCCTGACTTTTCTTCGTCGGTTATCAGTCTGCTCGACCGTGGCTTTGTCTATGCCATCGCCCATGTACGCGGCAGCGAAATGTTAGGTCGCCCTTGGTACGATGCGGGTAAGTTACTGAATAAAAAGAATACCTTTAATGACTTTATCGATGTCACCGCAGCCTTAACCGAGCAAGGTTATGGCGACAAGAATAAAGTGGTGGCTTCGGGCGGTAGTGCTGGCGGGCTGTTAATGGGCGCGATTGCCAATATGGCGCCTGAAAAGTACTTTGCCATTGCGGCGCACGTGCCCTTTGTGGATGTGGTCACGACCATGCTCGATGAGTCGATTCCGCTCACCACCAATGAGTACGATGAATGGGGTAATCCAAACGAGAAGACCTATTTCGACTATATGCTCAGCTATTCGCCCTACGACAATGTTGCCGACCATGAGTACCCACACCTGTTGGTCACCACAGGTTTGCATGATTCACAGGTGCAGTATTTCGAGCCAGCGAAATGGGTAGCGAAACTGCGTGAAGTGCAAAATAAATGGTACAAACTGGACGATAAGGTGTTGTTATTCGACGTGAATATGGATGCAGGACACGGTGGCAAGAGTGGCCGTTACCGCCAGTACCAAGACACTGCGCAGGAATATGCCTTCTTCCTAAGCCTGCTCGGCATGACTAAGTAGGCACCAACGGGTGACCGATTTAGTGATTGAAGCCGCTAATTCAACTCTCTTGGCTAGCCCCAAAAAAGGGGCTAGCCAAACTCAAGCTGCTAACCAAACTCAGCTTTCTAGCAAGCCAGAAGCGCTAGGAGCTGAGCAAGCTGTTACTTCCGAACAAGGTGCGACGTCAGAGATAGAACAAGTCTCGATGTGGTATCTGTACCTTATCCGCTGCGCCAATGGCCACTTATACACAGGCATCACCACAGATGTCGCACGCCGCTTTAACGAACATCAATCAAGCAGCCCCAAAGCAGCAAAGTACCTGCGCGGCAAAGGGCCATTAACCCTAATGTATCAAGAACAAGTCGGCACCCGCAGCGATGCTCTAAAGCGTGAAATCGCGGTTAAGAAGTTAAGCCGCAGTCAAAAGCTGGCAATGATTGAGTTTGGAATGATAGTGGGGAACGATTAAGCACAGTCATTTCAGTGACACGCAGCAAGTACGTCCTTGTATGCTCGACGGCGGCATCCATGCCGCCAACGGTCACCTCCATGTCAGTGCTTAATCCCGTTAAGCACGGAGTATCCTTTAGCTTGTACATGCCTCGATTCTGTTGTTAATTAGCAAATTTTAATAGCTGGTGCTTCGATCAATTCAGCGCTGAATTACATATTCGGGAAGAATGTCTGACAAAAAACAAATGACTCTTTATAAATAGATTCATATTCAATTTTTAATGTAGTGCCTTTCAAACTACTGAGGATGTCTTTTATTAGTGTTGCATTTTCTTTGTGTTTAGTTGTTGAAAAAATCCACTGCATTTGTCCTGGTAAAATTGATCCAGGTATACCAATAATATTGAAATGGAAATGACCAAAATTAAGCTGTGGAAATATTTCTTTGTAATCGAAGTCATCAAGGCTTAAAACAATACCGTTTTTTTCAAAAGAGACTGCTTTTATTATAGCTGGTCCAATTCCATCATTATTGATGTAAACGCCAGCACTATCTTGATGTGTCGAAACTAATACATGGCATGATAAATAGGGTCTTACTGTAAGTTTATTATGAGTTTGGGTGACTTTACCTTGCCAAATTGTTGTTCCCAAAGCCAGTATCGCTACGAACATTGACATGATGGCTATTACTATTTCTGCTGTTAACCATGACGGCATTTCTGATCCTAATTAATGTCTATTTAATTATATGAAACATATACCTAATAGTAACTTAAAACAACTTAGCTTCTACTTTCCCCTTGGGTTACCCACGTATGTTCATATAGTTTATCCTAAGGCGTTTTTTATTCTGCGTCAGATTGATTGCACTGATAGATATCCCATTCTAAGTATTCCTCAAAATGGATTGTGAGCTATGTTCGCGAGTGTAATGATACATCCATTATTAATCTCGGCTACGAAATAATGAAGGTTAGATCAGGTATTACTCGGCTATCAATGGTTGCACCAAATCAAGCATTGTTGCGCCAGTGACCTTCTAAAACATGGATGTTTTAGTAGAGCCTACAAGGACGTATCCACGGCGAGTCACTGGTGTAACAGTGCGAAAGCCTGCGGCAGGCAATTAGGGAATAGGATAGCCAGAAGCTGTGATGTTGCCTATTAGCAACTCGAACCATTACCGAAACTAGCACTGGCTCACCGAGCGAGTTTATCTAGATAATCATTGTCAAACTTTGCTCCGAAAAACAAATAGGTAAAACGTTACCAAAGGCTTACCTGAGTTGAGTTTGAGAAAGTCTCAGACGTAAAAAAAGATGCCACTACAAGGGGTTAGTGGCATAAAGTGCATAAGAATGTCCATGGAACGGTAACGCAAAAGGGGTGGGTAGAAGACTGACATTTGGTTGGGTACTGCAACATCAGTCTCTACGCCGGGAAGTTGGTTGAGCGGTAACGCTGTTAATCTAACGGGCTTAGTGTTTGCTTACTGGGCCATCGATTTTATCGAAGCTCACATCCCCTGAACCTGCCGAGAGAATGGTTAAGCCCTTAGTGTTCACCACATTGATATCGCCTGAGCCATCGTTGATGGTGACTGTGTTTTGCACATTGGCGACGTTGATTTCGCCAGAGCCGTCATCGATGGTGATGCTGCCTTTAATATCATTGACTTGGATGCCACCAGATCCATCGACAATTGCTAGGTTGCCGTTCACTTGGCTGACTTCAATCGCGCCAGAACCATCGTCTATGCTGACATTATTGCCGCCATGAATAACCAGTTCGCCCGAGCCATCCTTGACCTTGATATCCGCGGTCATCTTGTTGATCAAAATCGCACCCGAACCATCGTCAATGTCCAGCGCTAATCCGGCAGGCACTTGTAACTTAAGGTCGATATAGGGTGAGTAATTGCTAAAGCTGCTATGGGATTCAAAGTCGGCCTTAAGCTGGGCTTTGTTGGCCTTTTTCTCAAGGGTGAGAATGACTTTGCTATCGTCATTACTATAAATATCAGCGACTAACTTAATTTGGGTTAGGCCTTCGACACCGATAATTTCAAGGCTGCCCGCCCCCGTTTCGGCGACGAGCTCCTGCAGGTCTTGAGCATCGAGGCTGAGTTCACGTTGCTGGTGATCTAAATCCGGCATGCCGGCGGCATTCACATTGATAATGCAGCCAGTGAGTGACACGCCAACGGTAAAGGCGGCGACAAATCCGAGGGTAAATATAAAAGGGCGTAATGACATTTTCTTCTTCCTTGTTATCGACACTCGATAAACTGCAGAGTGCGGAGTCTATGGCGATAAGTGCTATGTCGAGAGATAGCACATCCTATGCCAACTTTTAAATTCCTTAATTATCAGTTAAATACTGTAAATGTGTCCGCTTGGGCGCAGGCGGACATGTCCGCTGAATGAGTGATTTTTCCCAAAGAGTGGTGAAATTACTCACTTATTCAGTTAGCGTGTGTCCAACATTCCAGCTTGATAAAAAGCATAACCAGAAAGGATTCATATGGATTACTTAACGACCAATAAAATCGCTTGGGATGCCCGCACTCGAGTGCACTTAACCTCTGATTTTTATGATGTTGAAGGCTTTTTGAGTGGCAACACATCCTTAACCGAAATCGAGCTGAGTGAGCTTGCGGTGGCGGGCAAAAGTCTATTGCATCTGCAATGTCATTTTGGCTTAGATACCCTGTCGTGGGCGCGAATGGGCGCAAAGGTGACTGGGGTCGATTTATCCGAGGTGGCGATTGCTGAGGCGCGCAAGCTGGCGCTGCAGACGGAGTTGTCCGCCGAGTTTATCTGTAGCGATGTCTACAGCGTCGCGGGCAAGATTGAGCCGCAAGATATTGTATTTACCTCCTATGGCGCGATTGTTTGGTTGCCGGACTTAACACTCTGGGCGCAGACCATTGCGGCGTGTTTAAAGCCCGGCGGACAGTTTTATATGGCTGAGTTTCATCCGGCGCAGCAGCTATTCGATGGATATAGCTATTTTAATCGCGGTGAGCCAGACATTGAGCAGGAAGGAACCTATACCGAGAACGCCGGTGATGAGCAGCAAACCTTAATGTGTTGGTCGCATAGCTTGTCTGAGGTGATCAATGCCTTATTGCAGGCGGGCTTAGTGTTGGAGTTCTTCCACGAGTTTGCGTTTAGCCCCTATAACTGTTTCGAAGGGCTAAAGGCGCGAGCCGATGGCCGTTATGTACTAAAACACCAAGGGCAACAGGTGCCCTTGGTGTATAGCATTAGCGCGCGTAAGCCTGCTTAATCCTTGCCGTTTTTAACTGCGGGATTAACGGCTACGGTAGACCGGATACTTAAGATATTGATTATCGTAGTAAGGGCTGCGCTCATAGAACCAGCGCAAGCGTGCCTCGGGATCGGCGGCAAACTCTGGGTTTTCCAGTGCTTTGTTAAATTCCGCCTGCAGCTTGGGATCTTCCTTAAGCATCTTGGTGGCCAGCGGCTCTACGGCGTAGTCCTCAATGTATTCGGTACGGGTAAAGATAGGGTTGAAGAAGCCCCATTGCAGTAACGAGTCCGGTGATTGTGGCTCGAGCAGTAAAATCGCCAGATCGCCTAAGGGTTGATCTGTGCTGATTTTCACTGTGCCCGCGGGCAAGGTGGTGGTCAGTTTGGCCAGTGTCGAGTCGGCCTTCACTGTGAGTCGTCCCTCGAACGCCTTGGTATTAAACACCGGATTGCTCAAGCTGTATTGCTGCAATTTAAGCTCAGTTGGCTTGCTTAAACGTGTCATCCGAATACCGTGTAGATTTAAGCGGTCGATCACTTGTGTCCACTGGGCGGGAATATAGTAAGCACTCGGGCGAGTGACTTTGATATCGGGCACAGTTTCGGCAATCACAGCTAGGTTCGGGTACAGCTTAGGCTCGCCTGTCCAGCGCACTACCTCGGTGCCGCTAATCGGGCTCTGCTCAAGCTTGTAATCTATGCCTTTAAAATCCCAGCCTTTAGCCAGTGGCGCCGATTTCCACGTTAATGTGATCAGTGGCGAGGCGCGGTATTTATCCTCTTGAATCGCACTCTTTAACTTAGTCGCTTGGTCACCCACGGTTTTCAAGGTTTGCTCTAGCATCACATAAGTGCCAAGTACGCGCTGCTTAAAGGGTTTTAAGCTGTGGTTCTCAATCAAAATGGTGGGCAGATGGCGGGCATCACCATAACCATTAGAGAAGCGTGGGCTAGGGTTCCACAGTGACATGCCTTTAGTGATGTCGGTATTGTCGACGGCAAAAATCAGCGGACCTGGGATATGACCTTGGGCGGTTAATGCCGCTTCGACCGCTGGGCGGTAGCTATTTTCGAGCCAGCGGAAACTGGCGGGACTCAAACCTTGGGCAAGGTTGTAGCCGAAGGTGATGTCGTACTGGTAGTCGATACCGTCGGTGACATGCACATCGATATACAAATCTGGTTGCCACACATTGATTGCCCGCAGCATATGCTGCATTTCTAAGGTGTCGGCCTTGGCGTAGTCGCGGTTCAGGTTGAGGTTATTGGCATTGGTGCGCCAACCCATATTGACCGGGCCGCGCTGATTTACGCGGTTAAATTCGCCGCTGCGCTCATGGGCATCAACACTAAACATAGGCACAAACAGCAAGTTAGCCTTTTCGAGTAGG
Organism: Shewanella sp. GD04112; assembly: GCF_029835735.1. Classification (NCBI taxonomy): domain Bacteria; kingdom Pseudomonadati; phylum Pseudomonadota; class Gammaproteobacteria; order Alteromonadales; family Shewanellaceae; genus Shewanella; species Shewanella sp. GD04112. Next base: position 154,127 of record NZ_JAOEAL010000001.1, read on the forward strand.
TCGCTTTTATCGCCTTTTATGATATCCCGCAGCAGCATCATGCCGGCGTCTTTACCGTCGATTTCGCCCGCGTGGATCCCGGCTTGCACCAGAATCGTCGGCTTAGTGTTTTGCTTTAGCCTTGCCGATTCGTTAATGCCTTCGCTGCTGGCGACATACATCCAAATGTCGCGCCCTTGAGGGCTCTTGCCTAGGCTGACTTTCTGCAATTTGGTGGTTTCGGCCGCCAATCGGTCGAGCCAAGTAATGGTATCGTCATAGCTTGGGCTTTCGGTGCCGTTGCTTTGCTCAAAGGGCGTCGCCCATTCGTTATCGGCGCTGAGTAACAGGGCTTCGCTGCCTCCGTGCCAAGTGATGCTTGGCGGGAGAATGGTGTCATTCACAAAGGTATTGGCGCGAGTCGGTGTTGCTGTTACTGCGGCTGAGGGAGTGGCTACAGCCGCGGGCGAAGCGCTGCTGTCGGCGCTGGCGTTAACCGCGTCAGTTTTAGCGGCTTCAGTATTGGCAACTTCAGCGTTGGCAGCTCCAGTCGTTGTCACTTCGGGTTGCGCGACTTCGGTATTCGCGGCAACGGCTAACTGGGCGGTGAATAGTGAACCCGCCGATAAGCAGGCAATGGCGATAACGGAAGGGGAAAACAAGCGCATGAAAACAGTCCACACATCGAATTTTTATTAGGGCGGTATCTTTTCATTAAGCCCCTGCGAGTGCAAGGGCTGCCAAGGGTTTATCTTGGTTCGGGTGAGTGATTTTCGCTGCCATGCCCCGTGGTAACAGTCTATGAAGGTTTGGCGGTTTTATGTAACACGGTTTGTCCGCTATAGGCGATTTCGATAATCTCGATATCGGCGTAGAGCGCTTCGACGGCAATGGCGAGTTGATAGATAAGCCAGCCGTATCCCGTGAGGGCAAATCCCTGCGCGACTTCATTGGCTAAAGGGGCCGAATTTGGCGTTTGGGCGGCTAAGCTGAGTTGTAATCTGTGCTGCAACTCCTGCTCTAATGAATTTGGTAGTGTGGGCAATGTGGCTGTTTTGCCCGCAACAAATTCACTCAGCCTGTGAAGATAAGCCGTAAGCTCGGCGGCGACACGGTTGATTTGGTGGTATGCCTCTTTGTCGGCCTCCTGCCAGCGACTCAAAGGTAATAGCTCGAGTAGAGTGATCAGCCGCACCTGTTTATTAACTAATTCTGCCAGCAGCACTTTATGTTTTTTCAGGGTTTGGCTTTCCCACTCGAGGGAGAAAAACAGTTTCTTCTGGGTTAATACCGCCTTCATGGCCGCCTCGAGTTCGGCGCGAAAGTCTAAATCATGGTTGGCGGGAGCCTGTAGATGTTGGGTCAGCACTTTGGCCATACTGTCTATGGCATTGGCGAGCTGGCTGCGCCAGTCCTGCTTGGCCTTAATCGGGAAGATAAACAGCGACACCAGAATGGCGATAACACAACCGAGCAGAATATTCGCCGTGCGCCAGAGTGCCTCTGAGGTGTCGTGGTTCGCATCGCCCACCACGATAATAATGGTGAATCCCGCCACCAAATAGGCATAGCTGTAGCGTCCCGCCGAGATAAAACAGATCAGCGTGACCCCTAAGATCAGCAGCCCCATAATCAGCCAATAACTGTCGATAGTGGCCACTAACATCACGCCATAAGCCGACCCTAAACAGGTGCCTACCGCCCGTTGCAGGGACTTTTCAATTGCGCCGCCCACCTGCGGCAGACTCATCATAATGATCACTATGGTCACCATGCTCCAAATAAAATGCGGCGGCGACCAAATGGCGTTAATGGTGACGGCAATCAGCAGGGCGAGGCCGAGTTTAAGGGCGTGAATGGCACGGAAATGACGATAGATAAAGTCGGCAAAAGGGCTTGCAGGGGCAAATACGGACATAATGCAACACTCCTTTGGACTGATGGTAGCCAAGCCATTATCGCAGAAAGGCACTGTGTCCGTGTGGCTTGGCGGATAAAGAAATACGAATTGCGAGACGGCGCCGTTTGAGCTTAGACCAAGGCGTCGCCAAGATCACATAAATCTGCATTAAGTGATACAAAATCAGAGGGATAAGATGCGGTATCCCGAGGGTTTAGGTATAAAAAAGGCTTGAATAAGTAAGCCTATTCAAGCCTTGGTATATCAATGTATTTATGCTGTTAGTTCGAGTTTGGCTCTGCGGTGTACTTATCCATAATGATGGCGCAGGCGGCATCACCCGTGATGTTGAGCGCGGTGCGGATCATGTCAAACACTCGGTCGAGGGCGAATAACAGTGGTAAACCATCAATAGGAATCCCTGCGGCCAGTAGTACAGCGACCACTAAAAATGACGGACCGGGGACACCCGCTTGGCCAATGGCACCCAAGGTTGAGGTAAAGATAATCGCGGCATAGGCGGTCATCGACAGATCGACGTTGTACATTTGCGCGAAGAACATGGCGACTAAACCATAGTAAATCGCGTTGCCGCTCATATTGATGGTGGCACCTAAAGGCAGCACAAAGGCGGTGGTTGCCTTAGAAACCTTAAGATCTTCTTCACAGGTTTCCATATTCACTGGCAGCGTGGCCATAGACGATGCTGTCGACAGTGCCATCACCTGAGGTTTTTTCATCGCCGAAATAAATTGGCGTGCCGATACCTTAGAAAACAGCTGTACCACTAAGGGGAAGAACACAAAACCGTAGATCAGAATCGCGGCCACAAACACGGCAAACAGCTTAAACACGACTTCTAAGGCATCGAAACCGAAGGTGCCGACGGAATCGGCCATCAAACCAAATACCCCAATGGGCGCAATCACCATCACACAGTTGATCATCCACACAAAGGCGTCGACGACGGTATTTAACGCTGCCATGATGGGCTTGGCGCCATCGCCTTTGACCTTGGTCAGCGCGATACCGAAAAATATACTAAACACTAGAATTTGAAGGATATTCCCGCCAGTTAATGACTCGAACACATTGGTTGGGATCATGCCAATAAAGGTGTCCATTACTCCTGGCAGTGCGCCGTGTTCGGCGGTGACTTCCATCAGGCCGCTACTGCTATGGGCGGTAAAGTCTACCCCCGCGCCTGGCGTAAACACCTTGCCCATGACTAATGCCAAGGCCACGGCAATCCCCGAGGTGACAATAAAGAAACCGAAGGTGCCGACACCAATCTTACCCGCCGAGGGGCTATCGCCTAAGCTGGCTGCGCCGCTGATGATAGACACCAGTACCAGTGGGATCACTAGCATTTTGATTAAATGGATAAAGATGGTACCCAGTGGGGCGAAGATGCTCGCACTTTCGCCCATGGTAAAACCAACCAGTGCGCCAATAATCATGGCAATAACCACTTGCACACCAATGTTGCCTAATAAACTCTTGCTCTTCATTCTTGCGAAACTCCCCAATTACCGCGGCATTTTGTGTCTTAAGACTAGTTATCTATTTACAGGCCCGCCCTCGCTTTTGGCGTAAAAGCGCAGCCCTGACACGTTTTTTGGGCGCTTAAGGTACCACAGTTGCTGTTATGGGTTTTGTGAAACATCACCAACCTTGGTTTGAAAATAACCAAAATCTAAATAACGTGACGTCTAAATGAATAATATTCAAAAATGCATGTGGTAAAATAATGTTTATTTAAATTTGATTGGTTTTTTGTCCATCGAATTGATGAATTGTGATTTTGGCTTTGATGGACGCAGATGTCCTCTCGTATTCTTGGGGCGGGTTGAGTCGCGAGAACTCCCATCTGTTACTTGTATGCATCTTGGGAGTGGTGAATTGCTTCTATGGCCATGCAACTTAGTGACTCACTCGGTTTTACTATGACAACGCCATTCGAGGACATTATGAATATCAGCACATTTTTCGGCCAGCCCGAGTCGTTACAGCGCTGGATAAGAAAGTGCATCGAACAACCCGGATTAAGTTATTGGCTGGTTTATCAAGATCTTGATGACGGTGAATCCCTACAGCTGACCACATTATTATTCCCGATAGTGGCTAATATGAGGGAGCTATCGGATGCCGAAATCGATGCCTTTGAGGATGGCTTAGTCCACAGTGACTATGGTTACCTGCTAAATACGGATCAAATCGAGGATGTGATTGATAATCTTAAGCAGCAAAAAGCTCAGCCCAGTGAACAGGAACTGCTTGAAGCGATTATCTTTTACTATGAGCGAGATGCGTTTATCAGCCTCTAATGGGCTCTTTACGGTGCATCGCGACTTAAGTTGAGATAAGCGCCCCGAGGAATCAACTCAGGGGCGCGGAGGGAGTAAGCTTTACTTTGCTAGCGACTTAAAGTGGTTGTGCAGGGTATTGCTGAAGCTTTGGTCGTAGGTAAAGCGATATAACTGTTTATTTTCAGTCGTATCAAATGCTGTGTTTAGCTCAACTTCAGTCAGCAAGTTTGAGGTCACAAGGTAGTAGCTTGGTTGCACCATCTGGCTAGCAATCGGGTCCGCCACAATTTCAGTGATAGTTAGTAGCTTGCCGCCGTTCGGACTGGTGCTAATGCTCCATTCATGTTGGCTTTCAGGCTGACCGAAGCTATCGAGAATGGTGAATTTATTCGTTGAGTCCTCAACGTAACTCTCGGGGTAAGCGAAGGGCCACAACAGTTCCACGATCACGCTAGAGGAAAGCTGGCTCGCGGTTTCAACGCCCGTTTCATAGGTGATGGGATCTTCTTCGCGGCAAAGCACATCAGCCGTTTGTTTTATATCCATGCGATAGATTTGCGAAGGCCAACTGAGTGACGCCAGCTTAAGGTCGCTTGGGAGGTTTGCCAGCAAATCCTGCCAGTCAGCGGCCGTGTTTTGATACTTATGGAAATTCATTTCGACAGGGACTTCAGTGCCGGCATAAACGGTCTTTATTTTGTTACCTTCAATCACAGGTTCTTTCAGGACATACCCTTGGTCGTTACGCGAGGCATTGATCCATTTTTTCATTGGCTCATTCCAGCATTCGGTAGGGACCTCCTCTCCCGACGTGTTGTCGAAGATCATCACAGCGTCACCTGAAAATACCCCAGTAAGAGTTTGGTCAGCAGTACCATAATCTAAGCTGACAAAGTGGCTGTTGCGAACGGTGGCGATATTGAGCACATGAGATTCGTCGGTATGATTGAGCATGCTGCTAAACACTGTATCCCAGTCAGTGCTGTTCATCGCCTTACGATCAACCGGCGCCTCCATATAGCCGAAGTGCACTAAGGTGCTCTCCACCTTATTGGTGACGGCAATCGGATTGGTTTGCAGATAAGCCTCAGTGCCAAAGCCGTACCCTAGGATTAAATTCTCGAAGGCTTCAAATGCGGCGATTAACACTTCGATAGCCGCCAAAATTTCCACCGTGCGCTCGTTGGTGAGGTTTAACAGGTAATCGTGTAACAGCAGGGTGTCGATAAATGTGGGTTGCAGGGTGATTTCGGGCGAAAGACTAAATAAATCGGCTTCGACTTGTTTAAATCCAGTGGCGTATAGGTTTTTGAGTTTGGCGCGGAACTCAATCACTTGCTGTGGCGTTAAGTCTGCCTCAATCATCTTGCGATAGCGTGAAAACTCAATATTAGTCAGCGCGTTGATATGACCCGCATGATCGGGCAGGGCAACGATATTCATGCCACCTGTGGTGGCGTTGGTGTGAGCAGCGGCGGAGCTCACCGTCAATGCTGAGCGTGCCGATGAAGGCGCGTTATCAATCCAGTCGGCCAGCAGGTAATAGTTAGGTTTTTCGGTCGCGCTTTTCCAATCGATTTGATACTTACCGTCAGTGCCTGTAGTGGTGCTCGGTTCACCCTCTGAGCAGCTTAAGTCTTGGTTGAGATCCACGCACACGTTGGCCCCGGCGATAGCGCCGATATAAGTGACCTGACCTGTGACTTTATGGGCGTATTCAGTTGGAGGCGTCGGCTCTGGCGTCGTGGTGGTGTCATCTTTATCGTCTGAGCCAGAACATGCCGTCAGCAAACTGGTGGCGATCAGCAAAGAGAGCAGTTTAGGTTTAAACATCTTGTGTCCTTACATCAATTCGGCAATTTCCATTGCACTGAGTTAGCGCGGAGTCATCTGATAACGTCGAGTATTCAACGTATTGCAGTGTTATTCGTGGCCAAGCCAAATAGCATGAGCCAAGGTGACTAAGAAGGGCGTGAGTATCGGTCTGAGTGGATAAAAATCGACGCCGCTTGTGATAAAACATGCGGCTTGATGTGAAATCCCTTTCACGACAACGTTTGGCATCCTTCCGGTCAAAATGCGGCTGTTTTTAAATCAGTCTGCATTTTCGACAGCTATTTTTGCCTGTACAACCCATCGCCTCAATCACGCTAAAGTATTAACTTGTTTCATATTTGTTATTGCGCAATCAGTTTAGTGTTACTTTTCGCGGCAGTATTTCTATGGAGGGTAATATTGATGCGTGTTTCTAAGCGGAGTTATTTAGCGGGGTTATTGGCTATTTCGACGAGCCTGTTGCCTTTGTCGTTAATGGCGGCGGATGAGGGGTTATTCACGCCTTTTCCTACGGCGAAATTAAAGGATGAATTGACGCGCCATTATGCAGAATATCCCTTTATTATCAGCGCGGGTGAACAAAGGTCTGACTATCGTTTTAAGCCTATCTTCGGTCAGGTCCATCAGCAAAAATACAAATTAGCGCCCGAATACAGCCCTGCGCATATTCTCGATAATTACCGTGAACAGATTAAAAAGCTTGGTGGCGAAGTCCTATTCGAGTGTCTGCTTGAGGCATGTGGTGATTCTCGCCTATTGCGAGAGAAAATTGCCCTGTTGGATGGCGTTATTGGTGTTGAAAGTGGTTACTTGTTTGCTCGAGTGAAGAATGAGCAAAAAGAGTTTTATACCGCTATACAAGCGGCAGTTATGAATGATTCTGCGGGTCTTCATATTACGACGCTCGAGGTGATCCCCGAGCCGTTAGATTTAGTCACGGTTAATGCCGCATTTTTACAGCAAGCGCCTAAGCAAATCGAGTTTAAAGATAATCAAAAGAAGGATACGAATGGCGCCGAGGATCATCCGCTTATCAGCCGCTTAAAGGGAAGCTATATCCAGGACTTTAAACGCCAAGGCTTTGCGAGCACAGTATTTGTGTCTTCAATGGATGCAAGCAATAAGCCTGTGCTGGTGGAGCGTGCGGGTAAGTTGACTCAAAATGGCTATTCAATACCAAAGGAATATTCGGGTTATGAGGTGTTCACTAACTACAAGGTGGCATTGACTAAACTCGGATTTGAGACGCAATTTGAGTGTCAGGGAAAGGCCTGTGGTAGGGAGGACAGGTTTATCAGAGCTATCGATTCTCTAGTGAATATTGGTAACGAAGACAGCCAGTTTTATGCTTGGTATACCTTAACGCGCCCCGAGGGGAATGTGCATGTGAGCACTTATACCATAGGTTATATCGGCGGGTTATGGACCGACTTGCGGGTGTTAGAGGAGACTGAGCTTAAGGATGACCGCGTGGGGATCAATCTTGAGGCGCTGACCGACCAAATTGAAGCTAAGGGCCATGTTGCCTTAGAAGGGTTGTTATTCGAGTACGATAGCGACCAGTTATTGCCCGAGGCGCAGCCCGTTGTCGAGGTGCTTGCCAGTTACTTAAAGGCAAATCCTAAGCGTGCATTTTATGTGGTGGGTCATACCGATGACAAAGGTAATCAAGCCTATAACCAAGGTCTATCCCAACGCCGCGCGGTGGCGATTGTGAAGTTATTGACCACGAGTCATGGTATTCAAACTCAACAATTGGAAGCCGTAGGCATAGGTGAACATGCTCCCGTTGCTAGCAACAGTGATGAGGCGGGGCAGCAGCAGAATCGCCGTGTCGAGTTAGTATTAAGATCGGATACTAAGTAAGCCCAATCGTTTGATTCAATAGATATAAAAATGGCGTCAGCTCTTATCTAGTTGGCGCCATTTTTGTTTATCTGTAGTCGCTCAGCCGACGATCTCAGCCAAGCGATATTTATACTAAGGCTAAGATAGTGCGGGGAAGGTCAGCGAGCTGCCAATTCCTAGTGGTAGACCTAGGGCCCAGTAAGCCAATAAGAAACCGCTCCAAAGCAGGAGAAAACTGATTGAAAACGGCAACATCAGTGCCACTAGAGTGCCAATGCCTGATTCCTTAACGTATTTTTGGCAAAACACCACAATCAACGGAAAATAAGGCATCAGCGGAGTGATGATATTGGTCGACGAGTCGCCCACGCGGTAAGCGGCTTGGGTCAGATCGGGCGATACGCCTAGTTCCATTAACATGGGTACCATGATGGCTCCAATCAAAGCCCATTTGGCCGACGCCGAGCCGACTAATAGATTGACGAACGCCGTGAGAAACACTATCCCCACCAAAGTCACGCCCATAGGAAGGGCCAATTCTTTCAACGCCAACGCGCCTTTAATCGCCATTAATGCGCCTAAATTGGATTGACCAAAGGCATAAATAAACTGGGCGCAGAAGAAGGCCATGACGATGTAATAACCCATGCCGCTCATGGACTTACTCATGCCTTGAATAATGGCCCTGTGGTTATTCGCCGTGCCCGCAACATAGCCATAGACTATGCCTGGCACGAGGAAGAACACAAAAATAATCGCCACAATGGAGCGCATTAAGGGAGCCGAGGCACTGGTTAGCGCGCCATCGGTACCACGCCAGGCAGAGTTGTCACCATAGGCGGTAAACACTAGCCCTAAGGCACATAACAACATGGCGCCCATGGCGAATTTGAGACCTCGGCGCTCATGGGGCGCCAGCTCATCAAGCGTTGGGAGTGTGCTGGGATCGCCATTCACCGCGGTGTTTTTTAGGCGCGGCTCAATCACTTTATCCGTTAAGAACCAACCAACTAAGATGATTAACACGGCTGAAGCCGACGTAAAGAAGATATTATTCAGTGGGTTAATCGTTAATGTGGCCGCTGCGGGATCGGCGGATAATCTTGCCGCAGCCTGAGTTAAGCCCGCTAACATAGGGTCAAGGCTCGAAGGCACGCCCACGGTCGCAGAAAAACCGCCGGATACGCCCGCGAAAGCGGCGGCAATACCGGCTAGGGGATGACGGCCCGCGGCATAGAAGATCACCGCGCCGAGTGGGATAACCAGTACATAACCCGCATCTACCGCGACATGGCTCAGGATACCCACGGCGATCAATACCGGGGTGAGTAACATCTTGGGGGTAACAGATAAAATCGAGCGCAGTCCGGCATTAATAAAGCCAGTATGCTCAGCCACGCCAAGCCCCAGCATAGCAACTAGCACGACACCCAGCGGCGGAAAAGTCACAAAAGTGGAGACTATGTTCGAGGTAAATGCAGTCAGTGCGCCGCCTTCGAGCATATTCACGACTTGAATGGGGTTGCCTGTTCGAGGGTCGATTTCATCAAAACTGACACCCGATAATCCCCAGGAGATCAGCCAGACTAAGCCCAGAAACATCGCAAATAACACCGCCGGATCGGGCAGCTTATTGCCGACGACTTCGACGCCATTGAGAAATCGCTGGAATCCAGTGACAGGTTTATGGTTTTCCATTTGGGTGTCGCTTCCTAAAAATGATGATTGTTATCGATGATTATAAAAACGCAGCATTAATTTAAGCTTGGTTTAACTAATCGATAAGAAATAAAACACATAAAAATCTACCGCAGTGACTTTAGTGCGGTTGGCTCTTAGTCATCAAATCAACAGGCAAATAAAAAGCGCGGGTTCATCGCTGAACCCGCGCTTTTTTACTCAACAATGTGTTTGATTACATTATCTAAATGAATCCGCTGCGCCTATGCCTTTGGGCCAGCGTTACGGATGGCATCAGACACTTGGTACTTAGCGAAGTTCTTAGTGAAGGCTTCGGCCAGTTTTTGGGCGTATTCGGCGTACAGTGCCTTATCGCTCCAAGTATTCACTGGGTTGAGTAGGTTAGTGTCTACACCCGGTACCGCCACAGGCACGGCCAGATTCAGCGTCTCTAAGTGTACGGTGTCGACGTTTTTCAGTTCACCGCTGACAATCGCATCGACAATGGCGCGAGTCGTTGGGATGTCGAAACGTTTACCAATACCGTGTGGGCCGCCAGTCCAGCCAGTGTTCACTAAGTACACTTGGCTACCGAATGACTCGATACGCTTCATCAGCAGCTCCGCATACACGCCCGCAGGACGTGGGAAGAAAGGTGCGCCGAAGCAGGTAGAGAAGGTGGACTGAATCGCCGAGGTTGAACCGATTTCAGTCGAACCGACTTTAGCTGTGTAGCCAGAGAGGAAGTGGTAAGCCGCTTGCTCTTTACTCAGGATAGAAACTGGTGGTAATACGCCAGACACGTCGCAGGTTAAGAACACCACAGCGTGTGGCTCGGCGCCACGGTTGTCTTCTTTACGCTGAGCGATATGCTCGAGTGGGTAAGCCGCACGGGTGTTTTCCGTCAGGCTGCTGTCTTTGTAGTTAGGCACGCGGTGCTCGTCCATTACCACGTTTTCCAGCACAGTACCGAAGCGAATCGCATCCCAAATCACAGGCTCGTTCTTTTGGCTCAGGTCGATACACTTGGCGTAGCAACCGCCTTCGATGTTGAATACGCCGCCCGGTGCCCAGCCGTGCTCATCGTCACCGATCAGGAAGCGTTTTGGATCAGCAGACAGGGTGGTTTTACCCGTGCCTGACAGACCGAAGAATAGGGTAGTGTCGCCGTCTTTACCTACGTTAGCCGAGCAGTGCATTGGCAATACGCCTTGGGCTGGCAGCAGGAAGTTTTGTACAGAGAACATCGACTTCTTCATTTCGCCAGCGTATTTCAGGCCCGCTAGCAACACTTTGCGCTCGGCAAAGTTTAAGATCACCGCCGCATCTGAATTGGTGCCATCACGCTCAGGAACACAGACGAAGTCTGGCGCGTTGATGATTTGCCATACAGGCTTGTCTTGACGGTTAAATTCTTCTGGGATGATAAAAAGGTTGCGGGCGAACAGTTGGTGCCAAGCGTATTGAGTCGTCACGCGCACTGGCTGGTAATGTTCTGGGTCTGCACCGACTTCGAGGTCAGATACAAACAACTCTTTATCGGCGAGGAATGCTTCTACGCGCGCCCATAATCCTTCAAAAGCACCGGGTTCAAATGCTTGGTTGACGGGTCCCCATTCGATGTCAGCCGCTGAACTGTCTTCTTTTACGATAAAACGATCGCCAGGAGAGCGACCGGTGCGGGTACCGGTTTTAGCGACCAGTGCGCCGTTTGCAGTCAATTCACCTTCGCCGCGTAGCAGGGCAAATTCGACCAGTTGTGCTGTTGAGGGGTTGTAATGAACGCGGTTTAATCCATCCGCCATAGTGAGGTCTCCATTGACTTGTATTTGTAAGGTTATTTTTTTATCGATCGTCTGCCGATTTGTTTTTATTTATCGCCCGAGGCGTGCTAGGGGACAAAGTGTGCCGATTGTATCCTATCCGCGGGTAAAGTGTGAGCTGGATCATTGAGGCGGTACAAAAAAGGGCACCCTAAGGTGCCCTTTTAACAGTCAATTTTGACTTACTGCTGGGTATTTGAAGCCGTGCCGTTGGCATAAATAGCTGCGATATCAATACCATCGAATACGTATTTGGCATTGCAGTACTCACAACCCATTTCGACCTTACCGTCTTCGGCCAGAATGGCTTCGACTTCGGCTTGATCAATGGTTTTGATCGCGGCTGCGCTGCGCTCACGTGAGCAAGTACACTTGAAGCTGACTTCGATAGGATCGAACAGACGCACTTCTTCTTGGTGATATAAGCGGTGCAAGACGTCCTGCGCATCTAAGGTGAATAACTCTTCTGCCTTGATGGTCGCGGTCAGCTGACACAAATGCTCGAAGTCGGCATTGTGGTCTTCTTGGCTTGGCAAGACTTGCAGGAACATACCCGCAGCTTGCTTACCGTCGGCAAATAACCAGAGTGCAGTAGGTAATTGCTCTGATTGGTTAAAGTAGTCTTCGACACAGGCGGCTAAGGTTGGTTTGTCGAGGGCGACCACGCCTTGGTAACGCTCGCCTTCATCTGGCGTCAGGGTGATAACCATATAACCTTGGCCAAACAGATCGGCGAGGCTAGCATCGTCGGCTAACTCGCCTTCCCAGCGGGCAATACCGCGTAATTGCTGCTGGTTATTTCCATTGATCACCGCCAGTGATACTGGGCCGTTGCCCTGCAGCTGCACGCTGATATCGCCACTGAATTTTAAGGTGGCAGTTAACAGAGACGTCGCCGCCAGCAATTCACCCAGCAGGATTTGCAACACGGGTGGGTAAGCGTGTGAGCCAATCACCTGTTGATAGCTGTCTTGTAACTGTACGAGTTCGCCACGCACATCGGCATTGTCGAACAGGTAGCGGTTTAAAATATCTTGTATCATCTTGTATCTCACTGTTAGGTAACTTTTACGTAATTCTTAGCATTCTTTAAAACGGATAAGTTGGCGTCGTTGCTTTTTATCCGGTTTATGGTCGGGCGCAGGATTATTGAGAATATTCAATCGTCTTGCTTCGGCATTTACCGCACGCTTGGCTATACTGGCGGCCGTTTCTTCGTACAATTCCTGCGCAATCGATGCACTTTGTCGCATTTCAGATAATTTTTTTATGACGATCTCTTTATCGTCATATCCCTGTCGTATCTTAAGGACGGCACCTATCTCAGCATTCTTACTAGATTTGGTGCGAGCACCGTTGTAATGTACTTTGCCGCCGTTGATCATTTCTTTGGCAATGGCACGGGTTTTATAAAAACGTGCGGCCCATAACCACTTATCGAGTCGAACGCTGCCACTGTCGCCTGAACTTTGTGTCATAGTGTCTCCAAGATAAAAGATCGATGAGTTCACATGCTGAACAATAAAATGCCTAAGCCGCATTGCTATTATGTTAAAGGGTGGTGCGCTTCACACCCTTTTGAGGCGGGCAAAGTTAGCATAAATGGCCAATTTTCGCCAATTGCAATACTGTTATGGGGTTGTTGCCAAATGCGGCCTAGGTTAGCATGTGGCGAACATTCTAATTTTTATAATCAGAACAGAGACCTGTATTGAGGGTCCACATAAATATGGATTTATTAGATAAAGTTATCGCTAAAGCTGCAAGTATCCCGCATAAGCCATTGAGTCAGGTTGTTTTCTGGTTTGGTTTTATTCTGTGTTTACTCTTAGCCGCGCAAATTACATGGAAACTCGTACCTAGCACTTCATCCCCAACGGCTTGGTCTCCTACGGCTGTCACCACGACAGGTAAAGGGGCTGGGCAAGTTGATCTGGCGGGATTACAGCAGCTTGCACTGTTTGGCAGAGCCGATGCCAAAACGGATAAACCGAAAGTGGAAGTGGTTGAGACTGTGACCGATGCGCCTAAGACGTCACTCTCGATTCAATTAACGGGTGTGGTGGCCTCGACCGCCGATCAAAAAGGCCTCGCGATTATTGAGTCCAGCGGCAGCCAAGAAACCTACAGCCTAGGCGATAAGATTAAAGGCACTTCGGCTTCGTTAAAAGAAGTCTACGCTGACCGGATTATCATCACCAACGCGGGCCGTTATGAGACCCTGATGCTCGATGGTCTGGTTTACACCAGCCAAAGCCCGGCGAATCAGCAACTACAAAAGGCTAAGAGTGAAAAAGCCGAGGTGGTTAGCCGCGTGGATCAGCGCAAAAATGCTGAAATTTCCCAAGAGCTGGCCGAATCCCGCAGCGAACTCTTAGCCGACCCCAGCAAAATCACCGATTACATCGCGATTTCTCCCGTCAGACAGGGCGAAAGCGTCGTGGGTTACCGTCTAAACCCGGGTAAAGATGTGAACCTTTTTAAGCAAGCGGGCTTTAAACCCAATGACCTTGCGAAATCGATTAATGGATACGACCTGACTGTGATGAGTCAGGCGTTAGAAATGATGAGCCAATTGCCTGAATTAACTGAAGTTTCTGTTATGGTGGAACGGGAAGGACAATTGGTTGAAATCATGTTTAGTTTGCCGCAATAACACGCGTTAGAGGAAAGTAAAATAATGAATAACAAACGGATTCGACGCAAACTGATTGCTGGAGTTGTGGCTGGCGCCACTATGCTGACCTCGCAATTTGTTTGGTCTGAACAATATGCGGCCAACTTTAAAGGCACTGATATCCAAGAATTTATCAACATTGTTGGTAAAAACCTGAATAAAACCATCATTGTTGACCCGACCATTCGCGGCAAGATCAACGTGCGCAGTTATGATCTGCTCAACGATGAGCAGTATTACCAATTCTTCCTCAACGTGCTGCAAGTTTACGGTTATGCCATCGTCGAGATGGAAAACAACGTCATCAAGGTCATTAAAGACAAAGATGCGAAAACCGCTGCGATTCGTGTTGCCAACGACAACGACCCAGGTTTGGGCGATGAAATGGTCACCCGCATCGTGGCGTTGTATAACACCGAAGCCAAGCAGTTAGCGCCGTTATTACGCCAGTTAAACGATAACGCCGGTGGCGGTAACGTAGTGAACTACGACCCATCGAACGTATTGATGTTATCTGGCCGCGCAGCGGTGGTTAATAAGTTAGTTGAAATCATTCGCCGTGTAGATAAACAGGGTGATACCTCTGTTCAAGTCGTGCCACTTGAATATGCTTCTGCTGGCGAAATGGTGCGAATTATCGATACCCTGTACCGCGCGACAGCTAACCAAGCGCAGCTTCCCGGACAAGCGCCTAAGGTTGTTGCCGACGAGCGGATTAACGCCGTAGTGGTCAGTGGTGATGAAAAGAGTCGTCAACGGGTGGTGGAGCTGATCCACCGTCTCGATGCCGAGCAAGCCAGCACGGGCAATACGAAAGTACGTTATTTACGTTATGCCAAGGCCGAAGACTTAGTTGAAGTGCTAACCGGTTTCGCCCAAAAGTTGGAAGGTGAAAAAGATCCTAGCGCTCAGGCAGCGGGTGGTGGCAAACGTCGTAATGAAATCAATATTATGGCCCACACTGATACTAACGCATTAGTGATCAGCGCTGAGCCAGATCAAATGCGCACTATTGAAAGCGTGATCAACCAACTCGATATTCGCCGCGCCCAAGTATTAGTAGAAGCCATTATCGTGGAAGTTGCCGAAGGCGATAACGTCGGCTTTGGGGTGCAATGGGCCGCGAAAGCGGATGGTGGCACTCAGTTCAATAACTTAGGCCCAACCATAGGCGAGATTGGCGCGGGTGTATGGCAGGCGCAGGATAAAGAAGGAACCTATATCACTAACCCAAGCACGGGCGAGGTGATTGGCCAGAACCCAAAAACTAAGGGTGATGTGACCTTGTTGGCGCAAGCCTTAGGGAAAGTGAATGGTATGGCGTGGGGCGTGGCCATGGGCGACTTTGGCGCCCTAATACAAGCAGTGTCGGCCGATACCAACTCAAACGTACTGGCAACACCTTCGATTACGACGTTGGATAACCAAGAAGCCTCGTTTATCGTCGGTGACGAAGTGCCGATTCTGACGGGTTCTACCGCCAGCTCAAACAACAGTAACCCATTCCAAACCGTTGAACGGAAAGAGGTTGGGGTGAAGTTAAAAGTGGTGCCGCAGATCAACGAAGGCAACGCGGTTAAGCTTGCGATTGAGCAAGAAGTCTCGGGCGTAAACGGTAACACGGGTGTAGATATCTCCTTCGCGACTCGCCGTTTAACCACCACTGTAATGGCCGACTCAGGACAAATCGTGGTGCTCGGTGGTTTGATTAACGAAGAAGTCCAAGAAAGCGTGCAGAAAGTGCCATTCCTCGGTGATATTCCGGTACTTGGCCATCTATTCAAGTCGTCTTCTAGTAAGAAGACCAAAAAGAACCTGATGATCTTTATCAAGCCCACTATTATTCGTGATGGTGTGACTATGGAAGGAATTGCAGGCCGTAAATACAATTATTTCAGAGCATTACAACTTGAGCAGCAAGAGCGTGGCGTGAACTTGATGCCAAATACTCAAGTGCCAATCTTGGAAGAATGGAATCAGTCTGAGTACGTGCCACCGGAAGTAAACGATATTTTGGATCGTTACAAAGAAGGCAAAGGGTTAGAAACTCAGATGCGTAAAACGGACTCGACCCTCAAGTCGCTGGATGAAAACAAGAACAAAGACAAAACACAATGAGTGAAATACAAGTAACCCAAGTCGAGGATTTAAGCCTAGTTTCTAACGAACTAGGTCTTGAAGCCGAAGGTGATGAGGTATTTCGCTCTAGCAGCAAAGAGCGTTTACCCTTTGCCTTTGCCCACCGCCATGAAGTGATTTTAGCCTATGGCGATGATGGCGCCTTGAACCTGTTTTATACCGCCAAAACCCCATTAGCGGCCATGCTCGAAGCGCGCCGCTACTCAGGGGTGGATTTGCCTTTAGTGTTGCTCGAGCCAAGCAAGTTTGAGGCGAAATTAACTCAGGCTTATCAAGCCAACTCCTCTGAAGCGCAGCAGCTGATGGAAGATATTGGCAACGAGATGGATTTATTTACCCTCGCTGAAGAGTTGCCACAAACCGAAGATCTGCTCGAAGGCGATGATGATGCGCCTATTATCAAGCTGATTAACGCCTTGTTATCTGAAGCGATTAAAGAAGAGGCCTCGGATATCCATATCGAAACCTACGAGAAGCAATTGGTCGTGCGTTTCCGTATCGACGGTGTGCTGAAGGAAGTGCTTAAACCGAATCGTAAGTTGTCATCTCTGTTGGTGTCACGGATTAAGGTAATGGCGCGCCTCGATATCGCCGAGAAACGTGTACCGCAGGACGGCCGTATTTCGCTGCGGATTGCGGGTCGTGCGGTGGACGTGCGGGTATCGACCATGCCATCAAGCCATGGCGAGCGGGTGGTGCTGCGTCTGTTAGATAAAAATGCCGGTAATTTGGACTTAAAACAACTGGGTATGACCGACAGTATCCGTGCCCAGTTCGATGAGCTTATCCGTCGTCCACACGGCATTATTCTGGTGACTGGCCCTACGGGTTCGGGTAAGAGTACCACGCTGTACGCGGGTCTTACAGAAATTAACTCTAAAGATACCAATATCTTAACCGTTGAAGATCCTATCGAATACGAATTAGAAGGTATAGGTCAAACCCAAGTGAATACTAAGGCGGACATGACCTTCGCCCGTGGTCTACGGGCGATTCTGCGTCAAGACCCGGATGTGGTAATGATCGGGGAAATCCGTGACCTAGAAACCGCCCAAATTGCGGTGCAGGCGTCTTTGACTGGTCACTTAGTGATTTCAACCCTGCATACCAACACGGCCTCTGGCGCGATTACCCGTTTGCAGGACATGGGCGTAGAGCCTTTCTTAGTCTCATCGAGTTTGCTTGGGGTATTAGCCCAGCGCTTAATTCGTACTCTTTGTCCAAAATGTAAAACAGAACATGTGCCCGATGAGCGTGAGCGTGAGCTGCTGGGTATTACTGCGGATGATCAGCGCCATATTTACCGCGCCAATGGCTGTAAGGCCTGTGGTAGCAGTGGCTACCGTGGTCGTACGGGTATCCATGAGTTATTGCTGGTCGATGATAATGTGCGCGAGCTGATCCACGGTGGACGTGGCGAACTGGCGATTGAGAAATATATCCGCCAGTCGGTGCCAAGTATTCGCCACGATGGCATGAGCAAGGTGCTCTCAGGTATCACCACTCTGGAAGAAGTCCTGAGGGTGACCCGCGAGGAGTAAGCTATGCCAGCATTTGAATATAAGGCGCTGGACGCCAAGGGAAAACAGCTAAAAGGGGTGATTGAGGCGGATACCGCCAGACATGCCCGTAGTCAGCTGCGTGACCAACGCTTGATGCCGCTGGACATTCTGCCGGTCACCGAAAAGGAGGCTAAGGCGAAAGGTGCGGGATTCTCGCCCTTTAAACGCGGGATTTCGGTGGCGGAATTAGCGCTGATCACCCGTCAAATCGCCACACTGGTCGCTGCGGGTTTACCGATTGAGGAATGTCTCAAGGCGGTGGGCCAGCAATGTGAGAAGGCGCGTCTCGCCAGCATGATCATGGCAGTGCGCTCCCGCGTGGTGGAAGGCTATAGTCTGGCCGACTCTCTTGCCGAATTTCCGCATATTTTCGATGACTTGTACCGCGCCATGGTGGCCTCGGGTGAAAAATCCGGCCACTTAGAAGTGGTGCTGAATCGCTTAGCCGATTACACCGAACGTCGTCAGCAGCTGAAGTCCAAACTGCAACAGGCGATGATTTATCCCATTATGCTGACGATAGTGGCCATTGGGGTGGTGTCGGTGTTATTGGCCGCCGTTGTGCCAAAAGTGGTTGGCCAATTTGAGCATATGGGCGCCGAGTTACCCGCTACAACCCGCTTCTTAATTGCCGCCTCAGACTTTGTCCAGCACTATGGTCTGTTTGTTATCTTGGCGATCGGTATTCTGCTGATGGTGTTCCAGCGTCTACTCAAGTCACCGATTTTCAAGATGAAATACCATACGTTTTTGCTGAAAATGCCGGTGATTGGCCGAGTGAGTAAAGGACTCAATACCGCACGGTTTGCGCGTACCCTGAGTATTTTATCCGCCAGTTCAGTGCCTTTGTTAGATGGGATGCGCATTGCCAGCGAAGTATTGCAAAATGTGCGGGTGCGAGCGGCGGTGGATGATGCCACGGCACGCGTACGGGAAGGAACTAGCCTAGGCGCAGCGTTGACTAACACTAAGCTATTCCCGGCGATGATGTTATATATGATCGCCTCGGGGGAGAAGAGTGGTCAGCTCGAGGAAATGCTTGAGCGTGCTGCAGATAACCAGGATAGGGAATTCGAGAGTAATGTTACACTGGCGCTGGGTGTGTTCGAGCCCATGTTGGTGGTGAGCATGGCGGGGGTTGTACTCTTTATCGTGATGGCCATTCTGCAACCTATTTTGGCACTGAACAATTTGATTAGTGGCTAGTTATTAAATTTATGGATTATTGCCTCTTTGGACTCAGAGATGGCGCAGGTTTTTTAGGAGATGTAGTCGATGCAAATGAACAAAAAGCACAAGGGTTTTACCTTACTCGAAGTGATGGTGGTTATCGTTATCCTCGGTATTTTGGCGTCTATGGTAGTGCCAAACCTGATGGGCAACAAAGATAAAGCCGACCAACAGAAAGCGGTATCTGACATAGTAGCGCTCGAAAACGCCTTAGATATGTACAAGTTAGATAACGGTGTTTATCCAACGACTGAACAAGGTTTAGAAGCCTTAGTGCAAAAACCAACGATTTCGCCCGAGCCACGTAACTACCGTGAAGAAGGTTATGTAAAGCGTTTACCACAGGATCCATGGCGCAATAACTACTTACTGTTAAGCCCAGGCGAAAACAGCAAGTTAGATATCTTTAGTGCAGGCCCAGATGGTCAGCCAGGTACCGAAGACGATATCGGTAACTGGAACTTACAGAACTTCCAATAAGATGTTAACGCTGCGCCACGCCGGCTTCACCTTGATGGAGGTGATGCTGGTTATTTTGTTAATGGGACTCACCGCGGCGGCGGTGACTATGTCTATTGGCAATTCAGGCCCACAACAGGCGCTGGAAAAAAACGCGCAGCAATTTATCGCCGCCACAGAGCTAGTGCTTGATGAAACCGTATTGAGCGGTCAATTTATCGGTATCGTGGTGGAAAAAAACAGTTATCAGTTTGTTTATTATAAAGATGGTAAATGGAATCCATTGGAGAAGGACAGAATTCTGTCTGAAAAACAAATGGAACCCGGCGTCGCGCTGAATCTGGTGCTCGACGGTTTACCCTTAGTGCAGGAGGATGAAAAGGACGAGTCGTGGTTCGACGAGCCCTTAATTGAGCCTTCTGCGGAAGATAAGAAAAAGCACCCAGAGCCGCAGATTTTACTGTTCCCGAGTGGTGAAATGAGCGCCTTCGAGCTGAGCTTTATGACCAAGACCGACAAGGGGCCACTCGATGTATTAGTGGTGGGCGATGCCCTTGGCCGTTTAACCTTAGGGCGACCCGATGAAATACGCTAAGGGTATGACACTACTCGAAGTCATTGTGGCCTTGGCGGTATTTGCCATCGCCGCCGTCTCTATCACCAAAAGCTTAGGTGAGCAGATGGCGAATATGCCGATTCTGGAGTCACGCACCCTTGCACAATGGGTGGCGGACAATCAAATGGTCGACGCCAGACTCGATCCGCAATTTCCCGAATTAGGCAAAAAAGAAGGGCAGGTTGAACTCGCGGGTAAGGATTGGTACTGGCGCAAAGAAGTGGTGAAAACCACGGATGATAACTTTCGCATGATCCGCATTAGTGTCAGTGAAGATGAGCGTTATCAGCGTATTGCAGCACAAGTGAGCAGTTATGTCCTTAAAACAAACTAAGGCTCATAAGGGATTTACCCTGCTGGAAATGCTGATCGCGATTGCGATTTTTGCCATGTTAGGTTTAGCCGCCAATGCGGTGTTAAGCACTGTGCTGACCAACGATGAAGTGACCCGTAACTTCTCGGTGCGTTTAAAGGCATTGCAGCAGGGCTTTGGCGCGATTGAGCGCGACCTTGGGCAGATGGTGGCGCGGACACCCAGATTACTCGAAGGCGGCCGTGGTACCACAGTCTTCCAAACGGGTAACGATATTTTAGATTCGGAATCAGAGGCCTTAGTGTTCTACCGCTTAGGCTGGCTCAACCCCGACGGCTTATTGCCCCGTGGCAGCATACAGTCAGTTGCCTACGTGGTGCGCGAAGGAAAATTAGAGCGTTGGTACTTTCCGTATCCCGAACCCGAATTTGGCGCCGAGCCAATGAAGACTGTGATTATCGATAAGGTGCTCTCGGTCGAGTATTCCTTCTTTATGGAGGACAAATGGGAGCGTAAGGTCGAGGCGACCAAGTTACCCAAAGCCATCGCAATGGAAATTGAGATTGAAGGCTTAGGCAAAATTCAACGTAAGTTTATGTTGCCCTTGGGCGCGGCGGCGCCAGAAAAGTCCAATGATGAGGACAATAAGAACGACAACGCCGATGACAATAAAGATGACAACGGCGACCAAGACAATAACGGCGATGGCTCGGGTAACGGCGAAGAAGATCCCAGCAAAGGTGACCCAGGTAATGAGGATCGCGCATGATAAAGCGAAGTCCGACTAAACAACGTGGTGTCGCGCTGATTGTGGTGTTGTTGATCGTGGCCATGGTGGTGATTATCGCCACCAATATTACCAGTCGAAATCAGTTGTCGATGCGCCGCACCTTAAACTTAGCCCAGTACGATCAGGCCTATTGGTACGCGATTTCCGCTGAAGAACTGGCGAAGAAAATCCTTAAGCAGGACTTAGACGATTCGGAAGGCCGGGTACACAAGCAACAATATTGGGCCATGAGCGACGTGGTATTTCCGGCGGAATATGGTGAGATTGCAGGCAAGATCACCGATATGCGTTCGTGTTTTAACTTAAATGCTTTGTCCGTCACCACAAAAGATGTGGAAAACGGTCAACCTAAATTGCCGTTAGCGGCAAAGCAATACAAAGCGTTATTAGTGAGTTTAGGGATGGATGATTTTACCGCGGATCATCTGACCCAAACCCTCAAGGATTATATCGACGAGGACACGGTCGCTAGCCCATATGGCGCCGAAGATGCCGAGTACGAGGCGCGAAATGTGCCTTATCGCGCCGCAAATACCCTGATGAATCACAGGAGTGAGTTGCGGGCGGTGATTGGTTACACCCAAGATATTTATCTGAAATTATTGCCTTATATTTGCGTCATTCCAGGGAATGACAGACAACTGTTAAACGTAAACACCATAGAGGTTGAGCAAGCGGCGCTGCTGGCGGCCATGCTGGATAATCAGATTTCGGTTGGCGAGGCGGAAAGCATTATTAACCAGCGCCCTGGCGATGGTTTTGCCAAGATTGATGATTTTTACGAATCCTCCTCAATGGGGTCGATTAAATGGGAAGATGCGATGAAGTCGACTTTTGTGATCGACAGTCAATATTTCCTCCTTGCCTCGGGCGCAAAGGTCGACAACGCCATTTTTAGGATGGAGAGTGTGCTCAAAAAGGGCAGCGGTAACAAAATGGATGTGCTCACCCGTCAGTTTGGTGGACAAAAATAATAGCAAACAAGCTCAATCCCTTAAGGTTGAAGCTGGTGGAGAAAAACTGTGAGTGAACGGCTATTTATTCGCTTAGGCAGAACCGCAGAGCAGGCATGCTCTTGGCTGGTTTGGTCCGAACAAGAACAAGAAATTATCGCCTCAGGCGAACTGGCCAACGCCCAAGGTTTATCAACCTTAACTGAGCGCGCGGGCAATCGCCCTATTGATGTGTTGGTGCCAGCTTCCGCCATGACGCTCACCAGCGTGAATCTGCCCGAAAAAGGCCAACGCCAAGCCTTAAAGGCCCTGCCTTTTATGTTGGAAGAAACCATCGCCGAGGATGTGGATGCGATGCACTTTACCGTTGGTCCACGCAATGGCGATGCCCTCAGCGTGGTGGCCGTTGCCCATGAGCAAATGCAAACTTGGCTCAGCTGTTTGGCCGAAGCGGGCTTAAAAGTAAAGCGTATCGTGCCTGATTGCTTGGCCTTGCCATTGCAGGAATGCCAATGGGCGGCTATGCGTTTCGGTAACGAGTTATTGTTGCGTACAGGATTAGGAACGGGCCATAGTCTGCCTTTATCTTGGTTGCCAGTGGCAATGAAGCAACTGACGGCTCAGACAGACGAGGTGTCGGTCGCCAGTTACACCGAGATGGAGTTGGACGGTGTCGAGCTTAAGCCACAGCCTCTCGACTTACCTATGTTGGTGCTGGCGCGTGGCATTTTACATGCGCCGATTAACTTACTGACGGGTGTCTATACGCCTAAGCGCGAATACAGTAAGCATCTGTTGCAATGGAAAAATGCGGCAATTGTACTAGCCATTGCTATTGTGTTGTCTCTGGTAAATAAAGGCTTAACCATTCATCAGGTAAATGGCCAAATCGCCGATTTGAAGGCGCAAAGTGAAGCCATTTATCAACAAGTGATACCAGGCAATTCACGTATTGTGAATTTACGCTCGCAGATGGAGAGCCAACTGCGCGCACTCCAAGGCCAAGGCAGTGGTGCAGAGTTTTTTGCCATGCTGGCGGGGTTACAAGACGCCTTTAAACAAGTACCTGAGCTAAAACCCAATAGCTTGAGATTTGAAAGTGCCCGTAATGAAATCCGCATGCAGGTCACTGCTAAAAATTACGCGCAAATTGAGAGGTTTAAAGAGATTGTCGGCCGTCGTTTCCAAATGGATGGTGGCACGATGAATAGCGGTGAAGATCAGGTCACCAGCACCTTAACCTTGAGGAGCAAATAAGATGGATAATTTGCGGACTTGGTGGCAAGGGCTTGCGTCGCGCGAGCAGCAGATCGTAGGTTTTGGCGCCGTATTTTTAGTGATCGGTCTATTTTACTGGGGGATTTGGACGCCAATCGCCAATGCTGAGGCCAATGCACTGCGCAACTTAACGGCTCAGCAGCAAACCTTGACCTATGTAAAGCAGACGGCGAATAAAATCGCTGGCTTAAAACAAAGCGGCGCTAAGCCGACGATGAGCGGCAGTTTAAGCTCGGTCGTCAACCAAACAGCTGGCAGTTATGGCTTAGTGATCACTCGCATGCAGCCTCAGGGCGATAAAATCCAAGTGTGGATGGATGATGTGCCATTCGATGCCTTACTCAGTTATTTGAATGATTTAGTGCAGCAAAAGGGCTTATCCCTTGAGAGTGTTGATTTGGCGGAGGCTGACGCGCCTGGCTATGTCAAAGTAAGACGGATCCAACTAGCGCAATAGGTTAAGGTGTAGCTGTGAGTCTGATAAAAAAGATTATTATTGGTGTACTAATTTATATCGTGTTTTTAGTGGCGTTGTTTCCTGCCAGTGTGGCCGTGCGCCTCGCACCACTCCCAGCGAATGTGGGAATTTCTGGAGTGAGTGGCAGTATTTGGGAGGGTAGCATTGAAACTTTGAATATTCAGCAGCGCCAATTGGAGCAAGTGCGTTGGGAACTCAGCCCTTGGTCTTTGTTTTTAGGCAAAGTGAAGCTGGATTTTCAGGTAGGTAGCCGAGCAACACCCGTAAGTGCTAAAGGGTTAATCACTTGGTCAATGGCTGGCATTAGTGCGCAGGGATTACGCTTTGAAGCGCCCGATAGCTTCTTAATTGGTAATACTAAGCTGCCCTTTAGAACCGAAGTTCGAGGCGAACTCAGCCTATTGGTTGAAACCCTCGAGCAAGGCAAACCTTGGTGTGAACAATTATCGGGTAAATTATTTTTAAACCAAACCAATGTGAAGAATCAATTCGGCGAATATCCATTAGGTAATATCGAACTGGGGCTGAGTTGTGTTGAGGGTAAAGCGCAGCTTGCAACCGATGAGAGTAAAAACCAGTTGGGGATTATCGGTACCTTACAGTTAGACGAGGGGAATATGGTCAAGGTTGCCGCTAAGATCAAAGAGACCAACGAACAGCCGGAAGATATGCGTAAATCTCTTAATATCCTCGGCAAGCGTGGAGATGACGGTTACTTCCCTATTGTTTATCAGGGGCGTATTCCTGGGCTTTAATCTAGCCAGTAATGTAACCTAATGCATGATTTGATAAAGGCACCTTGGGTGCCTTTTCTATTTCGAGGGGTTAACTCGCGAGATCGTTAAGCAATAAACGATAGTCGCTAATGGCCGGAAAATCATTGAAGGTTTTGGCAGGTTTCTGGCTATCGGGATTGCTGATCCCGAGCTGATGGCCCACGCCCGCTAAGCGCGCTGCATTTAAAATGGGTTCGCTATCATCGATAAACAGGCAGCGCTCAGGCACTAGGGCAAATTTTTCAAATAGCGTTTGCCAAAATTGTGGGTGTTCCTTGGGATAACCCGTTTCATGGCTTGAGATCATCGCATCTAAACCACTTCCAAGTTCAGTATGCTCTAGCTTAAGAGCAAGACTCTTAGGGTGGGCATTGGTGACTAAGATGCGTTTTTTGCCCGCGGCGGCGAGAGCATCGAGAAAAGGCATACTGTCTTGGCGCAGTTGAATACGGTCAACTAAGTCGCGGTGAAGCCCCATAATGTCGAGCTGCAGCTCGGACTGCCAATAATCGAGGCAATACCAATCTAACGTGCCTGCGACTCTGCCGTAGGCTTTTTCCACCAGTTGTTGTGCCTGGCTCTGGCTTAATCCCCGCTGCTTGCTCAGCTCCTGTGGCACCAGACTCAGCCAAAAATGGTTATCAAAGTGCAAATCGAGCAGGGTGCCATCCATATCGAGCAGTACAGTATCAATCTTCTTCCAGTCAAACATGGGATATCCTGTGTGGTTAGGTCGGCTTGTAGATCAGCTTATCTTGTCAGCATGACACTTTGTGCTAGGCTTGATTAATTCGTTTTTGTCTAAAAATGAGACACTTGGATATGGATATCTGTTCATTCGCCTTGCTTACCCAAGCTCCAAATATCACTAGTTTACAGCAAGAACTCACGACTTTGTTGCAGCATGAGTGGTTGCCACACATTAACCAGCGTGATTATCACGCGGGCTCTCAGGGCGGTTGGGATGTGTTGGCTCTTCGCTGCGCCGAGGAATATCGAGTCGCGCACCCCATTTTACAAGCCTTTTCCATTAGTGCCGCGACAGATTGGGATAATTTGCCTTCACTGGAATCGAGCCCCGCGCTGCTGCAGTTTATTCAATCCCTTGCTTGCCCAGTTAAATCGGTACGCTTAATGCGTTTACACGCTGGTGCTGAAATCAAGCCCCATAGGGATCAAGGATTATCACTTGAACAGGGTGAGGCTAGATTACATTTGCCCCTACAAACCCATGATCAGCTTTATTTTTATGTGGATGAGAAACGTGTACCTATGCGGGCCGGAGAGCTTTGGTATATCAATGCTGACCAAACCCATTGGGTCGCGAACAAAGGTGTGGAGGCCAGAATCAATTTGGTGATCGACTGTGAAATCAACTCGTGGTTAAAGGAGCTTATCCATGATGCCAAGATCAAAGCCTGATGCAGGACAGCGCGAGGCGCTTTTGATATTAAAGCAGTTTGCACTGGCGCTACTGCAATCTCACTCAGCGGGGGAGGCAAAGCGGCTTATCGATCCTATGCTGGCGCAGTTATGCCAATTGACAGGGTTAGAACTGCACCCGGCGTTGTTTCTCGATACTGAGGCCAGTGTGACCCCTTTTGGCAAGGCGGTATCACCAACAACTGCGGCGCAATGTGCAGAAGATCCCGAACGTAGCAGAGTGTTTATTCAGGGAATTTATCAAGCGATACAGGACAAACTTAAAGTTAACTCGAACCAACCAGTGCACATACTCTATGCCGGAACCGGGCCTTTTGCTTGGCTAACCTTAGCCTTATTACCGCTATTTACGGCTAAGCAAGTGCGAGTAACTTTACTCGACATTCATCGAGCGTCATTGGAGAGTGTGGAAAAGCTGCTGGCATATTTCGATGTAGCGGATCGTGTCGATGCGCTTATTTGCGCTGACGCTACGCTTTGGCGGCCTGTATCAACACAAGCCTTTGATCTGATTATTTCTGAAACCATGAAACACCTGCTGCAACAGGAACCGCAGGTACAGATTTTTAGCCATCTACAGCATTTTTTAGCTGAGGATGGATGTTTGATCCCCGAGTCGATTGAGTTGGATGTGTGGCTCGAGCTAAAAGAGCAGCCGCCAATATATTTGGGCCCTTTATTCTGTCTCGATTTAGCTCATGCCCGCTTGCTCGCTCAAGGCGACAGAAGTGGGTTAGCGGGGAGCTTATTGTTACCTGATTATGATCCTCAACCCATAAACCTAAAATTGACGACAAAAATCAGGGTCTATGGCGAACATCAATTACTTGAAAATCAATCACAATTAACCCTATCTCAATATAAAAAATCCCTGTGGCTTAAACCACTGAGTCGAGTGGACTTTAGCTACGAGCTGGGAACCTATCCCGATTTTATCTTCCAATATCAGCAGCAGAAATTGCCGCTTGTTGGCAGTGAGGATTTGAGTTGTTTGGGGATTTATCATTTGCAGCGACTATGGCAAAAAATTCAGTTGCAAAAGCGTGGACAAACCAATGAGGTGGCAGAGGGAGAATGGAACCTAGATAAAGCGCTGCTGGATCTGTGCGGTATAGGATTAGAGCCAGGGATGAAGGCGCTCTATCAATATGATAAACAGGCTGATTTTATCGCTTTCGTTCAAAGGCAAACTAAGCTGACTACGGCGGATATCGTTGGCATCAATCAGCGATTACGTGCCTTATCCCAAGCTGAGCCAGAAAGCAGCAATATCGAGCTAGCTTATGGTAACGCTTTACCTCAAGTGCTTACCGACGCCCAGCTCGCCTTTTGGCAACGGGAAGGTTATATAGTCATCCCGCAAGTGTTGTCAAAAGCGCAATGTGCGGCGAGTCGAGCCGTGATTTGGCAGCAGCTTGGCGCGAATGAAAATGATCCATCAACTTGGTACCAGTCCCATGAGTTGATGCAGAAAATCATGCTGCAGTTATTTCGTCATCCCATCCTCGATGCCAATCGGCAAATACCTCTTATCCGCCAAGCCTTTGAACAATTATGGCAGCGTACCGATTTGGTGATGACGACTGACAGAGTGAGTTTTAATCCTCCTGAAACGTCCACTTGGCAGTTTCCTGGACCCAATATGCATTGGGACATGCCACTGCAACTACCTGTGCCATTTGGAACACAAGGATTGATTTATCTTTCGGATACCCCTGCCGAGCAGGGGGCATTTTGTTGTGTTCCCGGCTTTCACCTTAAAATAGAAACCTGGCTACAGGAACAAAACAAGACTGATATTGAGTTGCAGCAACAGCGTTGGGAGGAGTGGTCCATTAACCCCATTGCTGCAAACGCAGGGGATTTAATTATTTGGCACCATGCCTTGCCCCATGGACCGACGCCAAATCGAGGCCTGTTACCCCGCATAGTGCAGTACATTAACTTCTACCCAATGGCCAGCTAATGACTGATTTTGATGAACAACAGCAACGTTATTGGCAGTTACTGCATCAGCCTGAATCATTGTATTTACTGTATCAAGCGCAGGATGTTGAACATTTTGTTGCCTTGATGGCAGACTTCCTCAATTGGCCTGAGCTAAATTTAGAGCAGATGCTGGCATTTATTGCCTTGCAGCAATCAAGCTTCATTCCGGATTTAGCACGCTTCAGCCAAGTTTGGTTTCCTTCTCGTTATCATGCTCAAACCAAAACAATAAGTTGGGTTCCTGTCTTTCAGCGGTTATCAAAACCTTTCTTGGAGGACGATATCTGCGATGCTCGCCATGGTTTACTGGCCAGTTTTATCCAACCTCAAACCTTGCTCGAACCCTTACTATCCCAACGAGAAAGTTTGCCTTCGATCAATCCGAATTTGATGATTTTCCATTGGTCCCGTTGTGGGTCAACACTGGTTGCTAGCAGTTTTTCCCTACTCAAAACGTGCCGAGTGTTATCCGAATCTATGCTCTGCAGCGATGTGATGCACCATGATGCTTGGCCTTCGAGCTTAATACCGCAGCTGGTGGATTTATGTTTAAGGCTACAAGGGCGGTTGAGGCCTGATGAGCGTGAGCTAGTGATCAAGTGGAATGCGTGGGATTTGGCTTGTTGGCCCATGTTGCTAGAACTCTATCCTAATAGTCGAGTGCTATGTCTGATGCGCCATCCCAGAGATATTTTGGCTTCGCATCAACGAGAGGCTGGGATGCATATGGCGGGGCGGGTGAAGGCTGTATTCCCCTATCCGTTACCGCTTACTGAAAACACGCATGGTGAACCTAGTGTAGATACATTTCGAATGTGTGTGTTGCATGGTTTTGCCCAGCAAACTGCTGCACTTTATCAATCATGTCGTTGCATCTTAATGGATTATCAACAATTAAATGCGCTTAAACCCAGCGCACTTTCGGCCATTTTAGACTGGCCGTTAGCCGCAGAAGATATTGAGCACTGGCAAGGCCACTGGCGCTTTGATGTTAAGCGACAAGGGCAATTGTTTGTGCCCATGGTACCCGCGCAATCTACCCTATTAAATGAATCACAAACTATCTCATGGCAGCTGTTATTGAATGCTTATGAGCAACTGTTGCAACCTTTAGCTCGAGAAAAAAACCATGATGCTAGCTGAATTAAATCCATTCACTGGTTTGAGTATTAAGCCTGCCAAAGCAAACGATAACCTATTTATGGCAGAGCTTTTTTATTCAACTAGAGCCTTCTTCTATGAGCTTGGTTTACCCCTTGATATCGCACAGAACATGTTGGAGCAACAATATCGGCTGCAACAAGTCTCCTATCGGGAGCAATATCCACATGCCATCAGCTACATTTTGTTTTATCAGCAACAAGCGGTCGGCAAACTGATGCTAGATACTAATGAGCATAGGGTTCATCTTGTTGATTTTATTATTACGCCAAGCATGCGAGGCCGCGGTTTAGGCTCTGCGGTATTAGAGGCGGTCAAGCTTGAAGCGACGCAACGTCAGTTGCCTGTTCATTTATCAGTAGAGAGTGAAAATACTCAAGCTAAATCACTCTATTTACGGCATGGATTTCAGTTTCAAAGCCGTTCCGAAACCTATGAGTCAATGCGATGGCCTTAAACGTCGGCTGATAATTTACACAAATTTATTTCTGCTTAATTGTGTTTGCCGATTTTTCAGATATGTTTAGTTGTAACTAAGCTGTTTTAATTGTGTTGCATAATAACCTCCCCAATGTGTGATGCGGATGATGTTGTAATCAGCAGAAGGAACTCGCTGTCGATTAATTGTCGTGAGTAATTAAACC
Organism: Shewanella sp. GD04112; assembly: GCF_029835735.1. NCBI lineage: Bacteria > Pseudomonadati > Pseudomonadota > Gammaproteobacteria > Alteromonadales > Shewanellaceae > Shewanella > Shewanella sp. GD04112. Next base: position 184,010 of record NZ_JAOEAL010000001.1, read on the forward strand.
ATTAAAAGGCGTTACGTAGACAAAATCGTTATTTAAGGAGAAATACAATGGCAGATCCATTTATTGGAGAAATCCGCATGTTCGCTGGTACTTTCGCTCCGCGTGGTTGGGCGTTTTGTAATGGGCAGTTATTGCCCATTTCCACCAACAGCGCGCTCTTCTCTCTTCTGGGTACAAACTATGGTGGCAATGGCACAACGACTTTTGGGTTGCCTAACTTGCAAAGTCGTACTCCTGTGGGTACTGGAACTGGGGGAGGTTTGACAACAGTTGTTCTAGGGCAGAGCTCGGGTGCTGAGAACATCAATCTTACAACCAATCAGCTACCTATTCATACACCAACAGCTACTTTCACTGGCAATGCTAGTAGTGTGGCAGCAACGGTTGATGTTGCTACCACTACGGCCACTGCAATGGTTCCTCCGGCAACGGGCGCAACTACCTACCTCTCTGCTACGACAGCTAAGGCGGGGCCTGCAAATGTTGCGTTTAATGGGTTGTTTACTGGTACGGCGCCAGACTCTACAAAGGCTAGCCTCGGTGGAGTGCAGGGTAGCGTAACACCAACAGGCTCGGTCACCGTCAATCCTGTTGGTGGAGGGCAGCCTGTCGGAATTCGCAATCCCTATCTGGGGATGAATTTTATTATTGCGCTTGAAGGTATATATCCGTCGCGTAACTAAATTGTGTAATTCAGTTTGGTGACGTTAAGGCAAGTACAGGGAGCGTACTTGTTGTTTAGAGCGAAAGTCAGGTACAAGCCTAACGTCAGTATCTTGGGTATTCCAGAAATAACCATATTAAAAAGAGGCATCATTATGTTTTGGGCTAATGTTGTTCAGCACATTTTTGCTAGCAAGATAAATAGGAGCAAGATCGCCGTATGGAGGCTACTACTTGTCTCGCTGATGCTGGCTACAACGACCCAAAATGCAATGGCATTTTCCGGAACGCTGAATTTTTCTGGTACCGACACGACCCTAGGTACTCCGGTGACCGACGGCCAAGCCCAGTCGAGCGACATTCCTGGCGTGACGATAGAGATCTTTTCCGCTAACTCCGGCAACTCCAATAACGGCGCGGCGTGGAAGTACTACAGCGATCTGTTCACGGATGGGACCGGCAGCCAGGACGAAGGTATCGCCGACGATTCCGGGAATGGCTCGCTCATCGTCGTGATTCGCAGCCAGGACGGGAGCGAGTTCTCGTTCACCGGAATCAAGATCGTCGATTACCTTGGCGCGCACTCTCTGATCAAATTCGAAGCCTTCCAGAACGGTGTATCCAGAGGCAGCGTCACGCTCGCGACCGACGGCGACTACATCTCGGATTTCACCCAGGTCAATGGGCTGACGGCATCGATATTCCAGTACGCAGACGAAATCCGTATCACGGATCCAATTAGTCAACTTCTGTATATCGGTATCGACAATGTGGGTTTTGCAAATGCAGTTTCACCAGACTCCACTCCGCCTACTGTCGATTCTGTTAACTCCAGCACGGCCAATGGCACTTATAAAGTGGGTGATGTTATAAGTGTTCAAGTCAACTTCAGTGAAAATGTGAATGTGACTGGCACTCCACAGTTGACATTGGAGACAGGCTCGACAGATCGCACAATCAATTACACCAGTGGCACAGGTACAAGCACATTAAACTTTAACTATACTGTGCAAGCGGGTGATACCAGTGCTGATCTCGACTACGTAGCTACCACCTCCCTTACGCTCAATGGCGGCACCATCATGGATGCCGCAAGTAATAATGCAACCCTGACTCTTGCCTCACCCGGTGCTGCTGGCTCGTTGGGGGCGAATAAAGCTTTAGTCATTGATGGTGTTGTGCCCACTGTAACATCGGTTAATTCTAGTACTGCCAATGGCACCTATAAAGTGGGCGATAACATCAGTATTAAAGTTAACTTTAGTGAAGTGGTGAATGTCACTGGTACGCCGCAATTAACCCTTGAAACAGGCACAATAGATCGAACGATTAATTATGCGAGCGGTAGCGGTTCAAGCACACTTACGTTTAGCTACACCATCCAGTTTGGTGATAACTCTTCCGATCTGGATTATGTCGCAACTACCTCATTGTCGTTAAATGGCGGCACCATTCGCGATGCTGCCACCAACAACGCAACCCTGACGCTGGCTTCACCCGGAGCGGCTAATTCATTAGGCGCTAACAAAGCCTTGGTGGTAGATGGTGTCGCGCCCTCTGTGACCAGTACTGCTCCAAGTGGTGGAGCAGTATCCACTGATACCAGTGTTGATTTCACCGTGAACTTCAGTGAGTCTGTCAGCAATATTTCCACTGACGATTTCGCTTTGGGAACCACGGGTAGTGCAACAGGCACGATTGCTAGTGTATCTGCTGGTTCGGGCTCCAGTGTGACAGTGACGGTGAGTGGTATTACTGGCAATGGTACGATAAAGCTCAACCTGAATGGTTCCACCAATATTTCTGATCCGGCTGGCAATGCTGGCCCAGCAGCTTATACCAGTGGCACGCCCCATACGGTAGCCATTCCAACTGCACCGGATGCACCCATCATAGGGGTTGCAACTGCGGGTGATGGACAGGTTTCCGTCGCCTTTACTGCACCGTCCAATAACGGCGGCTCGGCGATTACTGGTTACACCGTGACATCCAGCCCTGATGGTATTACTGTTGGTGGTAATGGATTTACGTCTTCTCCGATAACAGTAACTGGCCTGACAAACGGCACCGCCTATACCTTTACGGTAACTGCGACCAATGCCATAGGCACCAGTGCAGCCTCCGCTACCTCTGGTTCCGCGACTCCGATGGCTGATCAGACTATTACCTTTGCAAATCCCGGTGCACAGAACTTTGGTAGCAGTCCAACCCTGAGCGCAACTTCCACGGCGGGGTTAACCGTCAGTTTTAGTTCATCGACTACCGGGGTTTGTACTATTACAAGTGGTGGAGTACTGACCTTTGTTACAGCAGGGTCTTGTACCATCGATGCGGATCAAGTCGGTGATGGCTCTACCCATGCGGCAACCACTGTCAGCAGAACCTTTACAGTAAATGCTGTGGTGCCTGGAGCCCCAATGATTGGCACTGCCACCGCTGGGGATACTCAGGCATCGATTAGCTTTATTGCACCTGCAAGTATTGGCGGTGCTGCAATTACTGGCTATACAGCCACTGCCAACCCTGGCGGTGCTACTGGGACTGGTGCTGGCTCACCCATTACGGTTACTGGCCTGACAAATGGCGTGTCTTATACCTTTACGGTCACTGCGACCAACTCGGCGGGAACAGGTTCTGCCTCGGCTGCATCCAATTCTATTACGCCAGCGTCACCGCAAACTATTACCTTTGCTAACCCTGGCGCGCAAAGTTTTGGTACTTCGCCGATGTTGACAGCAACAGCTGATTCCGGTTTGACTGTCGCCTTTACTTCATCCACTACCAGTGTTTGTAAGGTCAATAGCACAACATTGACATTTGTGACTGCAGGCTCCTGCACTATTAATGCGGACCAGCCTGGCAATTCTGCCTATCTACCTGCTCCTCAAGTATCCAGGACCTTTACGGTTAATCCTGCCTTGCCTGGAGCGCCTACCAGTGTTGCTGCTATAGCTGGGGATACCCAGGCTAGTGTGTCCTTTACGGAACCTGTTAATACAGGTGGAACTTCCATTACCGGATATACTGTTAGTGTCAGTCCGCCTGATGTATTGCCAGTGAATGGGGTAGGTTCCCCTATTGTGGTGAATGGTTTAACCAATGGTCAGGCTTATACTTTTACTGTGAGGGCTGATAATGCGGCGGGTACTGGCCCAGCGTCAGTTGTATCAAACTCTATTACTCCCAAAGCAAGCCAGACCATTACTTTCAATAACCCCGGTGCGCAGAACTTTGGTGCGACACCAACATTTACCGCTACTTCAGATTCAGGTTTAACGCCAACCTTTACCTCATCCACAATGGGTGTTTGTGCCATCACCAGTGGTGGGGCTGTGACCTTTTTGACAGTTGGTACCTGTACCATCAATGCAGACCAGTCTGGTGATGCCAGTTATTTGCCTGGGGCTCAGGTCAGTCGTTCCTTTATTGTGAGTGCAGTAGCCCCTGGTGCGCCAACCATTGGTACCGCGACAGCGGGTGATGCTCAAGCTTCGGTGAGTTTTACTGCACCAGTATTTAGTGGTGGCGCGGCAATTACAGGATATACCTTAGTCTCTACTCCTAGTGGCATTACCGCACCGGGCGCATCTTCACCCATTACTATTACGGGATTAACCAATGGGATCTCCTATTCCTTTACTGTCGTAGCGACAAACTCGGCTGGTACGAGTAGCGCTTCCACTGCGAGTAATACGGTGAAGCCTAATGGTGCTCCAGTAATTAGTGGAACCCCAACGTTAACCGTTAACCAGGGTGTGTCATACAGCTACACCTTAGTCGCGACGGACAGCGATGTGGGCGACAGTCTGACCCTTAGTGCGGTCACACTCCCAAGTTGGCTCAGCTTTAATGCGGCAACGGGCGTGCTCAGTGGTACCCCAACTAACGCTAACGTGGGTAACCATGCGGTAGTGTTACGCGCCACGGATGTTGATGGCTTAACCGCAGACCAAAGCTTTACGATAGTGGTGGCAAACGTTAACGATGCACCGACCATCAGTTCAACGGCAGTCACGAGTGCGACCCAGGATGCGGCCTACAGCTACACCTTAGTGGCGACGGACAGCGATGTGGGCGACAGTCTGACCCTTAGTCCGGTCACACTCCCAAGTTGGCTGAGCTTTAATGCGGCGACAGGCGTGCTGAGTGGTACGCCAAGTAACGCTAACGTCGGCAGCCATGCGGTGGTGTTACGCGCCACGGATGTGGATGGCTTAACTGCAGACCAAAGCTTTACGATAGTGGTGGCGAACGTCAACGATGCGCCGACCATCAGTTCAACCGCAGTCACCAGTGCCACCCAAGATGTGGCCTATAGCTACACCTTGGTAGCGACGGACAGCGATGTGGGGGACAGTCTCACCTTAAGCGCAGTGACCTTACCAAGCTGGCTGAGCTTCAATGCGGCGACAGGCGTGCTCAGTGGTACCCCGACTAACGCTAACGTGGGTAACCATGCGATAGTGTTACGCGCCACGGATGTTGATGGCTTAACCGCAGACCAAAGCTTTACGATAGTGGTGGCAAACGTTAACGATGCACCGACCATCAGTTCAACGGCGTTAACGAGTGCCACCCAAGATGTGGCCTATAGCTACACCTTGGTAGCGACGGACAGCGATGTGGGCGACAGTCTGACCCTTAGTGCGGTCACACTCCCAAGTTGGCTCAGCTTTAATGCGGCAACGGGCGTGCTCAGTGGTACCCCAACTAACGCTAACGTCGGCAGCCATGCGGTAGTGCTACGAGTAACGGATGTTGATGGCTTAACCGCAGACCAGAGCTTTACGATTGTGGTGGCAAACGTTAACGATGTACCAACCATCAGCTCAACCGCGGTGACCAACACCACCCAGGATGCGGCCTATAGCTACACCTTGGTCGCGACGGACAGTGATGTGGGCGACAGTGTCACCTTAAGCGCCGTCACACTCCCAAGCTGGCTCAACTTCAATGCCGCGACAGGAGTTCTGAGTGGTACGCCGACTAACGCTAATGTGGGCAGCCATGCGGTGGTGTTACGTGCCACGGATGTGGATGGTCTGACGATTGACCAGAGCTTTACGATTGTGGTGGCGAACGTCAACGATGCACCGACCATCAGTTCAACGGCGTTAACGAGTGCGACCCAAGATGCGGCCTATAGCTACACCTTGGTAGCGACGGACAGCGATGTAGGTGACAGTCTCACCTTAAGCGCGGTGACCTTACCAAACTGGCTGAACTTTAATGCGGCGACGGGCGTGCTCAGTGGAACCCCAAGCAATGCTAACGTGGGTAACCATGCGGTAGTGCTACGAGTAACGGATGTTGATGGCTTAACCGCAGACCAGAGCTTTACGATTGTGGTGGCAAACGTTAACGATGTACCAACCATCAGCTCAACCGCGGTGACCAACACCACCCAGGATGCGGCCTACAGCTACACCTTAGTGGCGACGGACAGCGATGTAGGCGACAGTCTAACTCTCAGTGCGGTCACTCTCCCAAGCTGGCTCAGCTTCAATGCGGCGACAGGCGTGCTGAGTGGTACTCCGACTAACGCGAACGTGGGGAGTCATGCGGTATTGCTACGCGCCACGGACGGGGATGGTCTGACGATTGACCAGAGCTTTACGATAGTGGTGGCGAACGTCAACGATGCACCGACTATCAGTTCAACGGCGTTAACCAGTGCCACCCAGGATGCGGCCTATAGCTACACCTTGGTCGCGACGGACAGCGATGTGGGCGACAGTGTCACCTTAAGCGCCGTCACACTCCCAAGCTGGCTAAACTTTAATGCGGCGACAGGCGTGCTGAGTGGTACGCCAAGTAACGCTAACGTCGGCAGCCATGCGGTGGTGTTACGCGCCACGGATGTGGATGGCTTAACTGCAGACCAAAGCTTTACGATAGTGGTGGCGAACGTCAACGATGCGCCGACCATCAGTTCAACCGCAGTCACCAGTGCCACCCAAGATGTGGCCTATAGCTACACCTTGGTAGCGACGGACAGCGATGTGGGGGACAGTCTCACCTTAAGCGCAGTGACCTTACCAAGCTGGCTGAGCTTCAATGCGGCGACAGGCGTGCTCAGTGGTACCCCGACTAACGCTAACGTGGGTAACCATGCGATAGTGTTACGCGCCACGGATGTTGATGGCTTAACCGCAGACCAAAGCTTTACGATAGTGGTGGCAAACGTTAACGATGCACCGACCATCAGTTCAACGGCGTTAACGAGTGCCACCCAAGATGTGGCCTATAGCTACACCTTGGTAGCGACGGACAGCGATGTGGGCGACAGTCTGACCCTTAGTGCGGTCACACTCCCAAGTTGGCTCAGCTTTAATGCGGCAACGGGCGTGCTCAGTGGTACCCCAACTAACGCTAACGTCGGCAGCCATGCGGTAGTGCTACGAGTAACGGATGTTGATGGCTTAACCGCAGACCAGAGCTTTACGATTGTGGTGGCAAACGTTAACGATGTACCAACCATCAGCTCAACCGCGGTGACCAACACCACCCAGGATGCGGCCTATAGCTACACCTTGGTCGCGACGGACAGTGATGTGGGCGACAGTGTCACCTTAAGCGCCGTCACACTCCCAAGCTGGCTCAACTTCAATGCCGCGACAGGAGTTCTGAGTGGTACGCCGACTAACGCTAATGTGGGCAGCCATGCGGTGGTGTTACGTGCCACGGATGTGGATGGTCTGACGATTGACCAGAGCTTTACGATTGTGGTGGCGAACGTCAACGATGCACCGACCATCAGTTCAACGGCGTTAACGAGTGCGACCCAAGATGCGGCCTATAGCTACACCTTGGTGGCGACGGACAGCGATGTGGGAGACAGTCTCACCTTAAGTGCTGTCACACTGCCAAGCTGGCTGAGTTTTAATGCGGCGACAGGCGTGCTGAGTGGTACCCCAACTAATGCTAACGTGGGCAGTCATTCGGTAGCGTTACGAGCAACGGATGTGGATGGCTTAACCGCAGACCAAAGCTTTACGATTGTGGTGGCAAACGTTAACGATGCACCGACTATCAGCTCAACGGCGTTAACCAGTGCCACTCAAGATACGGCCTATAGCTACACCTTGGTGGCGACGGACAGCGATGTGGGAGACAGTCTCACCTTAAGTGCTGTCACACTGCCAAGCTGGCTGAGTTTTAATGCGGCGACAGGCGTGCTGAGTGGTACCCCAACTAATGCTAACGTGGGCAGTCATTCGGTAGCGTTACGAGCAACGGATGTGGATGGCTTAACCGCAGACCAAAGCTTTACGATTGTGGTGGCAAACGTTAACGATGCACCGACTATCAGCTCAACGGCGTTAACCAGTGCCACTCAAGATACGGCCTATAGCTACACCTTGGTGGCGACGGACAGCGATGTGGGAGACAGTCTCACCTTAAGTGCTGTCACACTGCCAAGCTGGCTGAGTTTTAATGCGGCGACAGGCGTGCTGAGTGGTACCCCAACTAATGCTAACGTGGGCAGTCATGCAGTAGTGTTACGCGCAACGGACGGAGATGGTCTGACGATTGACCAGAGCTTTACGATAGTGGTGGCGAACGTCAACGATGCGCCGACTATCAGTTCAACGGCGTTAACGAGTGCCACTCAAGATGCAGCCTATAGCTACACCTTGGTGGCAACAGACAGCGACGTGGGAGACAGTCTCACCTTAAGCGCCGTCACACTACCAAGCTGGCTGAGTTTTAATGCGGCGACGGGCGTGCTGAGTGGTACCCCAACTAATGCTAACGTGGGCAGTCATTCGGTAGCGTTACGCGCAACGGATGTGGATGGCTTAACCGCAGACCAAAGCTTTACGATAGTGGTGGCGAACGTCAACGATGCGCCGACTATCAGTTCAACGGCGTTAACGAGTGCCACTCAAGATGCAGCCTATAGCTACACCTTGGTGGCAACAGACAGCGATGTAGGTGACAGTCTCACCTTAAGTGCCGTGACCTTACCAAGCTGGCTGAACTTTAATGCGGCGACAGGCGTGCTGAGTGGTACCCCAACTAATGCTAACGTGGGCAGTCATTCGGTAGCGTTACGAGCAACGGATGTGGATGGCTTAACCGCAGACCAAAGCTTTACGATTGTGGTGGCAAACGTCAACGATGCACCGACCATCAGTTCAACCGCACTCACCAGTGCCACTCAAGATGCGGCCTATAGCTACACCTTGGTGGCGACGGACAGCGATGTAGGTGACAGTCTGACCTTAAGCGCAGTCATACTCCCAAGTTGGCTGAACTTTAATGCGGCGACGGGCGTCATGAGTGGTACGCCAACTAACGTGAACGTGGGCAGCCATGCGGTATTGCTACGCGCCACGGATGTGGATGGCTTAACCGCAGACCAAAGCTTTACGATTGTGGTGGCAAACATCAATGATGCACCGACCATCAGTTCAACGGCGTTAACCAGTGCAACCCAAGATGCGGCCTACAGCTACACCTTGGTCGCGACGGACAGCGATGTAGGTGACAGTCTAACTCTCAGTGCGGTCACTCTCCCAAGCTGGCTCAGCTTCAATGCGGCGACAGGCGTGCTGAGTGGTACTCCGACTAACGCGAACGTGGGGAGTCATGCGGTATTGCTACGCGCCACGGATGTGGATGGCTTAACCGCAGACCAGAGCTTTACGATTGTGGTGGCAAACATCAACGATGCGCCAATTGCGACCAATCAGACGGTGACTCTTGAGGAAGATAGTTCGCTGATGATCACGCTTGCCGCTGAGGATGTCGATAATGATCCTCTGACCTATGAGATCACCGCGCAACCTACCTCTGGTACCTTAGAGCAACATGGTAGTGTCTGGCTCTATACACCTGAGAAGGATTTTAATGGTACTGATTCTATTGGCTTTATCGCTAAAGATGCAGAGTTAAGCTCAGAGCCAGCGACTGTCACAGTTACGGTTACGCCAGTGAACGATGATCCTCAAGCTGTCGATGACAGCTATATCTTAACCAGTACCCCCAATGACACCTATTCGCTGGCGGTGTTGGCAAACGATGTGGATGTCGATGGTGACAACTTAACCATTGATGGTGCTGCTGCGGATATTGGCAGTGTACAAATCACCTCGGATGGACTCAGCTTTACCGCGCCCGAGGCTTATGTGGGGCCTGTTGCACTGCGTTATACCATTAGCGATGGAAACAAAGGCCGAGCAACCGCCAAAGTGAATGTGCTGATTGAAGGCGCTGACTCAGCGAATCAACCTGTGATCACCCTACCTGATGATGTGGAGGTGAATGCGACAGGTCTGTTTACGCGGGTGAAACTCGGTTTTGCCAAGGCGGTTGACCGTAATGGGCATCCATTACCTGTGTCGCTGGTGAATAAGAGCTTGTTCTTCGCCCCTGGCAACTACTTAGCCTATTGGCAGGCAGTGGATGGCGAGGGTAATAAGGCGATTAAAGCGCAGAAGGTCAAAGTCAATCCATTGATTTCACTGAGCAAAGATCAAGTTGTTGCTGAAGGTAATCAAGTGGCTGTGAGTGTTCACCTCAATGGTGAGGCGCCAAACTATCCATTGAGTATTCCATACACAGTATCCGGTTCAGCCGATAGCAGCGACCATGATTTGGTTGATGGTGTTGTCGAGATAACCTCGGGTCAAATGGCAGAAATCCACTTTACTACTCTGAACGATGGTGTGACCGAAGGGAATGAAGAGGTGCTTATCAGCCTAGATTCAAGCCTGAATCTTGGTAGTAAGCAGCAGACTCAAGTGGTGATTACCGAAGCCAATATTGCACCACAGGTCAGTTTAGCGGTGACTCAAGCTGGCCAGCAGCAAGTCATTGTCGCGCAAAATGGCGGTGATGTGCATATTCGTGCCACTGCCTCCGATGCCAATGAGCAAGATACATTGACGCTGACGTGGGCAAGCGGCACGTTAAGCTTGCAAGCGGATGCGACAGGTATGACATTCTCTCCAGCCGCGGTGTCACCGGGGATTTATCCTGTGAGCCTAACGGTGACCGATGATGGTTCGCCTGTGCTGTCGAGTACCGAAACAGTGTACATCGTAGTGCGTCCAAGTTTAGCCGCATTGACGAGTGCCGATACGGATGGCGATTTAATTCCCGATGATCAAGAAGGCTATAGCGACAGCGATCGTGATGGCATCCCAGATTATTTGGATGCAAATAACGACTGTCATGTGATGCCTGAAGGTGAATTGCAGCCAGTCTACTTCTTGGCCGAAGGGCAGGCGGGCGTCTGTTTACGTTTGGGGAATATTGCCCTAAGCCGTGGACAGAGCGGCGTGCAGCTACAGCCAGAAGCCGTGGCAGAAGATGCTTTAGCCGCAAATGTGGGCGGTATTTTCGACTTTATCGCCACGGGCCTACCACAACAGGGCCAAAGCTATAGCTTAGTATTGCCACAACGCTCACCTGTTCCTGCGAATGCCGTCTACCGCAAGTTCAATGCTCAAGCGGGCTGGCGAGACTTTGTGATTGATGCAAACAACACTGTTGCCAGTACCGAGGGTGAACGTGGTTTCTGCCCGCCACCTGGGGATAGCCGTTGGACGCCGGGATTAACTGAAGGCCATTGGTGTGTGCAGTTGACCATCGAAGATGGCGGCCCTAACGATGATGATGGTGTGGCTAACCGTACTATTGTTGACCCAAGTGGTGTTGCTGTGATGCTCAATGGTAACCACTTACCTGTCGCCAATCCCGACTCGGCAGCAATTGCTTGGAACCAGAGTATTGATGTGAACGTGCTTGCCAACGATACGGATAGCGATGGGGATAGTTTGAGCGTCACACAAGTGATTAGTGAGTTTGGCACCGTCACAGTGTTAGCGGATCAACGGATCAGTTACATGCCGGCGGCAGACTTTATCGGCACCGATGTGTTGGTATATAGCATTACCGATGGCAAGGGCGGTACGGCAAGTAGTGAGCTGACGATAGTGGTGAATGGCAACACGGCACCTGTGACTGTCGATGACAGCGCCGCCACCGATGATCGCACCAGCTTGCTTATCGACGTGCTGAGTAATGACACCGATGTGGATGGTAATACGTTGACCCTGTTAAGTGCGACGGCTCAACAAGGCACTGTGACTATCGAAGCGAATAAACTGCGCTATATCCCTAAAACAGGATTCGATGGCGTGGATACTGTGACCTATAGGATTAGCGACGGCCAAGGTGGTGAAGCGACGGGGCAAGTGCTTATCACAGTGAAAGCCTATCAAGAGGTCATTATCGATAATAAGTCAGGAGGTGGCAGTATGACCTTATGGGCGTTGGCATTCATCTTAGCGTGCGCCATGTTGCGCCGCCGAGAGTTGCAGCGATTTGCTTTAGGCAGCCTGTTATTGCTCAGTGTGACGCAACAGGCACAGGCAACAGACTGGTATGTTGAGGGTTTTATCGGCCAAGCGCAGGCCGATAAAACCCTGCCTGAGTTGAACGTCCAAGTTGGAGAGGGACAACTCCTCAACGTCGATGACTCGGATACCGCATTTGGGGTGAGTCTGGGTTATCAGTGGACGCCGACCGTAGCGTTAGAACTGGGCTATGCCGACTTTGGTGAAGGAAGCGCGAGAATTAAGGGCTCAACCTTAACGCCGGAGCAATACCATGAGTTGGTGAAAACCGTCACCCCTGTGCTTGCCGATGGGGTCATGTTGGGCCTGAGATTTACCCTGCTGCAGCATCAAGGTTGGCGCTTTGAAGTACCCGTTGGCTTGTTCCATTGGCAAGCCGATATCAGCAGTACCATGGGCAATACCACGATCAAGACCGATTTAGATGGTGCTGATTGGTATGCGGGAGTGCGTTTTAGTTACCAATTCAGTGATGCTTGGTCCGTGGGGTTAGGTTATCAATACATAGATATCGAGCCGAATGATCTATTGAGTTATCAGCTCAATTTGCGCTATCAGTTTTAAATGATGTCGACATAAAAAGGGGCTTAGCCCCTTTTTTGTTGGTGATTTTTCGCGGTAAAAAGCGAAAAGTTTTAACTGTTTCTCCTTTGTCTTGGCTGAGTATGTGATTTAAATCCCATGGCTTGGATGGTGGTCTTTGGAATAGCCGCACTAAATTCAGGTTGTAGATTAAAGACAGGATAGTAAGATTGTCACTTATCCTAGTTAGTTTGTTGCTATTTTTATCCAGGGGCAGTTATGTCGCAGCGGCACCATAAGCCGGAAATCTTACATACCGAAGTTGTCGCTAAGAGCCGCTTGTTTCAAATTGAACAGGTTCATCTTAAATTCTCCAATGGTGTCGAGCGCCAGTATGAGCGGATGAAGGGTGGTAGCCGAGGCGCTGTGATGGTGGTGCCGATTCATCAAGGCAACATGCTGTTAGCCCGTGAATATGCCGCTGGAACAGATAATTACGAGCTAGGTTTTCCTAAGGGGTTAATCGACCCTGGTGAGCAAGCTATCGAGGCGGCCAATCGAGAATTGCAGGAAGAAATCGGTTTTGGGGCGCGTAAGCTAACATTGTTGAAAGAACTTAGCCTCGCGCCGGGTTATTTCTCTAGCAAGATGCAAATTTTCATCGCAGAAGATTTATATGAAAGCCGCCTAGAAGGCGATGAGCCTGAACCCATAGATGTGGTGCCTTGGGCGTTGGCCGAGTGGGAAGCGTTACTCGATAATAGCGATTTTTCCGAATCTCGTAGTGTGAGCGCATTGTTTTTAGCGCAGAAACACCTACAACTTAAATAATCTTTTTCGTTAAAGCGTTCAGCAACTGAGTGCTTGTAAATCATTCGCGAAGTTTGCGATTGGAGTGGTTATGAAGCCAGAAGAGTTAATCGACGAGGTGATTGCGATAGCAACGGATGCGGGTCGCACTATTCGTGAGATTTACCTAAAGGGTAATTTTGAACGAGAAACCAAGTCCGATAATACCCCTGTCACCTCGGCGGACTTAGCGGCAAATAAGCTGATCTGTGAACGCTTAGCCGCATTGACGCCCGATATTCCTATCCTGTCCGAAGAGGCTGCCGATATTCCCCTAAGCGTGCGCGAAGGCTGGAAACGTTATTGGTTAGTCGATCCTCTCGATGGTACGGGGGAGTTTATTGCGGGCAGTGGTGACTTTTCGGTAATCATCGCGCTGGTGGAGCACAATCGTCCGGTAATGGGCGTGGTCTATGTGCCGATGACGCAGGTGTGTTATTACGCCATTGCGGGCTTAGGCGCCTATAAACGCACCGATAAGCAGGAAGTGCGCATCAGTAGTCGGCAAATTCAGCACCGTGAGCAAGTTTCTCTTAGGTTAGCGGTGAGTCGTCGTCAGGATCCCCAATCTGTGTTGACCCTGTTTAATCAGCCTAAGCATTGTGAGCTGGTGGTCATGGGCGGCGCAGCATTGAAGAGTTGTCTGGTTGCCGAAGGACGCGCCGATTGCTATGTGCGAGTCGGGCCGACGGGTGAGTGGGACACCGGTGCCGCGCAGATCATTATTGAGGAAGCGGGTGGCCAGCTCATGGATACCGAGCTGCAACCTTTAACCTATAACGAGCGTGAGACGCTTGAAAATCCTAACTTTATTGTTGTTGGTGCGCCCAATTTAGAGTGGGATAAAATTTTAATTGGTGAATAGTTTTTACATGCAGTCGATCCGTCCAGTATTAAAGTCAGAGTTAGCCGACGTTTTTCAACTCGAGCAGGCTATCTTTGGCGACCATTGTTATCCCGATTTTTTCTTCCGCCAAGGGTTTGATTGTTGGCCTGAGCAGTTTCTGGTTGCCGTAGATGATGGCGGTGAGCTTTTAGGCTATTTGCTCTGCGCCCAAAGTAGCGACCCCGCCTGTATGTGGATTCTATCCGTAGCAGTGAGTGAGCAAGCCCGCGGCCAAGGTATTGGTAAACAATTAATCCAGCAATGTTTAACCCAACTACCGTCTCAGGTTAAGCGGGTGGATTTAACCGTCGATCCCCATAATCCTGCCCATGGTTTATATCAGCGTTTAGGATTTGTCGATACCGCCTTCGAAACGGACTATTTTGGCGCCGGGGCCGACAGGGTGGTGATGAGTTATCACTGCTGCTAGGTAAAAGTTCAACCTCGAAATGGCGCCCTCGATTGAGGGCGCCATTTTTTTATGCGTTGAAAGTTAAATTCCTTCCAAGGTTCCCATCGAGCGATTACCTGAGAATTAGCCCAACTTCCCTCATTTTTATGCCTTTTCTTTCATACTGTACGCAAAATAAACTTATTTTGAACGTTGTTTTTTATTTTTGAGGCTGTTAATCTCACTGCATTCAACAGGGAGTGAGACCTATGGCGAGACGCAAAGAACATAGTCATGATGAGATTCGTGCTATGGCAATAGAAGCGGCAATGGCATTGCTGCAACAGCAAGGGACACAAGAACTGAGTTTACGTAAGATTGCTAGCCAGATTGGCTATGTGCCGAGTACCTTAATCAATATCTTTGGTAGCTATAACTACCTTCTATTAGCCGTTTCTGAGGCAACGTTGCAGGCGCTGATGCATGAGCTCTCCGAGGTAAGTGCAGAGAATAGTCGCAATCAAATCATCAGCATGGCGCAAAAATACGCTGAGTTTGCCCACGCACAGCGTCAGTGTTTTAAGTTGGTATTTGAACTGCAGCTACTCGACTCCGAACCTTTGCCCGAATCCCAAGGCCAGCTTATCGCGGGTTTATTCAGGTTAATTGAGCGTGAGTTAGCCCTATTGTTCCCCCATAAAACTGCTGCGCAGCAACTTCAAATGAGCCGAGTGCTCTGGGGCGGCATCCACGGTCTCACGGCATTATCACTGGATAATAAATTGTTTGCCGATACGGCATCTTTACCCGCTTTGTTAGAGAGTCATGTGACAGGGTATTTACAGGGAATGGGTTATCAGGGGGAAGAGCCATGCTGCTAACAAAACGTTTTTTACCATATTTTGCTACCCAATGCCTTGGGGCACTTAACGACAATATTTATAAAAATGTGTTGTTACTGCTGGTTACCTTCAGCCAAGTCAACGACTTACCTATTAGTGTCGACATGTTTGTCAATTTGGCTGCAGGGGTCTTTATCCTGCCGTTTTTCCTGTTTTCGGCCCATGCAGGCGTGGTGGCCGACAATATGGATAAGGCCAAACTTATTCGTCGCTTAAAACTGCTCGAAGTCATCATTATGTTCAGCGCCGCCGCGGCCATCGTGAGCGAAAATTACATGATGATGTTATTACTGCTGTTTTTAACCGGTAGTCAGTCAGCCTATTTTGGCCCGGTCAAGTATTCTCTCTTACCTCAAGCCTTAAAAGAAGATGAGTTAGTCACGGGCAATGCCTGGGTTGAGATGGGGACGTTTCTGTCAATCTTAATTGGTACCTTGAGTGCTGGGATTTTAGTGTCTGAAAACAATGCCACCCTATGGTCGGCCATCACAGTCGCTGCCCTTGCCTTGGCGGGGTATTTATCTAGCCGCGCGATCCCAGCTTTACCACCACAGGGTACAGTTCAGAAAATCCAATTTCGCCCATTATCAGGCACTTGGCGCACCATAAAGAAGGCACGTCAAACGCCTTCGATTTGGATGGCCATCCTCGCCATTAGCTGGTTCTGGTTTTTGGGTGCCACATATCTGACCCAATTCCCTAACTTTGCCAAGTTGCACCTGCACTCTGGCGCGACTGTGGTGTCGCTGCTGCTGGGGATGTTCTCTATCGGGATTGCGGTTGGCTCCTTTGTCTGTGAGCGTTTTTCCTTTGGTCATGTGGAGTTAGGCTTGCTGCCCTTTGGGGTGCTGGGGTTAACTGTGTTTGGTGTGGACTTGCTTTGGGCGATTCCCCCCGCACCTGCTGATGCGCAGTTTGTGTATGGCTTACACTCCTTTATTGCCGAGCAGAAGCATTATCGAGTGATGTTGGACTTCTTTATGATTGGGGTCAGCGGAGGTCTGTTTATCGTGCCTCTGTATGCCTTTATTCAAGCGCGCTCCGCTAAGGGAGAATGTGCGCAAGCGATTGCTGCGAATAACATTATGAACTCGCTCTTTATGGTGGCGTCGGCGTTGTTGTCTATGCTGCTACTCGGGGTGGCTGGCTGGAGTATTCCACAGTTGTTCCTGCTGCTGGCGGTGA
Organism: Shewanella sp. GD04112; assembly: GCF_029835735.1. Lineage (NCBI taxonomy): Bacteria > Pseudomonadati > Pseudomonadota > Gammaproteobacteria > Alteromonadales > Shewanellaceae > Shewanella > Shewanella sp. GD04112. The sequence goes on from NZ_JAOEAL010000001.1 coordinate 200,777, forward strand.
TGAACTTTGTGGTTGCGCTTTATGTGTATTCGCAAGTGCCTGAGTTTACTCAACGATTTATCAGTTATTTACTCAGTCATGTGATGTATCGGGTGACTGTGACTGGGCGAGAAAAGATCCCCAAAGAAGGCGCAGGTATCATAGTCTGTAACCATGTGAGCTATGTGGATGCGTTGATCATTATGGGGGCGTCGACCCGGCCGATTCGTTTCGTGATGGATAAATCGATCAGTGAAATCCCTGTGCTGAAATACCTGTTCCGCCATGCTGGGGTGATCCCGATTTGTTCGCCGCGCCAGAGTGAGGCGACTTACAATCAAGCCTTTGAATCAATTCATGAGGCGTTAGTGAATGGCGAGTTGGTGTGTATTTTCCCCGAAGGTCGTTTAACCCCCGATGGTGAACTCGGCGAGTTTCGTCCCGGTATCGATAAAATCTTGGCCCGCGATCCTGTGCCCGTGATCCCTATGGCGCTCAATGGTCTGTGGGGTTCTTACTTTAGTCATAAGGACGGCCATGCATTGACTACTATGCCGAAACGCTTTTGGTCCAAGGTTTCGGTGGATATTGATGGCCCTATTCGGGGAGCGTCCACTAGCCGCGCAAATCTACGGCAGCAAGTTGCAAACCTACTTGCTTTACGAAATTGAGATATGGTGTAATCCCTCAGTTAAAAAGTTACATATAAATAACAATTTAAGTGTTGGAGTTTGGTCATGAAAAAGGGATGCTATATAGGCGCTTTGGTACTTGTGCTAAGTGGGTGTGGAGGGTCTGGTGATTCAAACTCAGATGACTCCGATGGAGGAAATCCTGCATCACCTCGATTAACAATGGATGTCGAGAGCACAGCGTCAATGTGTAATATAAGAGAAAAGAAAGTAGGTGTTGATGTGATTGTTCATCGACGTGACGGTAGTATTCTGAACTCTTATAAGAGTGATGCGCAGGGACATGTCGATGTCCCTTGGCCTAGTGAAGCATCACATTTAACGGTCGCGGCACAAGAGTTTGTGAATGGTAGCTCTTCTTGGCGGATCCAGACAGATTTAAATGCTAAAGCCAGTGATTATGGTATATATCGATTTACCGATGAAAATTTAAATAGTGGTTGTGACTGTAGTGATATCAATTTAGATACAAGTGAGATAGCTACTGTTTATAGTAACTACTATCTTTATGGTAATAATGCTTATATCAATCCAGCGCTCACCAATAATCCATTGCATGTGTGTAAGCGTGACAATAAATTCGCGCCGGTGAACTTTATATTAATTCCTAAGCAGGGTGGTATTGCTGCTTATGCAGCTAGTATAGATCCCAATAATCTTGATTTATCGCAAGTTATTTCACTTTCAAGCAGTATGTTTGAAGGGGCGAGTCATGAGGGGACTTTGCTCAATGTAGATGTGAATAGCAGTAACTATTTTTTACGTAGTTATTCTGAAACAGAATACGGTCGCCAGAATTGGATTTCATGGCCTACAAGAGAAGTTCAGCTGTTCCCCGAGCTTTTTAATCGCAATCTCGTGTCTGCATCACAACAAATCGATCTAGGTGGAAATGATATTGGAACTATGAGTTATGTCGGATTAACTCGGAGAGCCGTTGCAGATGCTTCAAATAACTTAAGCTTAAATTTACCATTAAATGAAAATCTAATGCTAAGTGAAGTTACACGCTTAATGAGTACAATTGGTAATGCAGGAAGTACAAATTATGACTTCAGTTTCAACGCTAATCGTATGCAAGGGGTGCAGGTAACCTTATCGCAAAGCAATGATTACTGGTCTATTTCAGGCCCGCTGAAGGGTTCTATTCCTGATTTAGATTTGCCTGCGCACCTACAAGCGGCCTTTGATGATTCGTCGATGACATCGATGAGTTTCTATGTATGGGGTTATAGTGGTATGGCTGATTTATATGATTTACGCTCTGAGCTGAGTAAGTCTAGCCGCAGCACTAATTCTATACGTTCGACTAAATTTGACAATTACGACTACGAAGATATCACTATTTCAACGTATTAGTTTTGCAGGAAAAGCACCGCTGTACGCCATTGTGCGGCGGTGTATTTTCTATTTTTATTAATAGTTATCCAGCCACTCATGCATGGCTTGGTGGCTTCCCCTAAACAGAATATTGCCGGCTTTTTTCTGCAACTGGTATTCGTACATGGGGTCGTAATATTTGTGCAGCAGCAGGTTTATCCAGGCCAAATGTTGTGAGGTTTGGTTTTGATTAAGTTGCTGCGACAGTGCTTGTTGCATGATGTCTTGCAACTCTTGATATTGCTTACCGCCAAGACGTTTACGAATACAGCTAAGACTTTGTAATAGGTAGTGGCTAAAGGCTTCGAAACCTGCCTCTAAGCCGAGACGCTCGCTAAATCCTCGATGCATTTTATGAACGTATTCATCGAGTAAACGAGTTAGCCTGATGTCATCGTCTTCTTCGAGTACCAGAATATCGGCCGTCTGCATAGCGCTATAAAAGCTTTGCGGCAGCGCCGAGCGGCCAATTAAAAAGCTTTCATCCTCGAGCAACAAACAGGCGTGGTTGCCTAATTGATGCCGAAGCAGGGCGATGGCGAGCTGATTTTCAAAGTTAATTTGTGTCGGTTGTGGGTCGATGTTTTTACCAAAGCTCGAGCCTCTGTGATTGGCAATGCCTTCGAGATCGATTGCTTCTTTACGCAGTCTTAAAAAATCGGTTTTACCGCTTCCCGTCATACCGCTCAGGCTTAGCAAAGGTTGCTGACTTGGCACAGCCTCAATCACACCAATTAAATATTGGCGCATGCCTTTGTAGCCGCCCTGTACATAAGGCACGGTAACGCCTGCCTCTTGCAGCCATTGCTGAGTTAACTGTGAGCGTAGTCCGCCACGAAAGCAGTAAAGATAAGCTTCGGGGTGGGCCGATAAAAAGTTTAACCAAGCATCAATACGCTGCTGTTTTACCACGCCATGTACGAGGGAATGGCCCAAGGCTATCGCCGCTTGCTGCCCTTGCGCTTTATAGCAAGTGCCGACCTTTTCCCTCTCCTTATCAACCATTAACGGCAGATTTACCGAGGAGGGAAAAGCGCCGCGGTCAAACTCGATTGGCGCCCTTAAGTCGATTAATGGCTGCCCAGCAACAAAGATATCCCGATATTGCTGGGCGGGGATGAGCTTAGCTGTCATTAACACAGCACCACATTGGCGGTGGAGGTGGGCGTTTCTAGCGAGCCAATACAGATAGGCTCTATCTGATGGGCATGAAGTAGTGCCACAAGTTCAGCTTCGGCCTCACTCGACACTGCCACTAACAAACCGCCACTGGTTTGTGGGTCACACAAAATAGCTTTTTGATGATCGGTAAGTGTGGGTAAGTGTTCGCCATAACTGTCGTAGTTACGATGGGTGCCACCGGGAATACAGCCTTGTGCTAGATAGTCAAGGGCGCGCGGTAAGAGTGGCACGGCATCGAGGTTAAGTTTGGCGGTGAGTTTGGCTCCTTGACACACTTCTAATAGATGGCCTGCAAGCCCAAAACCAGTGACATCGGTGAGGGCGTTCACGCCTTTAATCTTAGCGATTTTGGCACCTATGCTATTGAGCTGACACATGGCATTTACTGCAATTTGGCTATCTTCGTCTTTGAGCTTCTTCTGCTTTTGTGCCGTGGTGAGAATACCAATACCGATAGGTTTTGTGAGATACAAGCGATCGCCCGCTTTTGCGGTATCGTTTTGTTTTAAATCCGTCAGCGCGATTTGCCCAGTGACCGCAAGGCCAAAGATTGGCTCAGGCGCATCGATACTGTGACCTCCGGCCAGCATTATCCCGGCTTCCATACAGGCTTGACGGCCACCATCGACCACTTGTTGCGCGATCTCGGCGGGAAGTTTGTTCACTGGCCAGCCTAAAATCGCAATCGCCATCATGGGCGTGCCGCCCATGGCATAGATATCGCTAATGGCATTGGTGGCGGCGATACGGCCAAAGGTAAAGGGGTCATCTACGATGGGCATAAAAAAGTCGGTAGTGCTGATAATGCCGATTTCATCGTTGAGCTTATAAACGGCTGCATCATCACGACTTTGATTGCCGACCAACAGGTTAGGATCGGTAAATACAGGCAGCTGAGAGGCAAGAATGGTGGTCAGTACTTTAGGGGAAATTTTACAGCCGCAGCCGGCACCATGACTATATTCTGTGAGTTTAATGCTATCGGCGGAAGATACAGCGGAATTCGACATGAGCCCTACATCCTGTAAAAAGTGATTGAGGCATCATCATAATAGGATACGGCCACCTTGCAAGGCGGCCGTATGATTTTTACCGAGAATTGTGGTCTAGTTATAACTTGCCGTGAGGCTCTTCCAGCTTTTTTGCTGAGTCAGGAATCGAGTCTTCAATTCTTCGACTTGCAGTAGCAACTGTTGATCGACCAGTTGTTTACGTTTGGCGTCTAACAGCGCCTTTTTCGCTTGATAGTATTCGAGTAAATGTTCCTTCATTAACTCGTATTCCTGTTGGATTTTCTCAATCACTTCATCGGCATTGGGCAGATGGATCACTTTATTTTTGGCGTTTAACAGTTGCATCTGCAGGCGTGCGCTCTCAATCCGCTCCTGTGGACTGGTGCGCAGGTCTTTGGCTAAGCCAACCCAAGATAACGCCTTAATCAACCACTTAGTCGGATCGTAATGCCACCACTTAATGCCGTTACGGTAATCGTTCTCGAAGATATGGTGGAAATTATGGTAACCCTCACCGTAGGTCAACATCGCCAGAAAACCGTTGTCACGGGCGGTGTTTTTATCGGTATAGGGTTGGCTACCCCACACGTGGGCGAGGGAATTGATAAAGAACGTGCAGTGATGCACAACGACTAAGCGCAGTAATCCCGCCATCAGCAACATGCCAGCGATATTGCCAGTGAACCAGCCGAGTAGTGCGGGCAGACCAATATTCATCAGAATCACGAGGGCGAGATAGTGCTTGTGTTGCCACATCACGATACTGTCGTTCTGCAAATCACGCACGTTTTGGTAGTCATGGTAACGCTGGGCTTGGTATTCGCGCAGCATCCAACCGATATGGCTGTACCAGAAACCCATGTTGGCCGAGTAGGGGTCTTTATCATTGTCATCGACATGCTTATGGTGCACACGATGGTCGGATGCCCAATGTAATGCACTGTTTTGTAATGCTAATGCACCGCCAAGCGCGTAGAGGAAACGTACCGCAGGGTGAGCTTTATAGGCCTTGTGTGACCAGAGTCTATGGTAGCCCGCGGTGATCGACAGGCCGCTGGCAAAGGCTAACACCACAAAAGCAATCCATTCGCTGGCGCCATAACCGTGGGTTAGGCCATACCAAGGAACGAGGATAACTGCACTGAGGAAGGTGAGGCTAAAGAGGATGACATTTAGCCAGATGATAGGGGGTTTATTCATTATAGTTTCCAATATCCGCATTTGAGCGTACAACTGTAAGCTAATTTAGCCTAGCAATCTTGTTTGGTCAAGGTGGATGGGGCTGTGTTTCAGACGCAAAAGCGGTATTATCGCGTCATTACATTCAGTTAGCGGATTGAAGAATGGGTATTCGTGCACAGCAAAAAGAGAAAACTCGGCGGGCATTGGTCGATGCGGCGTTTAACCAGCTCAGTGCTGAACGAAGTTTCTCTAGCTTAAGCTTGCGTGAGGTGGCGAGGGAAGCCAACATTGCGCCCACATCCTTTTATCGTCATTTTAAGGATATGAATGAGCTTGGGTTGACCATGGTCGACGAGGGCGGGCTGACCCTAAGACAGATGATGCGAAAGGGACGGCAGCGTGCCGAAGCCGGGGGCAGTGTGATCCGCATTTCTGTGGATACCTTTATGGAAGTGCTTGATTCTAATCCAAACGTTTTCAGAATATTACTGCATGAGCGCTCAGGGACTTCGGCGGCCTTCCGCGCCGCGGTAGCCCGCGAGATTGAACATTTTATTTCTGAACTGGCCCATTACACTGAAGCGACGGCGGGCCGTACGCCTATGCTGGCCAGAGCACAGGCAGAAGCGCTCGTGACCTTAGTGTTTAACGCCGGAGCGTCGGCACTGGATATGAAGCGTGCCGATCGTAAAGTGCTTGCCGATCAACTGGTGATGCAATTACGTATGGTGGCGAAGGGCGCCGAAGCCTTACAACATAAGGTTGAGCATCGTTAAGTGAAATTGTGATTTAGTCCAAAAATAAAGGAGCCAATGGCTCCTTTATTTTTAGGTACATAGAGTCGCTTAACGACGCTCAAGCAGTACACCTGTTTCCATATGATCGGTATAAGGGAACTGATCAAACAGAGCAAAACGGGTGACTTTATGGGTCTGATTTAATTGCTGCAAATTGTCTTTCAGGGTGTCGGGATTACAAGAGATATACAGGATCCGCTCATAACCTTGCATTAACTCTAACGTGGCAGGGTCGATACCTGCTCGTGGAGGGTCGACAAAAATGGTGTTGCAGACATAGCTATCCAGATCTATGCCTTCTAAGCGTCTAAAACTGCGTTTTTTAGCCATCGCATCGCTAAATTCTTCCGCCGACATACGGATAATCTGCAGATTATCGATATTGTTGACTTCGATATTGTACTGGGCAGCATCGACTGAAGGTTTAGCCAACTCGGTTGCGAGCACGCGATTAAAGTTTTGTGCCAGCGCGATGGAGAAGTTGCCATTACCACAGTAAAGCTCCAGTAAATCCCCTTGGCTATTTTGAGTCACGTCGATAGCCCACTCCAGCATCTTGATAGCCACTTTGGCATTTGGCTGGGTAAAGCTGTTTTCGATTTGTTTGTAATGGAAAACTTTGTCATTCACTTGCAGTGACTCAACCACAAAGTCTTTATCTAAATCGATTTTCTGTTTGCGCGCACGGCCAATGATATTGACCTTAAATTGGCTGCTCAATCTGGCTTTAAGTGCAGCGGCTTCGGTGCGCCATTGATCATCAAGCTGTCTGTGATACAGCAGTGACACTAAAATCTCACCACTGAGCGTTGATAAAAAATCAACCTGAAAGAGTTTATGGCGTAGGCTGTGGTTCGGTTTTAACTCGGCGATCAGCGCCGCCATCATCTGATTGATTAAGGCACTCGCGGGTAAGTATTGATCGCAACGAACTTTGTCGTTCAATACTTTATCGAACATGTAATAGTATAAATCGTCGCCCTCGTGCCATACACGAAACTCGGCGCGCATCCGATAGTGGGCAGGTTCTGAGGCAAACACTTCAACACTCGGTGTCTCAAATTGGGCAAAGGCCTGCTCTAGCTTGATACGCTTTGCAGTTAATTGCGCATCATAGGTCGTGGGATCCATTGCTGCTAAGTTCATTGTCGATTCACCGTGGCTGTAAATTGGGGCGCAAATTTTATACTAGGTGACACGAATGTCCAGCATCTTGGTTTTGCGGTTTGAGCAAAGCTGTGGGAAAATCCGCCCGCGCATGGGGCAACGAATTAACTGGAGACGGGCTTGTCGCAACCAATATTAGTATTCGATTCTGGCATCGGCGGTCTATCTGTATTGGCCGAAATTCGCAAACTGCTCCCACATCACGATTACTGCTATTTATTCGATAATGCCAGATTGCCCTATGGCGAATTAGAAGAGCAGGAACTTATCTCGGGTTGTGTTGCGCTCATCGACCAAGTCGTCGAGCGTACCCACGCCGCCATTGTTGTCGTAGCTTGCAATACCGCGAGTACTGTTGTGCTGCCCGCGCTGCGTGCCACTCTATCTATTCCTGTGGTGGGCGTTGTCCCCGCCATTAAACCCGCGGCGCAGTTATCTAAAAGTAAGCGTATCGGTTTGCTGGCCACTCCTGGTACGGTCAAGCGCCACTACACCTACGAACTCATCAGCCAATTTGCCGATGATTGCCACGTTGAGCTGTTCGGATCTTCTGAATTAGTGCTAATGGCCGAACAGAAGATTGCCACTGGCCAATTAGATATGGCGCGGTTAACACAAGTGCTATCGCCCATCGTCGAAGCGGACTTAGATGTACTGGTGCTTGGATGTACTCACTTCCCCATGCTGCGTGATGAACTGCAACAGGTATTAGGTAAAGGTGTCACCTTGCTCGATTCTGGAGAGGCCATCGCCAAGCGAGTCAAAACCTTGTTGGCTGAGACTAAGAGTGAGGAGCAAGTTCAGGAAGACGCGCATAGTAATTTACTTATGCAGGCGTTTTATACTAAAGCAGAAATCAGTGAGGGATTAGCGACTACGTTAGTCGATTGTGGCTTTTCAACCCTAGAGCGAATCACCACAATCAACTCAAACGGATAAATTAACGCGGATTATTCATCGGTACCTGTACGGTCGGCGGCTTCCGAATCTTGAGTCTTCGCTTCTCTAACCTTCAAGGTTCTTTCTTGGAAGTTAAAATCGTTCAACTTGACCATCGCCTTTTGAGCACCCGCCTCGGACATTTCCACAAAGCCGAACCCTTTACGACGTCCCGTTTTACGATCACGCACTAAACGTACTGAGTTGACGGGGCCGAACTCACCAAACAGAACCTTTACTTCACCCTCATGGACACGATAAGGCAAGTTGCCTACATAGAGTGTCATGGTCGGGCCAACATATTGCTCATCTGCACCTTGAGCTTGGTTTGTCTCAGGGACAAATTTAAAAACGAGAGTAGTAATGATAACGCCAGCAACAAAAGCGATGTACGCAGGTAATGTAGTTGCAAATTGAGATAGCGCGATTGCGCCGAGAATGGCAATAACCAAAACAATAAGAAATGACTTTTGCATATAAATGCTCTCTGAATGAAATAGAAAATGATAAATAACTGTTAACAGCAAGTCATATGGTAATGAATTATTTACTTTTACACTAGACCGCTGCCGAAAAATTGAGCGTGATTTATCATTTCTCAGATAAAAATTCGCTTTTAAATCGAATAACAAAGCAGAAATAGATAAAAAATAGACATGATGTTTAAAATATCGGCGTACGATTTGAAGTAGCGAAAAAAGCCCTTGCGTAAAAAGTTCTGCTGCCTATAATGCGCATCCACTGACACGGCAGACAGCGATACGCAGTTTCAAGTGTCAGTTCATCGAGTGATTCACTCTTCGATGAGCGAAAAGAAAGTTGCAAAAACTACTTGACGCAAAAACGGGAATGCGTAGAATACGCAGCCCTGACCAGCTGAAATCACTTACGATAAAGCGATGGTCAACGCTCTTTAACAATTTATCAAGCAAATCTGTGTGGACACTCACAGGTGTTGAGTTAATCGAAATTACTCTGCCGTTTGGCGAGTAATCAAAATTTAAATCAATGAATGAGTGTTCATAGCAATATGTACAACGACTTATTAAGTTAAGTCGATTCAGAATTCATTGAGTCGAATCTTCGGATTCACAAAACTTTTAATTGAAGAGTTTGATCATGGCTCAGATTGAACGCTGGCGGCAGGCCTAACACATGCAAGTCGAGCGGCAGCACAAGGGAGTTTACTCCTGAGGTGGCGAGCGGCGGACGGGTGAGTAATGCCTAGGGATCTGCCCAGTCGAGGGGGATAACAGTTGGAAACGACTGCTAATACCGCATACGCCCTACGGGGGAAAGAGGGGGACTTTCGGGCCTCTCGCGATTGGATGAACCTAGGTGGGATTAGCTAGTTGGTGAGGTAATGGCTCACCAAGGCGACGATCCCTAGCTGTTCTGAGAGGATGATCAGCCACACTGGGACTGAGACACGGCCCAGACTCCTACGGGAGGCAGCAGTGGGGAATATTGCACAATGGGGGAAACCCTGATGCAGCCATGCCGCGTGTGTGAAGAAGGCCTTCGGGTTGTAAAGCACTTTCAGTAGGGAGGAAAGGTTGTAAGTTAATACCTTGCAGCTGTGACGTTACCTACAGAAGAAGGACCGGCTAACTCCGTGCCAGCAGCCGCGGTAATACGGAGGGTCCAAGCGTTAATCGGAATTACTGGGCGTAAAGCGTGCGCAGGCGGTTTGTTAAGCGAGATGTGAAAGCCCCGGGCTCAACCTGGGAATTGCATTTCGAACTGGCAAACTAGAGTCTTGTAGAGGGGGGTAGAATTCCAGGTGTAGCGGTGAAATGCGTAGAGATCTGGAGGAATACCGGTGGCGAAGGCGGCCCCCTGGACAAAGACTGACGCTCAGGCACGAAAGCGTGGGGAGCAAACAGGATTAGATACCCTGGTAGTCCACGCCGTAAACGATGTCTACTCGGAGTTTGGTGTCTTGAACACTGGGCTCTCAAGCTAACGCATTAAGTAGACCGCCTGGGGAGTACGGCCGCAAGGTTAAAACTCAAATGAATTGACGGGGGCCCGCACAAGCGGTGGAGCATGTGGTTTAATTCGATGCAACGCGAAGAACCTTACCTACTCTTGACATCCAGAGAATTCGCTAGAGATAGCTTAGTGCCTTCGGGAACTCTGAGACAGGTGCTGCATGGCTGTCGTCAGCTCGTGTTGTGAAATGTTGGGTTAAGTCCCGCAACGAGCGCAACCCCTATCCTTATTTGCCAGCGCGTAATGGCGGGAACTCTAGGGAGACTGCCGGTGATAAACCGGAGGAAGGTGGGGACGACGTCAAGTCATCATGGCCCTTACGAGTAGGGCTACACACGTGCTACAATGGCGAGTACAGAGGGTTGCAAAGCCGCGAGGTGGAGCTAATCTCACAAAGCTCGTCGTAGTCCGGATTGGAGTCTGCAACTCGACTCCATGAAGTCGGAATCGCTAGTAATCGTGGATCAGAATGCCACGGTGAATACGTTCCCGGGCCTTGTACACACCGCCCGTCACACCATGGGAGTGGGCTGCAAAAGAAGTGGGTAGCTTAACCTTCGGGAGGGCGCTCACCACTTTGTGGTTCATGACTGGGGTGAAGTCGTAACAAGGTAGCCCTAGGGGAACCTGGGGCTGGATCACCTCCTTACCTATACGACTAACTCGATGTTTGGTTGGTAAGAAACTGCTCCATGCGTTTCTTACACACGGCACATCCATGTGCCTGAGTGTTCACACAGATTTGCTTGATAGAAGATAGAGTAAAAGATGGGTCTGTAGCTCAGCTGGTTAGAGCGCACCCCTGATAAGGGTGAGGTCGGTGGTTCAAGTCCACTCTGACCCACCAATCCTTTGAGGGTTGGGACATCTGATACTCGCACTGCATGTAAATGGGGCTATAGCTCAGCTGGGAGAGCGCCTGCCTTGCACGCAGGAGGTCTGCGGTTCGATCCCGCATAGCTCCACCACTTACTGCAATCTGGTTAGAGATGCCAAAGATAAACTGAAAAATTATCTTTGGCTTTTTTAAGCCCGCTCTTTAACAATTTGGAAAGCTGATAGTAATTAATACAATGATGTCTGTCGTTGTGTTAATACGAAAAAAATTGAGTTCTTAAAACACTTTTTAAGTGTCTTGAATATTCAAGTCTAAGGCGAGTCCATCTTCTTGGTCGAAGATGAGACAAGTAAAACCAGCTGGTCGCAACAATTCAAGTGAAACTCATTTGGGTTGTATGGTTAAGCGACTAAGCGTATACGGTGGATGCCTTGGCAGTCAGAGGCGATGAAGGACGTAGTAACTTGCGAAAAGCGTTGGCGAGCTAGTAACAAGCATTTGAGCTAACGATGTCCGAATGGGGGAACCCAGCAGCATAAGCTGTTATCACTGCATGAATACATAGTGTAGTGAGGCAAACGAGGGGAACTGAAACATCTAAGTACCCTTAGGAAAAGAAATCAACCGAGATTCCCCTAGTAGCGGCGAGCGAACGGGGATTAGCCCTTAAGTCAGAGGGGTGTTAGTGGAATGGTCTGGAAAGTCCAGCGGCACAGGGTGATAGCCCCGTACACGAAAACTAACCTTTGATGAAAACGAGTAAGGCGGGACACGTGATATCCTGTTTGAATATGGGGGGACCATCCTCCAAGGCTAAATACTCCTGACTGACCGATAGTGAACCAGTACCGTGAGGGAAAGGCGAAAAGAACCCCTGTGAGGGGAGTGAAATAGAACCTGAAACCGTATACGTACAAGCAGTGGGAGCGGTTCTTGAGACCGTGACTGCGTACCTTTTGTATAATGGGTCAGCGACTTACGTTTTGTAGCGAGGTTAAGCGAATAGCGGAGCCGTAGGGAAACCGAGTGTTAACTGCGCGTTTAGTTGCAAGGCGTAGACCCGAAACCCGGTGATCTAGCCATGGGCAGGTTGAAGGTTGAGTAACATCAACTGGAGGACCGAACCGACTAATGTTGAAAAATTAGCGGATGACTTGTGGCTGGGGGTGAAAGGCCAATCAAACCGGGAGATATCTGGTTCTCCTCGAAAGCTATTTAGGTAGCGCCTCGGACGAACACCTTTGGGGGTAGAGCACTGTTAAGGCTAGGGGGTCATCCCGACTTACCAACCCTTTGCAAACTCCGAATACCAAAGAGTGCTATCCGGGAGACAGACGGCGGGTGCTAACGTCCGTCGTCAAAAGGGAAACAACCCAGACCGTCAGCTAAGGTCCCAAAGTGTATGTTAAGTGGGAAACGATGTGGGAAGGCTTAGACAGCTAGGATGTTGGCTTAGAAGCAGCCATCATTTAAAGAAAGCGTAATAGCTCACTAGTCGAGTCGGCCTGCGCGGAAGATGTAACGGGGCTAAACATACCACCGAAGCTACGGGTGCAATCCATTAGGGTTGCGCGGTAGAGGAGCGTTCTGTAAGCCGTTGAAGGTGAAGGGGTAACCCACGCTGGAGGTATCAGAAGTGCGAATGCTGACATGAGTAACGATAAAGGGGGTGAAAAACCCCCTCGCCGAAAGACCAAGGGTTCCTGTCCAACGTTAATCGGGGCAGGGTGAGTCGACCCCTAAGGCGAGGCCGAAAGGCGTAGTCGATGGGAAACAGATTAATATTTCTGTACTTCCGCTAACTGCGATGGAGAGACGGAGAAGGCTAGGCTAGCGCGGCGTTGGTAGTCCGCGTTTAAGGTGGTAGGTGGGTGACTTAGGCAAATCCGGGTCACTATACACTGAGAGCTGATGACGAGTCCCCAAGGGGATGAAGTAGTTGATGCCATGCTTCCAGGAAAATCTTCTAAGCTTCAGGTTAGCGGGAATCGTACCCCAAACCGACACAGGTGGTCGGGTAGAGAATACCAAGGCGCTTGAGAGAACTCGGCTGAAGGAACTAGGCAAAATGGTACCGTAACTTCGGGAGAAGGTACGCTGCTGTTGGTGATGGGACTTGCTCCCTAAGCTGACGGCAGTCGCAGATACCAGGTGGCTGCAACTGTTTATCAAAAACACAGCACTGTGCAAAATCGCAAGATGACGTATACGGTGTGACGCCTGCCCGGTGCCGGAAGGTTAATTGATTGGGTTATCGCAAGAGAAGCTCATGATCGAAGCCCCGGTAAACGGCGGCCGTAACTATAACGGTCCTAAGGTAGCGAAATTCCTTGTCGGGTAAGTTCCGACCTGCACGAATGGCGTAATGATGGCCACGCTGTCTCCAGCCGAGACTCAGTGAAGTTGAAATTGCGGTGAAGATGCCGTATACCCGCGGCTAGACGGAAAGACCCCGTGAACCTTTACTATAGCTTGGCACTGAACATTGACCCTACATGTGTAGGATAGGTGGGAGACTTTGAAGCGGGAACGCTAGTTCTCGTGGAGTCGTCCTTGAAATACCACCCTTGTAGTGTTGATGTTCTAACTTGGGCCCCTAATCGGGGTTAAGGACAGTGCCTGGTGGGTAGTTTGACTGGGGCGGTCTCCTCCCAAAGAGTAACGGAGGAGCACGAAGGTTGGCTAAGTACGGTCGGACATCGTACGGTTAGTGCAATGGCATAAGCCAGCTTAACTGCGAGACAGACACGTCGAGCAGGTACGAAAGTAGGTCATAGTGATCCGGTGGTTCTGAATGGAAGGGCCATCGCTCAACGGATAAAAGGTACTCCGGGGATAACAGGCTGATACCGCCCAAGAGTTCATATCGACGGCGGTGTTTGGCACCTCGATGTCGGCTCATCACATCCTGGGGCTGAAGTCGGTCCCAAGGGTATGGCTGTTCGCCATTTAAAGTGGTACGCGAGCTGGGTTCAGAACGTCGTGAGACAGTTCGGTCCCTATCTGCCGTGGGCGTTGGATGATTGAGGGGAGTTGCTCCTAGTACGAGAGGACCGGAGTGAACGAACCGCTGGTGTTCGGGTTGTCATGCCAATGGCATTGCCCGGTAGCTATGTTCGGAATCGATAACCGCTGAAAGCATCTAAGCGGGAAGCGAGCCCCAAGATGAGTCATCCCTTGGACTTTAAGTCCACTAAAGAGCCGTTCGAGACTAGGACGTTGATAGGTCAGGTGTGTAAGCGTTGTGAGGCGTTGAGCTAACTGATACTAATGACTCGAGAGGCTTAACCATACAACCCAGATGGGTTTTACTTAGTAGTACTTAGACGAATACAAACACTTAAGAAGTGCACTCAATCCAGCTTTCCGAATTTAATTTACTGCCTGCGTGAGATAAGACGGGTCAGTAAATAGCAAATTTGCTTGGTGACAATAGCATTGTGGTCCCACCTGATCCCATCCCGAACTCAGAAGTGAAACGCAATCGCGCCGATGGTAGTGTGGGGTCTCCCCATGTGAGAGTAGGTCATCGCCAAGCGCCTAACTTTCTCGTCAAGAGAGCATGAAGCCAGCTGAATAAGCTGGCTTTTTTGTGTTTGGCATTTGGCGTTCTTAACTGTCACTTCCACTGTTGTTTTTACTCTTGTTCAAGATCTTACTGTATTAATCTGCCTGCTTTTACCGATCTACCTCAGTTTGCTGCAATTCTAGGGTGAAGCGTTTACAATGTCGCTTTTGTCGCGGCAGAACATCACCATGTCTTTTCCATATTCGCTAAAGCCGTTTAATACTTTTGGCGTGGAGCAATCCTGCTTATCCTTGATTGAAGTCCATTCCAAGGCAGAGCTACAGTCGACCTGCTTATCCTTATATCAGTCTAAGCGACCTATACTTGTTCTCGGTGGCGGCAGCAATATCGTATTCACCGATGATTTTAATGGCACTGTAGTGCGTGTTCTCTCTAAAGGAGTTTCCTGCTCTGAAGATGACACTCACTTTTACCTTGCTGTTGAGGCGGGTGAGAACTGGCATGAGTTGGTTCAATTCAGCTTAAATCAGAACATGCCGGGACTTGAGAATTTAGCGCTGATCCCTGGCACCGTTGGTGCGGCTCCGATCCAAAATATCGGCGCCTATGGCGTTGAGCTGTGCGATATTTGTGATTGGGTCGAATATCTGGACCTCGACTCTGGTAACTTGCTAAGGCTTACAGTCGATGAGTGTGAGTTTGCCTATCGGGAGTCGATATTTAAAGGCAGCTTACGCGACAAAGCTGTGATTACCGCCGTTGGTTTGCGCCTTCCTAAAGCTTGGCAACCGAAATTGGCCTATGGTCCGTTGCAATCATTTACCGCTGAGACAGTGACCCCAAGGGAGATTTTTGACCGGGTCTGTGAAGTGAGGAGTGAAAAGCTACCTAACCCAGAAGAGCTAGGAAATGCAGGCAGTTTCTTTAAGAATCCTATTGTAAGCGCAGCGACTTATATGCAGCTTGCTGCGCGTTTCCCGAGTATCGTCGGTTATGCGCAACCCAATGGAGAGGTTAAACTGGCTGCGGGTTGGCTAATTGAGCATGCAGGTCTTAAGGGGTTTGTTCTTGGGAATGCAGGCGTGCATGCGAAGCAAGCTTTAGTATTAGTCAATTTAGGTCATGCGACTGGCCAAGATATTTGTCGATTAGCATTGCATGTGATTGCGCGAGTAAATGAGGTTTTTGGTGTTAAGCTCGAAGCCGAGCCAAGAATTATGGGATTAACAGGGGAGACGAGTCTCGATGTCTGATAACTGGGTGAGAAAACGCGAAATACTGGGATTGCTGTCGAGCGAACATTTTGTCTCAGGTGAAGAATTGGCGACACAACTGGGTATTTCTCGTGCGGCGGTCAGTAAGCATGTGGATGCTTTGGAAGGCTATGGCGTGGCAATTTACAGTGTCAAAGGCCGCGGTTACAAGCTAGCGAACCCCATCTCCCTCATCGACTCGGCTCGGTTAATTCAGTCAATTGATAATCGTTGCTTTTATTTTGATGAGATCCCTAGTACTAACGGATTTATGTTAAGTCATACGGGTGAGCTTAAGAGTGGCGACCTGTGTGTCGCGGAATATCAGTCGGCAGGGCGAGGTCGTCGCGGCCGTACTTGGGTTTCTCCCTATGGGCATCATTTATATTTCTCGCAGTTTTGGTCATTCCCACAGGGGATGGCGCAGGCGATGGGCTTAAGCCTAGTGGTGGCTTGTAGCTTAGTCGAGGTATTGAAATCCTTTGGTGTTGATAATATCGGCGTGAAGTGGCCAAACGATATTTACCTGAATTATAAAAAGCTTGCTGGGATTTTAATTGAGATGTCAGGTCAGGCCGACAGCGAATGCCAATTGATCATTGGTATTGGCGTTAATATGGCCATGTCGGAAGACCAAGGAAAAGGTATCAACCAGCCTTGGAGCGATTTATCCGCCTTAGCTACTATGCCGAATAAAACGGATCTCGTGATTGCGCTGCAAAAGCAGCTGAAGAAAGACATTCAACTCTTTGAGCGAGAAGGACTTGCGGCATTCAAACTGCGTTGGCAAGCGGCTGATTTATTCTATGGGAAAGAGATCCGTTTGCTCATGGGGGAAAATCATGTCGATGGTATTTGCCGGGGCGTCGACGAACAGGGCGCTGTGCTACTCGAAACCGCCGATGGCACACAGGCATACATCGGCGGTGAAATCAGTTTAAGGCCAAGATAGATTATTTGCGTAACAATACGTGGGACATCAAGTGATCCTGGCCTTTTTGCAGGATCAGATGTGCTCGCTCTCTTGTCGGCTGGATATTGAGTTGTAAATTGGGGCCGTTAATCGTGTCCCAAATCTTCGCTGCAATGGCATTCGCCTCATCATCCGTTAGGCTGGCATAGTGATGAAAATACGACTTTTCATCACTGAAGGCGCCTTTGCGGAACTGCAAAAAGCGCTCCTGATACCACTGCTTTAATAAATGTTCTTCGGCATCGACGTAAATGGAGAAGTCGACAAAGTCAGAGACGAAGGGACGACGTATATCTACCGGTGAATCTAAGCCGGTTTGCAGTACATTGAGTCCTTCTAAGATCAAAATATCGGGCTGAGAAACCGTTTGATGCTGGCCGCGAATACGATCGTAAGTCACGTGGGAATAGATGGGCGCATTCACATGGGCTTGCCCCGATTTTACCGCCGAAATAAATTCGACTAACATCTTCATGTCGTAGCTTTCGGGAAAGCCTTTACGCTGCAACAGGCCCTTGCGCTTTAAGTCAGCCAAAGGATATAGAAAACCATCGGTAGTGACTAAATCGACCTTAGGATGCTCTGGCCAGTGGCGTAGCAAGGCTTGCAAAATACGCGCTGTGGTACTTTTGCCTACGGCAACGCTGCCAGCAATGCTAATGATATAAGGACTGCTCGAGGGTTTTTGGCCGAGAAACTCATCCAAAACTAAGCCACGTTGTTGCTTAGATTTTACGATGAGATTGAGTAACCTGCTGAGTGGCAAGTAAATGTCGGTAACTTCTGAGAGGGAGACCTTCTCATTAATACCACGCAAATTTTCCAAGTCTTGTTCACTCAGTGTCATCGGCACTGCGTCCCGTAAAACAGACCATTGCGCGCGCTCAAAGGCAAGATAGAGTGCTTTTTGAATTGGATTTTTTGACGTCATTGGCTTTCCTCGGCTTAGGGATCGCACAGTACACCATGACTTAAGTATCGACAATATAAAATCTATTCTCGATGCCCCGTTTATTGGTTAGGCTTGAGTATTCGCAGAATAATTGCACGACAGCCTAGGTTTAAGTGTAAAAAAGCATCATTTGATTGCTTTTTTTAAACAAATCGTCGATTTTTGCTTGCACTTGGGCACACATTTACCTAATATCCCGTTCCGAAATGATTTGCCGGCATAGCTCAGTTGGTAGAGCAACTGACTTGTAATCAGTAGGTCCCGAGTTCGACTCTTGGTGCCGGCACCATTTTACTGGAGGGGTTCCCGAGTGGCCAAAGGGATCAGACTGTAAATCTGACGGCTCCGCCTTCGAAGGTTCGAATCCTTCTCCCTCCACCATTTTCTAGGTAGTTAGGTAGCCTTAGTTAGGTTGCGCGGGCATCGTATAATGGTATTACTCCAGCCTTCCAAGCTGATAACGCGGGTTCGATTCCCGCTGCCCGCTCCAAATTTAGTTGCTGATATGGCTCAGTTGGTAGAGCACACCCTTGGTAAGGGTGAGGTCGGCAGTTCGAATCTGCCTATCAGCACCAGCCTTTCTAAATTAAGCTCCTATACCTAAATAATCGGTTCGATGTCATTTATATGCATCGGATTTTTTCTATATGTATGTTTTCATCACCAAGACTCTTGGATTGAGGCAATACCATGGCTAAAGCTAAATTTGAACGTTCTAAGCCCCATGTTAACGTGGGCACCATCGGTCACGTTGACCATGGTAAAACCACTCTGACTGCAGCTATCTCTCACGTACTGGCTAAGACCTACGGTGGTGAAGCTAAAGACTTCTCTCAAATCGATAACGCTCCAGAAGAGCGTGAGCGCGGTATTACCATCAATACCTCTCACATCGAGTATGACACACCAACTCGCCACTACGCACACGTAGACTGCCCAGGCCACGCTGACTATGTTAAAAACATGATCACTGGTGCTGCACAGATGGACGGCGCGATCCTGGTAGTAGCTTCTACAGACGGTCCAATGCCACAAACTCGTGAGCACATCCTGCTGTCTCGCCAAGTAGGCGTACCATTCATCATCGTATTCATGAACAAATGTGACATGGTTGACGATGCTGAGCTGTTAGAACTCGTTGAAATGGAAGTACGTGAACTGTTATCAGAATACGACTTCCCAGGTGATGATTTACCAGTAATCCAAGGTTCAGCTCTGAAAGCGCTTGAAGGCGAGCCAGAGTGGGAAGCGAAGATCCTTGAGCTGGCAGCAGCTTTAGACTCTTACATTCCAGAACCAGAGCGTGATATCGATAAGCCATTCCTGATGCCAATCGAAGACGTATTCTCAATCTCTGGCCGTGGTACAGTAGTAACTGGTCGTGTTGAGCGTGGTATCGTACGTGTTGGTGACGAAGTAGAAATCGTTGGTATCCGTGCAACTACTAAGACAACCTGTACTGGTGTTGAAATGTTCCGTAAGCTGCTTGACGAAGGTCGTGCAGGTGAGAACTGTGGTATCCTGTTACGTGGTACTAAGCGTGATGACGTAGAACGTGGTCAAGTATTATCTAAGCCAGGTTCAATCAACCCACACACTACTTTTGAATCAGAAGTTTACGTTCTGTCAAAAGAAGAAGGTGGTCGTCACACTCCATTCTTCAAAGGCTACCGTCCACAGTTCTACTTCCGTACAACTGACGTGACAGGCACTATCGAACTGCCAGAAGGCGTAGAGATGGTAATGCCAGGCGACAACATCAAGATGAAAGTGACTCTGATCTGCCCAATCGCGATGGACGAAGGTTTACGCTTCGCAATCCGTGAAGGTGGCCGTACAGTAGGTGCTGGTGTTGTAGCTAAGATTTTCGCTTAATCGCGAACTTGCTATAGTACTGAAAAAGGAAGCTTCGGCTTCCTTTTTTGTTTAAGTCGATTATTTACCAGGTTTTGTGGGTTGCAACGGCTGTGCATCCTTGCTAACAAAGTCGAATAAGAATACAATCTATGGCCGATTTTTGACCCTGGGCTTATGCAACATGCGTTTCTAAGGGTATTCGGAATGCAGAGTATCTAAAGCGTATTGTAACTGGGTCGTATGTCCCTAATTATTGTGCTCAAGCTCAGGCCGTATTGAGTAACGGAATAACCGATGACAACAAATACTGAAAACCAGACTAACTCTCTGGATATCGTGAAGTGGGGTTTAGCGATCCTATTGCTGGCCGCTGCTGTTATTGGCAATCAAATGTATAGCGAGACAAGTGCCGTGATCCGTGCACTGGCTGTTATCGTTGCATTCGCTATTGCTGGTTTTATTGCCCTGCAAACAGAAAAGGGTAAGAAAGCCTTAGCGTTCGCTCGTGAGTCGCAAATTGAAGTGCGCAAGGTCGTATGGCCAACACGTCAAGAAGCGCTTAACACCACTTTTATTGTCCTTGCTGCAACAGGTATTTTAGCCCTTGTTTTATGGGGTTTAGATGCAGTGTTAATGCACATTGTCAATTTCATCACTGGCGTATAGGCACCTCGAATGACTGAAGCTAAAGAAGCTAAAAAAAGATGGTATGTAGTGCAGGCATTCTCAGGCTATGAAAGCCGAGTTTGTAAGTCACTGATTGAATACATTAAAATGCACGGCATGGAAGAGTACTTCGGCGAAGTATTGGTTCCGACTGAAGAAGTCATTGAAATGCGTGCAGGCCAGCGTCGTAAGAGCGAGCGTAAGTTTTTCCCGGGCTATGTTTTAGTCCAGATGGAAATGAACGATGACAGCTGGCATTTAGTCAAAAGCATCCCGCGTGTTTTAGGCTTTATTGGCGGAACTTCTGATCGTCCTGCCCCAATTTCAGATAGAGAAGCGGATGCAATTCTGCGTCGCTTACAAGAAACCACAGCTTCACCGACTCACCGTGTTATTTTCGAGCCGGGCGAAGTGGTGCGTGTTTGTGATGGTCCATTTGCTGACTTTAACGGTACTGTTGAAGAAGTGGATTATGACAAGAGCCGCGTAAAAGTGTCAGTAATGATCTTTGGTCGTTCTACACCTGTTGAGCTCGATTTTAATCAGGTCGAAAAA
Source organism: Shewanella sp. GD04112 (assembly GCF_029835735.1). Lineage (NCBI taxonomy): Bacteria > Pseudomonadati > Pseudomonadota > Gammaproteobacteria > Alteromonadales > Shewanellaceae > Shewanella > Shewanella sp. GD04112. Next base: position 221,726 of record NZ_JAOEAL010000001.1, read on the forward strand.
GGCTGATTAAATTAAATACAAAAATCCGTTTGGCAACGGGTGCGGATTTCTATATAATCCGCACCCGTTGTTTTCGGGGGAGCACGTCGGCATGTCGCTGATGCGCGTTTGAACCCAAACTGAGGAAATGTCAGATGGCAAAAAAGATTGATGCTTATATTAAGCTACAAGTGAAATCAGGTTCTGCGAACCCTTCACCACCAGTTGGTCCAGCTCTGGGTCAGAAAGGTGTGAACATCATGGAATTCTGTAAAGCGTTCAACGCCCGTACAGACAAAATGGAAAAAGGCATGCCTATTCCAGTCGTGATCACTGTATACAGTGACCGTTCATTCACTTTCGAAACTAAGACTCCGCCAGCTTCTTACTTACTGAAGACTGCAGCAGGCCTGAAATCAGGTTCTCCACGTCCAAACACTCAGAAAGTAGGTACTATCGCTCGTGCTAAGATTCAAGAAATTGCTGAATTGAAAGCGGCCGATATGACTGGTGCTGATGTTGAAGCGATGACTCGCTCAATCGAAGGTACTGCGCGTTCAATGGGTTTGGTTGTAGAGGGTTAATATAATGGCAAAACTAACTAAACGCATGCGCGTAATCCGCGAGAAAGTTGACGGTACTAAGTTATACGAAATCAACGACGCTGTTGCTCTGTTAAAAGAATTAGCAACTGCTAAGTTCGTTGAAAGTGTTGACGTAGCTGTTAACCTGGGTATCGACCCACGTAAATCAGACCAAAACGTTCGTGGTGCTACTGTATTACCACACGGTACTGGTCGTGAAGTTCGCGTTGCAGTATTTACACAAGGTGCAAATGCTGAAGCTGCAAAAGCTGCTGGTGCAGAACTCGTTGGTATGGATGATCTGGCTGAGCAAATCAAAGCTGGTGAAATGAACTTCGACGTAGTTATCGCATCTCCAGATGCAATGCGCGTTGTTGGTATGTTAGGTCAAATCTTAGGCCCACGTGGTTTAATGCCTAACCCAAAAACTGGCACAGTAACGCCAAACGTTGCTGAAGCAGTTAAGAACGCTAAAGCTGGTCAAGTTCGTTACCGTAACGACAAGAACGGTATTATCCACACTACTATCGGTAAAGTGGATTTCACACCAGTTCAATTGAAAGAAAACTTGGAAGCGTTAATCTCTGCACTGAAAAAGGCTAAGCCTGCAGTTGCTAAAGGCGTATACGTGAAGAAAGTTAGCATCTCTACCACTATGGGTGCAGGTGTAGCTATCGACCAAGCGACTCTCGATACAGCTAACTAATTTTACAAGGTACGCGTATTAGTCTATAATGCGCGCACTTTGTGGGTTGAAGCCTGTTTTTGATGTGAAACGCATCGTGAAACGGGCTTCCGTCCAAGACCGCAGGTGTTTTCCTTATCGGTTTACTTAATTTCCTGCGTAGACGGTGTCAGGCCCCAGCTAAATTTTTTTACTGGATAATCTGCACCGTAAGTCACTAAATACATAAGTATTTAGTATGGTAAATACTAGGGGAATACCCTAGGTGGAATCCAGGAGTAAAGCCAATGGCATTAAGACTCGAAGACAAAAAAGCGATTGTTGCTGAAGTCAACGAAGCTGCCAAAGGTGCGCTATCTGCAGTAGCCGCTGATTCACGCGGTGTAACTGTAGGTGCTATGACCGGTCTGCGTAAAAAAGCTCGTGAAGCTGGTGTTTATGTACGTGTAGTACGTAACACTCTGGCTCGTCGTGCTGTTGAAGGTACTGCATTTGAGTGCCTAGCAGAAACGTTCACTGGCCCAACTTTGATTGCTTTCTCTAACGAGCACCCAGGTGCTGCAGCTCGTCTGTTAAAAGACTTTGCTAAAGAGCAAGCTAACTTCGAAGTTAAAGGCGCAGCCTTTGAAGGGAATTTCATCCCTGCAGCTGACATTGATCGTTTGGCGAAACTGCCAACATACGAAGAAGCACTAGCACAGTTAATGATGACTATGAAAGAAGCATCTGCTGGCAAGTTCGTTCGTACTCTGGCCGCCCTGCGCGATCAAAAACAAGAAGCCGCTTAATTTTAAGCTGGCTGCTTAATAAAATTGAATTCAGAACAATAGGAAACATTTGTTATGTCTATCACTAAAGACCAAATCTTAGAAGCCTTTGCAGCTATGTCTGTAATGGAAGTTGTTGAACTGATCGAAGCTATGGAAGAGAAGTTCGGCGTTTCTGCTGCTGCTGCAGTAGTTGCTGGCGGTGCTGCTGATGCAGGTGCTGCTGCTGAAGAACAAACAGAATTCACTGTTATGTTAACTGCTCACGGCGACAACAAAGTTGCTGTTATTAAAGCAATCCGTGGCGCAACTGGTTTAGGCCTGAAAGAAGCTAAAGCAATGTCTGAAGCTGCTCCAGTAGCAGTTAAAGAAGGCGTTTCTAAAGAAGAAGCTGAAGCTCTGAAGAAAGAACTGGTTGAAGCTGGTGCTACAGTAGAGATCAAGTAAGCTATTATGTAGCTTACTCACCCAAGCCAATTGGGTGGAGGCTGGCGGTTTTTTAACCGTCGGCCTTTTTTGCGCTATATGCGTCGGCGATTTTTTTTCACCGTTTATCGCCAAATTTTGCAGTCCCTAGCAGAGATTACTGGTTAGGTTCTTGCCATCAACGGTGATGGGCAAACGTGCTGAATTTAATGACGATTGTTATAAGTTCAGTCTTGGTCACATCTCGCAAGCAGAGGAAACCCATGGTTTACTCCTATTCTGAAAAGAAGCGTATTCGCAAAGACTTTGGTAAGCGTCCACAGGTGTTGGATATTCCTTACCTTTTGTCTATTCAGTTAGACTCTTTTAAGAAGTTCACCGATCAAGATCCTACCGGTGAGCGCGGTCTAGAAGCCGCCTTCCGTAGCGTTTTTCCCATCAAGAGCTTTTCTGGTAATTCAGAACTGCAATACGTCAGCTATAAGCTTGGCGAGCCTGTTTTTGATGTGAAAGAGTGTCAGATCCGTGGTGTTACATATTCAGCTCCACTGCGCGTTAAGTTACGCATGGTGTTGTATGATCGTGAAGCAGCGGCCGGCACTGTAAAAGATATTAAAGAACAAGAAGTCTACATGGGCGATATCCCATTGATGACTGACAACGGTACCTTTGTGATCAACGGTACTGAGCGTGTAATCGTATCTCAATTACACCGTAGCCCTGGTGTATTCTTCGATCACGACCGTGGTAAAACCCACTCATCAGGTAAGGTGCTGTATAACGCACGTATCATTCCTTACCGTGGTTCATGGTTAGACTTTGAATTCGATCCTAAAGATGCGCTGTTCGTACGTATTGACCGTCGCCGTAAATTACCTGCGACCATCATTCTGCGTGCATTAGAGTACTCTACTCAAGAGATCCTCGACCTGTTCTTCGAACGCGTTGAATTCAAGATCAAGAAAGATACTCTGGTTATGACCTTAGTACCTGAGCGTCTGCGCGGCGAAACCGCCAGCTATGACATCAAGGATGCTGAAGGTACTGTATTGGTAGAAGCGGGCCGTCGCGTGACTGCACGTCATATTCGCCAACTCGAAAAAACCAACACCACTGAACTCGAAGTACCAGTTGAGTACATCGTGGGCAAATATGCTGCTCAAGATTACATCGATCCGGACACGGGCGAAGTATTAGTTTCTGCTAACAGTGAAATCAGCTTAGAAGACTTAGCGAAGTTATCACTGGCTGGCATCAAAGAGCTAAGCACGTTGTACATCAACGAGCTAGACCACGGTGCTTACATCTCTGACACTCTGCGTATTGATCCAACCACTAACCGCTTAGAAGCGTTAGTTGAGATCTACCGCATGATGCGTCCTGGTGAGCCACCAACCAAAGATGCTGCAGAAGCCCTGTTCCAAAACTTATTCTTCAGCGAAGAACGTTATGACCTGTCTAAAGTAGGTCGTATGAAGTTCAACCGTCGTCTCAGCATTCCTGATGACGAAGGTAGCGGCGTACTGTCTAAAGAAGACATCGTTGCAGTAATGAAGAACATCATTCACATCCGTAACGGCTTCGACGAAGTGGACGATATCGACCACTTAGGTAACCGTCGTATTCGTTCTGTGGGTGAAATGGCTGAAAACCAATTCCGTGTTGGTCTGGTCCGTGTTGAGCGCGCCGTGCGTGAACGTCTGTCATTAGGCGATCTGAACGAGCTGATGCCACAAGACTTAATCAACGCTAAGCCAATCTCTGCTGCAGTGAAAGAGTTCTTCGGTTCTTCTCAGCTGTCACAATTCATGGACCAAAACAACCCGCTGTCAGAAGTAACGCATAAGCGTCGTATTTCTGCTCTAGGCCCAGGTGGTTTGACCCGTGAACGTGCAGGCTTCGAAGTCCGCGACGTACACCCAACGCACTATGGTCGTTTATGTCCAATTGAGACCCCTGAAGGTCCAAACATTGGTCTGATCAACTCATTAGCAAGTTTTGCCCGTACTAACTCTTACGGCTTCTTAGAAACACCATACCGCAAAGTGGTAGACGGTGTGATCACTGACGATGTGGAATACTTGTCAGCGATTGAAGAAGGTCGTTATGTGATTGCACAGGCGAACATCGAAGTTGACTCTGAAGGCCGCATGGTTGAAGAGCAGATCGCATGTCGTCACAAAGGTGAATCTACCTTTATGCGCGCGTCTGACATTCAATACATGGACGTATCGCCACAACAGATCATCTCTGTTGCTGCGTCACTGATCCCGTTCTTAGAACACGACGACGCGAACCGTGCATTGATGGGTGCGAACATGCAACGTCAAGCGGTACCAACGCTGAAATCAGAGAAGCCTCTGGTCGGTACAGGTATTGAGCGCACGTTAGCTGTGGACTCAGGCGTAGTAGTCGCCGCTAAACGTGGCGGTGTGATCGATTACGTTGATGCGAGCCGTATCGTAGTTAAAGTAAATGAAGACGAGCTGCGCCCAGGCGAAGCGGGTATCGACATTTACAACCTGACTAAATACACCCGTTCTAACCAAAACACTTGTATCAACCAACGTCCTTGCTGTTCTGTTGGTGAGCCAGTGGTTCGTGGTGACGTGTTAGCAGACGGTCCGTCTACTGACTTAGGTGACTTAGCCCTTGGCCAGAACATGCGTATCGCGTTCATGCCTTGGAACGGTTACAACTTCGAAGACTCGATCTTAATTTCTGAGCGTGTTGCACAGGAAGACCGTTTCACCACTATCCACATTCAAGAGCTCTCTTGTATCGCTCGTGATACCAAGCTGGGTAGCGAAGAAATCACCGCTGACATTCCAAACGTAGGTGAATCTGCTCTGTCGAAACTCGACGAGTCAGGTATCGTTTACATTGGTGCAGAAGTGAAGGGCGGCGACATTCTGGTAGGTAAAGTGACGCCAAAAGGCGAGACTCAACTGACGCCAGAAGAGAAGTTACTGCGCGCCATCTTCGGTGAGAAAGCGTCTGACGTGAAAGACAGCTCACTGCGTGTACCTAACTCTGTTAAAGGTACCATCATCGACGTTCAGGTATTTACCCGTGACGGCGTTGAGAAAGACAAACGCGCCATTGAAATCGAAGAAATGCACATTGCCCAAGCTCGTAAAGACTTAGGCGAAGAGTTCAAGATCCTTGAAGAAGGCGTATTGAGCCGTGCGCGCAACTTATTATTAAGTGCCGGTTTCACTGAAGCACAAATCGCAGCATTGCCACGTAAAGATGTATTGGTCCAAGTTATTGACGATGAAACCAAACAAACTGAGCTTGAGCAATTAGCTGAACAGCATGAAGAGCTGAAAGCAGACTTCGATAAGAAGTTTGAAATCAAACGTCGCAAGATCACCCAAGGTGATGACTTGGCACCAGGCGTACTGAAGATCGTTAAGGTTTACTTAGCGGTTAAACGTACTATCCAACCAGGTGACAAGATGGCGGGTCGTCACGGTAACAAGGGTGTTATCTCTAAGATTAACCCAATTGAAGACATGCCGTACGACGAGCAAGGCAACCCTGTGGACATCGTATTGAACCCGCTAGGCGTTCCATCACGTATGAACATCGGTCAGGTTCTTGAAGTTCACTTAGGTGCTGCTGCTAAAGGTATTGGTAACAAGATTGCTGCCATGCTGGAAGATCAGCGCGAGAAGGGACTTGCAGAAGTTCGTAACTACATCAAGCAAGTGTACGAGTTAGGTGACGAAGTGCAGCAGCGCGTTGACATCGATTCATTCACTGACGATGAGTTACTGCGCTTAGCGAACAACCTGAAAGGTGGTATTCCAGTTGCTACGCCAGCCTTCGACGGTGCTAAAGAGAAAGAGATCAAGCAGATGCTTGAGCTTGCAGGCTTGCCAACCTCTGGTCAGCTGAAATTATTTGATGGTCGTACCGGTAACGAATTTGAGCGTCCAGTAACTGTAGGTTACATGTACATGCTCAAACTGAACCACTTAGTTGACGATAAGATGCACGCCCGTTCTACCGGTTCGTACAGCTTAGTGACTCAACAACCACTGGGCGGTAAAGCTCAGTTCGGTGGTCAGCGTTTCGGGGAGATGGAAGTGTGGGCACTCGAAGCATACGGTGCCGCTTATACGCTTCAAGAAATGCTCACCGTGAAATCGGATGACGTTAACGGTCGTACTCAGATGTATAAGAACATCGTCGACGGTAACCATCAGATGCAGCCTGGCATGCCAGAGTCCTTCAACGTATTGCTGAAGGAGATCCGTTCACTCGGTATTAATATCGAGTTGGATCAAGAATAAGCGTAGGCATTTAGCCGCGTTTGGCAACAGAATGGTGCTCCGTGCGAGCGGAGCACCCGGTTTAACTCCTTCAGGAGAGAAACGTGAAAGACTTATTAAAGTTTCTGAAACAGCAAAGCAAGACTGAAGAATTTAACGGCATCAAAATTGGTCTGGCATCGCCTGATCTGATCCGTTCTTGGTCTTTTGGTGAAGTTAAGAAGCCAGAAACCATTAACTACCGTACCTTCAAGCCTGAGCGTGAAGGTCTGTTCTGTGCGCGTATCTTTGGCCCGGTCAAAGATTACGAATGTTTGTGTGGTAAGTACAAGCGTTTGAAGCACCGTGGTGTGATCTGTGAAAAGTGTGGTGTAGAAGTTACCCAGACTAAAGTACGTCGTGAGCGTATGGGTCACATTGAACTGGCTAGCCCAGTTGCCCACATTTGGTTCTTGAAATCACTGCCGTCCCGTATCGGTTTAATGCTGGACATGACGCTGCGTGATATCGAGCGCGTACTGTATTTTGAATCTTTCGTCGTGATCGAGCCTGGCATGACCAGCCTTGAACGTGGCCAAATGCTGACAGAAGAAAACTATCTAGACGCATTAGAAGAATACGGTGATGAATTCGAAGCTAAGATGGGTGCTGAAGCGGTATTAGAACTGCTGCGCGCAATCGATCTCGAAAAAGAAATCGAACAAATGCGTGAAGAGCTGCCATCAATTAACTCTGAGACTCGTCGCAAGAAAGTGACCAAGCGTCTTAAGTTGATGGAAGCGTTCCACACTTCTGGCAACAAGCCAGAGTGGATGATCTTAAAAGTACTGCCTGTGTTACCACCTGACTTACGTCCGCTGGTACCGCTCGATGGCGGCCGCTTCGCGACTTCAGATCTGAACGATCTGTATCGCCGCGTGATCAACCGTAACAACCGTTTGAAGCGTCTGTTAGATTTAGCTGCGCCGGACATCATCGTACGCAACGAAAAGCGTATGTTACAAGAGTCTGTTGATGCGCTATTAGATAACGGTCGTCGTGGTCGTGCAATTACCGGTTCTAACAAACGTCCTCTGAAATCTTTGGCCGATATGATCAAAGGTAAACAAGGTCGTTTCCGTCAGAACTTGTTAGGTAAGCGTGTTGACTACTCAGGTCGTTCGGTAATTACCGTAGGTCCTACTTTACGTCTGCACCAATGTGGTCTTCCTAAGAAGATGGCACTGGAACTGTTCAAGCCATTCATCTATGGCAAGCTGGAAGGTCGTGGCTTAGCGACAACCATCAAAGCGGCTAAGAAGATGGTAGAGCGTGAAGTGGCGGAAGTTTGGGACGTTCTGGATGAAGTGATCCGCGAACATCCAGTGATGCTTAACCGTGCTCCAACACTGCACAGACTGGGTATCCAAGCGTTCGAACCTGTTCTGATTGAAGGTAAAGCGATCCAGTTACACCCACTCGTTTGTGCGGCATACAACGCCGACTTCGACGGTGACCAAATGGCGGTACACGTACCGTTAACACTGGAAGCGCAGCTTGAAGCTCGTGCCCTGATGATGTCTACCAACAACATCCTGTCACCTGCGAACGGCGAGCCTGTTATCACGCCGTCTCAAGACGTGGTATTAGGTCTGTACTACACCAGCCGTGAGCGTATCAACGGCCGTGGTGAAGGTATGTACTTTATGTCTGTTGCTGAAGTTGAAAAAGCTTACGCAACTGGCGCTGCTGAACTGCATGCCCGCGTGAAAGTGCGTATCACTGAAACCGTTATCGGTGACAATGGTGAGCGTACTGAGCAACGTCGTATCGTTGATACAACTGTGGGTCGTGCTCTGCTGTCACAAATTCTGCCAGCAGGTTTGTCATTTGATCTGGTTAACCAGAACATGGGCAAAAAGCAGATTTCTAAACTATTGAACACTTGTTACCGTCAATTAGGTCTGAAAGATACTGTTATCTTCGCTGACCAACTGATGTACACAGGTTTCCGTTACGCCACTATCTCTGGTGCATCTGTCGGTATCGACGACATGGTGATCCCAGCTGAGAAGTACACCTTAGTTGCTGACGCTGAAGCAGAAGTGCTTGAAATTCAAGAGCAGTTCCAATCAGGTCTGGTAACCGCGGGTGAGCGTTACAACAAAGTCATCGACATCTGGGCAAGTGCGAACGAAAAAGTTTCTAAAGCGATGATGGAAAACCTGTCAACTGAGACAGTGATTAACCGTGATGGCGTTGAAGAGAAACAAGCTTCGTTCAACAGCATTTACATGATGGCCGACTCGGGCGCTCGTGGTAGTGCCGCACAGATCCGTCAGTTAGCGGGTATGCGTGGTCTGATGGCGAAACCAGACGGTTCGATCATCGAAACCCCAATCGTAGCGAACTTCCGTGAAGGTCTGAACGTTCTTCAGTACTTCATCTCAACCCACGGTGCGCGTAAAGGTCTTGCCGATACCGCATTGAAGACAGCGAACTCGGGTTACCTGACTCGTCGTCTGGTTGACGTTGCTCAAGACTTAGTGGTCATCGAAGACGATTGTGGTACTCACGAAGGTCTGACAATGAAGCCGCTGATCGAAGGTGGTGACGTTGTTGAGCCATTACGTGAACGCGTACTGGGTCGTGTGGTTGCGGTTGATGTTCTGTACCCAGGTGCTGAAGATGTGCTTGCGCCACGTAACACTCTGCTCGATGAAGCATGGTGTGACAAGTTAGAAGAACACTCAATCGACGAAGTGATTGTACGTTCAGTAATTACCTGTGATACCGACTTCGGTGTGTGTGCGGCATGTTATGGCCGTGACTTAGCCCGTGGTCACCTGATTAACCACGGCGAAGCCATTGGTGTTGTCGCGGCGCAATCAATCGGTGAACCAGGTACACAGTTAACGATGCGTACGTTCCACATCGGTGGTGCGGCATCGAGAGCGTCTGCAGAAAACAACGTTCAAGTGAAGAACTCTGGTTCGTTGAAACTGCACAACGCTAAGTACGTAACTAACACTGACGGCAAGCTGGTTATCGTTTCTCGTTCTTCTGAACTGGCGATCATCGACGAATTAGGTCGTGAGAAAGAGCGTTATAAAGTGCCTTACGGTACTGTGCTCGAGAAGTTAGAAGAAGCTGCGGTAGAAGCGGGCGATATCATCGCTAACTGGGATCCACATACTCACCCAATCATCACTGAAGTGGCGGGTAGTATTAAGTTCGTTGACATGATCGACGGCGTGACCATGACTCGTCAAACAGACGAACTGACTGGTCTGTCTTCAATCGTGATCCTCGACGTGGGTCAACGTGGTTCAGCGGGTAAAGAAATGCGCCCAATGATCCGTCTGGTTGGTGCCGACGGTAGCGACCTGATGATCCCAGGTACTGAAGTACCTGCACAATACTTCTTACCAGGCAGTGCGATCGTTAACCTCGACGACAACGCGCAAATCGCCGTGGGTGACGCGTTAGCACGTATTCCACAAGAATCGTCTAAAACACGCGACATCACGGGTGGTCTACCACGCGTTGCTGACCTGTTCGAAGCTCGTAAGCCAAAAGAGCCAGCTATTCTGGCGGAAATCTCTGGTACCATCTCGTTTGGTAAAGAGACCAAAGGCAAGCGTCGTCTGGTGATTACACCAGCGGATGGCGGTGAACAGTACGAAGAGATGATCCCGAAATGGCGTAACTTAAACGTGTTCGAAGGTGAAAAAGTCGAACGTGGTGAAGTTATTGCAGACGGTCCAGAAGCAGCGCACGACATTCTGCGTCTACGTGGCATCCACAACGTAGCAAACTACATTGTGAACGAAGTACAAGACGTATACCGTCTACAAGGCGTGAAGATCAACGATAAGCATATCGAAGTGATCATCCGTCAAATGCTGCGTAAGTGCGTGATCACCTCTGCGGGTGACAGTGAGTTCTTAGAAGGCGAACAAGTTGAAGTGTCTCGCGTGAAGATCGCTAACCGCGACCTGATCGAACAAGGCAAAGTGCCTGCGACCTTCGAACGTGAACTGTTGGGTATTACCAAAGCGTCTCTGGCAACAGAATCGTTTATCTCTGCAGCATCGTTCCAAGAAACCACTCGCGTACTGACAGAAGCTGCCGTAGGTGGTAAGTCTGATAACTTACGTGGTCTGAAAGAAAACGTAATCGTTGGCCGTCTGATCCCAGCCGGTACTGGTTATGCTTATCACAAGACCCGTAACGATGCCCGTGCTAAGAAAGACGAGCCAGTTGTAGTGAATAAGATCACTGCAAGTGAAGCGGAACAAAACCTTGCAGACCTCTTAAACCTGGCTGGTAGCCAAGATTAAGTAATCAGTTTGTAACAAAAAGGCGCCGATGGCGCCTTTTTTATTGTAAAATGCCGCAAAAGTTGGCTATTTCTTGACAGTCAGGCATTACCTTTCTAAAATTCCGCGTCCCACCATTGTGGGATATAGATTTTTCACACCTTATCGTTGAGTTTGATTCAACTGTTTCGGAGCTATACATGGCAACTGTAAACCAGTTGGTACGTAAGCCACGCGCACCTAAAGTCGACAAGACTAACGTGCCTGCGTTGAACGCGTGCCCACAAAAACGTGGTGTATGTACACGTGTGTACACTACTACCCCTAAAAAACCTAACTCTGCACTACGTAAAGTAGCTCGTGTGCGCTTAACTAACGGTTTCGAAGTTACTTCGTACATCGGCGGTGAAGGCCACAACCTGCAGGAACACAGCGTGATCTTAATCCGTGGTGGTCGTGTTAAAGACTTACCAGGTGTGCGCTATCACACTGTTCGTGGCGCCCTAGACTGTGCTGGCGTGAACACTCGTCGCCAAGGTCGTTCTAAGTACGGTGCTAAGCGTCCTAAGTCTTAACGCAATCCGTTAAGTAAGGCCAAGCTAGTTTTATTTTGAGAATTCCAGTTTTGGAAATCCCTGAAGCATACGGAGAATTGTTATGCCAAGACGTCGCGTTGTAGGACAACGTAAAATCCTACCAGATCCAAAGTTTCACAGTGAGTTGCTGGCTAAGTTCATCAACGTCATTATGCAAGACGGCAAAAAGTCGACTGCAGAAAAAATCATTTACAAGGCGCTAGATGTTATCGCTGAAAAGAAAGGCGCTAACCATTTAGACGTTCTTGAAGCAGCCCTGGACAACGTACGCCCATCAGTCGAAGTTAAATCTCGTCGCGTTGGTGGTTCTACTTACCAGGTACCATGTGAAGTTCGTCCTGTGCGTCGTAACGCACTGGCGATGCGCTGGTTAGTTGAAGCTGCTCGTAAGCGTGGTGAAAAATCTATGGCTTTACGTCTAGCAGGTGAAATGCTAGATGCGTCTGAAAACAAAGGTACTGCTGTTAAGAAGCGTGAAGACGTGCACCGCATGGCTGAAGCTAACAAGGCCTTTGCTCATTACCGTTGGTAATCTGATGGTGTGGGCTTAGGCCCACACCATTGTTGTTGATATTGCCAAGGCACCTGTCTTGGTGGAGAGGGTATAATAGTGGCTCGTACAACCCCAATTGAGCGTTATCGTAATATCGGTATTTGTGCTCATGTGGACGCAGGTAAAACCACCACAACAGAACGTGTTCTGTTCTATACCGGTTTGTCTCATAAAATCGGTGAGGTGCATGACGGCGCCGCGACCACTGACTGGATGGTACAAGAGCAAGAGCGTGGTATTACTATCACCTCGGCTGCTGTAACTACATTCTGGCGTGGTATGGATGCTCAATTCACTGAACACCGCATCAATATCATCGATACCCCTGGTCACGTTGACTTCACTATTGAAGTTGAACGTTCTTTGCGCGTTCTCGACGGCGCTGTCGTGGTTTTCTGTGGTTCTTCAGGTGTTGAACCTCAATCAGAAACCGTTTGGCGTCAAGCTGACAAATACCGCGTTCCACGCTTAGTGTTTGTTAACAAGATGGACCGCGCAGGTGCGGACTTTGAACGTGTAGTGAAGCAAATCAGAACTCGCCTAGGAGCGACTTGTGTGCCTATTCAACTGAATATCGGTGCAGAAGAAAACTTCACTGGCGTGATCGACTTAATCAAGATGAAAGCCATTAACTGGAACGAAGCGGACCAGGGTATGACTTTCTCTTATGAAGAGATCCCTGCTGAGTTAGCCGATAAAGCGGCTGAAATGCATGAGTATCTGGTTGAGGCAGCAGCCGAGGCCTCGGATGAACTGATGGACAAGTACCTTGAAGAAGGCACACTGTCAGAAGACGAGATCAAAAAGGCACTGCGTCAGCGTACTATTAATAATGAAATCGTTTTAGCGACCTGTGGTTCTGCATTTAAGAACAAAGGCGTTCAAGCGGTTCTTGATGCGGTTGTGGAATTCTTGCCAGCTCCTGTTGATGTGCCTCCAATTAAGGGCATTGATGACGATGAGCAAGAAGTTGAGCGCCCATCAGATGACAATGCCCCCTTTGCTGCGTTGGCATTTAAGATTGCTACAGACCCGTTCGTGGGCACTTTGACCTTTATTCGCGTGTACTCTGGCGTACTCGAATCAGGTTCAGGCGTTTATAACTCTGTTAAACAGAAGCGTGAACGTATCGGCCGTATCGTGCAAATGCACGCTAACGACCGTACCGAACTGAAAGAAGTACGTGCAGGTGATATCGCTGCGGCTATCGGTCTGAAAGAAGTCACCACGGGTGATACACTTTGTGATCCTGATCATAAGGTGATCTTGGAACGCATGGAGTTCCCTGAGCCAGTAATTACCATTGCCGTTGAGCCTAAGTCTAAAGCGGACCAAGATAAAATGGGTATCGCGCTGCAAAAACTTGCAGCAGAAGATCCATCTTTCCGGGTTGAGACTGACGAAGAATCATCACAAACACTGATTTCTGGAATGGGTGAGTTACACTTAGACATTATCGTTGACCGTATGCGTCGCGAATTTGGTGTTGAGTGTAACGTTGGTAAGCCACAAGTGGCCTACCGCGAAACCATTCGCGCATCAGTCGAGGCTGAAGGTAAATTTGTACGCCAATCAGGTGGCCGTGGACAATTCGGTCATGTTTGGTTAAAACTAGAGCCTAATGAAGAAGGCGCTGGTTACGAATTTATCAACGCGATCGTTGGGGGTGTGGTTCCACGTGAATTCATTCCTGCGGTTGATAAAGGTATCCAAGAGCAGATGAAGAACGGTGTTCTCGCCGGCTTCCCTGTGTTGGACGTGAAGGTCACTCTGTTCGACGGTTCATATCACGATGTGGACTCGAATGAAATGGCGTTCAAAATTGCGGGTTCTATGGGCTTCAAAAAGGGTGCGCTCGAAGCGAATCCTGTGTTGCTCGAGCCTTGCATGAAAGTAGAAGTAACTACTCCTGAGAACTACATGGGCGATGTGGTTGGTGACTTAAACCGTCGTCGTGGTTTGATTGAAGGTATGGATGATGGCTTCGGTGGCATCAAAATAGTCCATGCTGTAGTGCCTCTTTCTGAAATGTTTGGTTATGCAACTGATTTGCGTTCTGCGACTCAGGGTCGTGCTTCCTACTCCATGGAGTTCTTGAAGTACACTGATGCACCGCAAAACATTGCGAAAGCGATTATTGAATCTCGTAGCTAATTTTAAGTTACGACATAAATGTAATATGGTCCTGTTGATACAGGATTATTCTGAAAAGAAAGGAATATATCGTGGCAAAAGCTAAATTTGAACGTAATAAGCCTCACGTTAACGTGGGCACCATCGGTCACGTTGACCATGGTAAAACCACTCTGACTGCAGCTATCTCTCACGTACTGGCTAAGACCTACGGTGGTGAAGCTAAAGACTTCTCTCAAATCGATAACGCTCCAGAAGAGCGTGAGCGCGGTATTACCATCAATACCTCTCACATCGAATACGATACACCAACTCGCCACTACGCACACGTAGACTGCCCAGGCCACGCTGACTATGTTAAAAACATGATCACTGGTGCTGCACAGATGGACGGCGCTATCCTGGTAGTAGCTTCTACTGACGGTCCAATGCCACAAACTCGTGAGCACATCCTGCTGTCTCGCCAAGTAGGCGTACCATTCATCATCGTATTCATGAACAAATGTGACATGGTTGACGATGCTGAACTGTTAGAATTAGTAGAAATGGAAGTACGTGAACTGTTATCAGAATACGACTTCCCAGGTGATGACTTACCAGTTATCCAAGGTTCTGCTCTGAAAGCCCTTGAAGGCGAGCCAGAGTGGGAAGCTAAGATCATCGAATTAGCCGCTGCACTGGATTCTTACATTCCAGAACCAGAGCGTGATATCGATAAGCCATTCCTGATGCCAATCGAAGACGTATTCTCAATCTCTGGCCGTGGTACAGTAGTAACAGGTCGTGTTGAGCGTGGTATCGTACGTGTTGGTGACGAAGTAGAAATCGTTGGTATCCGTGCAACCACTAAGACAACCTGTACTGGTGTTGAAATGTTCCGTAAGCTGCTTGACGAAGGTCGTGCAGGTGAGAACTGTGGTATCCTGTTACGTGGTACTAAGCGTGATGACGTAGAACGTGGTCAAGTATTATCTAAGCCAGGTTCAATCAACCCACACACTACTTTTGAATCAGAAGTTTACGTTCTGTCAAAAGAAGAAGGTGGTCGTCACACTCCATTCTTCAAAGGCTACCGTCCACAGTTCTACTTCCGTACAACTGACGTGACAGGTACTATCGAACTGCCAGAAGGCGTAGAGATGGTAATGCCAGGCGACAACATCAAGATGAAAGTGACTCTGATCTGCCCAATCGCGATGGACGAAGGTTTACGCTTCGCAATCCGTGAAGGTGGCCGTACAGTAGGCGCTGGTGTTGTAGCTAAGATTTTCGCTTAATCGCGAACTAGTTATAGTACTGAAAAAGGAAGCTTCGGCTTCCTTTTTTATTTTGGGCTGGTGTTATTCTGAAATTTGTGTAAAATGCTCGCCACTCTGAAGTTGAATAGTCTTTTTGATGACTATTTACACAGCGGGCTTGAAATCTAATTTTAGATAAGTATAATGGCCCCCTCGTTAACCTAGGTTAGCGAATTAAATGATGAGTCAATGAACTTGTCATTATCATAGCGGCTCCGATTGGGAGTCGAACGGTTAAATCATCTCGCTCTGCTTTTCCAGTAAGGAAGAAGCTAGAGGGTGATTTTTTATGTGTCCATTTTAGGAGCTCTGGTCAATGCAGAACCAAAGAATCCGTATCCGCTTAAAAGGATTTGATCATCGCTTAATTGATCAGTCTACAGCGGAAATCGTTGAAACTGCTAAGCGTACAGGCGCCCAAGTACGTGGTCCAATTCCACTACCTACGCGCAAAGAGCGTTATACCGTTTTGATCTCTCCGCACGTTAATAAAGATGCTCGTGACCAGTACGAATTACGTACTCACAAGCGCCTGGTTGACATCGTAGAGCCAACTGAAAAGACTGTAGACGCTCTAATGCGTTTAGATCTTGCGGCTGGTGTCGACGTACAGATTAGCTTGGGTTAATTGAGATCCTTAGAAGAGGTTTGAGAGATGGCTATCGGTCTTATTGGTCGTAAAGTTGGTATGACTCGCATCTTCACTGAAGATGGTGTTTCTATACCTGTTACAGTAATTGAAGTTGCTGGCAACCGTGTTACTCAAGTGAAAACTTTAGAAACTGACGGTTACCGTGCTCTTCAAGTTACTACTGGTACCAAAAAAGCCAATCGCATCACTAAACCAGAAGCAGGTCACTTTGCCAAGAGCGGTGTTGAAGCCGGTCGTGGACTGTGGGAATTGCGTCTGGCAGACGGTGAAGGCGAAGGCATTGAAGTTGGTGCTGAGCTAAATGTAGGTATCTTCGCTGATGTAGCGAAAGTTGACGTTACTGGTCAATCTAAAGGTAAAGGCTTCCAAGGCGGCGTTAAGCGTTGGAACTTCCGTACTCAAGATATGACTCACGGTAACTCTTTGTCGCACCGTTCGAACGGTTCTATCGGTCAGAACCAAACGCCTGGTCGCGTATTTAAAGGCAAGAAAATGTCAGGCCACATGGGTGCCGAGCGTGTTACTACTCAAAATCTAGACGTTGTACGTGTAGATGTTGAACGTAACCTGCTACTGGTTAAAGGTGCTGTTCCGGGCGCAACTAACGGCGACCTGATCATCAAGCCTGCAGTTAAAGCTTAAGGTCTGAGGAGATAGTAATGGAATTGGTATTGAAAGACGCGCAAAGCGCTCTTGAAGTTTCCGAAACTACCTTCGGCCGTGACTTTAACGAGGCACTGGTTCATCAGGTAGTTGTAGCATACGCTGCAAACGCACGTCAGGGCACTCGTGCTCAAAAGACTCGTGCGGAAGTAACTGGCTCTGGCAAAAAGCCATGGCGCCAAAAAGGCACTGGCCGCGCTCGTGCGGGTGGTGTTAAGGGCCCAATCTGGCGTGGCGGTGGCGTAACTTTCGCTGCTAAAACTCAAGATCACAGCCAAAAAGTTAACAAGAAGATGTACCGCGGCGCGCTGAAAAGCATTCTGTCTGAGCTGGTACGTCAAGACCGTCTGGTTGTTGTTGAATCATTCAGCGTTGAAGCTCCTAAAACTAAAGAGCTGAAAGCTAAATTGAAAGCAATGAACTTAGAAGACGTGTTAATTGTGACTTCAGAAGTTGACGAGAATTTATTCTTAGCAGCTCGCAACCTGTACAAGGTTGACGTTCGTGACGTTGCAGGTCTAGACCCAGTAAGTCTGATCGCGTTCAACACAGTGCTTGTGACTGCTGATGCAGTTAAGCAAATCGAGGAGATGCTAGCATGATGATCCGCGAAGAACGTTTGCTAAAAGTAATTCTTGCACCTCACATCTCTGAAAAGAGCACTGTGAATGCTGAGAAGCACAACACTGTTGTTTTCCGCGTAGCTATCGATGCAACTAAAGCTGAAATCAAAGCTGCTGTTGCTAAGCTATTTGAAGTTGAAGTCGAATCAGTTCGCACTTTAGTGAGCAAAGGCAAAACTAAACGTACTGGTGGCCGTGCTGGCCGTCGTAGCGATTGGAAAAAAGCCTACGTGACTTTAGCTGCTGGTGCTGACATCGATTTCGTCGGCGGCGCTGAGTAAGCAAAGGAGAATTATCATGGCAGTTATTAAGTGTAAGCCAACCTCTCCAGGTCGTCGCCACGTTGTTAAAGTGGTGAACTCTGACCTGCACAAGGGTAAACCTTTTGCTGGCCTGTTGGCGAAAAAATCTAAAAGTGGTGGCCGTAACAACACTGGCCGTATCACTGTTCGTCACGTTGGTGGCGGTCACAAGCAGCACTATCGTTTAATCGACTTCAAACGCGATAAAGACGGTATCCCTGCAAAAATTGAGCGTCTGGAATACGATCCAAACCGTACTGCGCACATCGCGTTAGTACTGTATGCGGATGGTGAGCGTCGTTACATCCTTGCTGCTAAAGGCATGCAAGCTGGCGACAAGATCCAGTCTGGTGTTGAAGCCGAAATCAAAACCGGTAACGCAATGCCACTGCGCAACATTCCAGTAGGTTCTGTTGTGCACGCTGTAGAAATGAAGCCTGGTAAAGGTGCTCAGATCGCGCGTTCAGCGGGTGCTTATGTACAAGTTGTTGCTCGTGATGGCGCATATGCCACTTTACGTCTTCGCTCTGGCGAAATGCGCAAAGTGCCAGTTGATTGCCGCGCAACATTTGGTGAAGTTGGTAATGCCGAACACATGCTACGCCAGTTAGGTAAAGCAGGTGCTAAGCGCTGGAGAGGCGTTCGCCCAACAGTTCGCGGTGTTGCAATGAACCCGGTAGACCATCCACACGGTGGTGGTGAAGGCCGTACTTCTGGTGGTCGTCACCCAGTGACTCCATGGGGTGTGCCAACTAAGGGTTATAAGACTCGTAGTAACAAGCGCACTGACAAGTACATCGTACGTCGTCGTAATAAATAGTAAGAGGATTCGCCATGCCACGTTCTCTCAAGAAAGGTCCCTTCATTGACCTGCACTTGCTGAAGAAGGTAGAGAAAGCGATGGAAGCAGGTGACAAGAAGCCTATTAAGACTTGGTCACGTCGCTCTATGATCATTCCAAATATGATTGGTTTGACCATCGCTGTCCATAATGGTCGTCAGCACGTTCCTGTGTTCGTAACTGACGAAATGATCGGCCACAAACTTGGTGAATTCTCACCAACTCGCACTTATCGCGGCCATGCTGCTGATAAGAAAGCGAAGAAGCGTTAATACGGGAGGAATAAGATGGAAGTTTTAGCTAAACATCGTTTTGCCCGTACGTCTGCGCAGAAGGCTCGTCTAGTTGCTGATCAAATTCGTGGTTTGCCTGTTGCTAAGGCCCTCGAAATTCTGACTTTCAGCCCAAAGAAAGCCGCCGTACTGGTTAAAAAAGTACTTGACTCAGCTATCGCAAACGCCGAACACAACGAAGGCGCTGACATTGATGAGCTAAAAGTAGGCGCCGTCTTCGTTGACGAGGGTCCAACTATGAAGCGTATCATGCCACGTGCTAAAGGCCGCGCTGATCGTATCATGAAGCGTACCAGCCACATCACTGTGGTTGTATCAGATCGCTAGGAGAGAGCAATGGGACAGAAAGTACATCCTAATGGTATCCGTCTGGGTATCACCAAGCCTTGGATCTCTACCTGGTACGCAGATAAGTCAGATTATGCAAATAACCTGAACAGCGACTGGGAAGTGCGTAAGTATCTTGCAGACAAACTGCAAGCTGCATCAGTATCTAAGATTGTTATCGAACGCCCAGCGAAAAGCATCCGCGTTACTATTCACACTGCCCGTCCAGGCGTTGTGATCGGTAAGAAAGGTGAAGACGTTGAAGTATTACGTGCTGCAGTTTCAAAACTGGCTGGCACTCCTGCTCAAATTAACATCGCTGAGATCCGTAAACCTGAGCTAGATGCCAAGTTAGTTGCTGACTCAATTGCACAGCAATTAGAGCGTCGTGTTATGTTCCGTCGCGCTATGAAGCGTGCAGTACAAAACGCAATGCGTATTGGTGCTCAAGGTATCAAAGTTGAAGTTAGTGGCCGTTTAGGCGGTGCTGAGATTGCGCGCTCTGAGTGGTACCGTGAAGGTCGTGTACCTTTGCATACACTGCGTGCTGATATCGACTATTCAACCTCTGAAAGTCACACTCAATACGGTGTGATTGGTATTAAAGTTTGGATCTTCAAAGGTGAAGTTCTGGACGGAATGCTGCCACAGATTGAAGAGCCGAAACAGCAGCAACCTAAGCGCAAGCCTCGTGGTAAATAGGAGAGCCGGCAATGCTGCAACCTAAACGTATGAAGTTTCGCAAGATGTTCAAAGGCCGCAACCGCGGTCTAGCGAACGGTACCGAAGTTAGCTTTGGTACTTTTGGTCTGAAAGCAGTCGGCCGTGGTCGTTTAACTGCTCGTCAGATCGAATCTGCACGTCGTGCCATGACACGTCACATTAAGCGTCAGGGACAAATTTGGATTCGAGTTTTCCCGGACAAACCAATTACCTCTAAGCCTCTTGAAGTGCGTATGGGTAAAGGTAAAGGTAACGTTGAATACTGGGTATGTCAGATTCAACCTGGTAAGGTTCTTTATGAGATGAATGGTGTTTCTGAAGTGATCGCTCGTGAAGCGTTTGCTTTAGCTGCTGCCAAGCTTCCAATTAAGACTACCTTCGTAACTAAGACGGTGATGTAATGAAAGCGAGCGAACTAAGAGAAAAGAGCGTTGAAGAACTGAACGCTGAACTACTTGGTCTGCTGCGTGAGCAGTTCAACCTGCGTATGCAACACGCCACTGGTCAGTTGACTCAGACTCATCAACTGAAATTAGTGCGCCGTAACATTGCGCGCGTTAAGACCATTATTACTTCTAAGGCGGGTGCATAATGTCTGATAAAATCCGTACTTTGCAAGGTCGTGTGACAAGCAACAAAATGGATAAAACCATTACTGTAGCTATCGAACGCCAAGTGAAACACCCAATCTATGGGAAGTACATTAAGCGTACGACTAAGATCCATGCACACGATGAAGCTAATCAGTGCAACGAAGGCGATGTAGTAGCGATCCGCGAATGTCGTCCTCTGTCTAAGACTAAATCTTGGACTCTGGTTGAAGTAGTATCAAAGGCCTAATTATATTAGGTATTTAGGTAAACGGCTCCAGTATTTGGGGCCGTTTGTTTTTTAATACTATACATTCCATATTTATGGTGTTATATTTGCGCGCCATTTTTGACTAAATTCAAAGCAAAAATGGTGTTTATAGTCCCAATTGTGGGAATTGTGTAGTAACGATAGCGGAGCACTTAAAATGATCCAAATGCAATCGACTCTTGACGTCGCATGTAACAGCGGCGCACGCAGAGTTCAGTGTATTAAGGTCTTGGGTGGCTCTCATCGTCGTTATGCCGGTATCGGCGACATCATCAAGGTTTCTGTTAAAGAAGCAATTCCTCGCGCTAAAGCGAAGAAAGGTGATGTGTATAACGCGGTGGTAGTCCGTACTAAGAAAGGCGTACGTCGTCCAGACGGTTCTGTCATTCGCTTCGATCGGAATGCAGCAGTTCTTCTGAACAACAACCTGCAGCCGATTGGCACTCGTATCTTTGGACCAGTGACACGTGAATTGCGCTCTGAGCAGTTCATGAAGATTGTCTCGCTGGCACCAGAAGTACTGTAAGGAGCTTCAAAATGGCAGCTAAAATCCGTCGTCAAGACGAAGTAATCGTATTAGCAGGTAAAGACAAGGGCAAACGCGCTAAAGTTGCTCAAGTATTACCTACTGGTAAGTTAATTGTTGAAGGCATCAATCTTGTCAAGAAACACCAAAAGCCAAACCCACAACTGGGTGTAG
The DNA here is from genome assembly GCF_029835735.1 of Shewanella sp. GD04112. Taxonomy (NCBI): domain Bacteria; kingdom Pseudomonadati; phylum Pseudomonadota; class Gammaproteobacteria; order Alteromonadales; family Shewanellaceae; genus Shewanella; species Shewanella sp. GD04112. The sequence continues at coordinate 243,313 of NZ_JAOEAL010000001.1, forward strand.
CCGGTGGTATTGTTGAGAAAGAAGCACCGATTCAAGCATCAAATGTTGCGATCTTTAACCCTGTCACTGGCAAGGCGGATCGTGTTGGTTTCCGATTTGAAGACGGCAAAAAAGTTCGTTTCTTTAAATCGAACAGTGAACTCGTTAAGTAACTGGAGTAAACGATGGCGAAACTGCATGATAAATATCAAGAGACTGTTGTCGCTGAACTGACTAAAAAGTTCGGTTATACCAGTGTCATGCAAGTCCCTCGGATTGAGAAAATCACCCTGAACATGGGTGTTGGCGAAGCCGTTGCAGACAAAAAAGTTATGGAACATGCTGTTCGTGACATGACTGCAATCGCTGGTCAAAAACCAGTAGTGACTGTTGCTCGTAAATCAGTTGCTGGTTTTAAAATCCGTGAAGGCTACCCTATTGGCTGTAAAGTGACCCTGCGCGGTGAGCGTATGTGGGAATTCTTAGAGCGTTTAGTTGACATCGCAATCCCACGTATTCGTGACTTCCGTGGTCTGAGCGCTAAAGCGTTCGACGGCCGTGGTAACTACGCAATGGGCGTGCGTGAGCAGATCATTTTCCCAGAAATCGATTACGATAAAATCGATAAAATTCGCGGTATGGATATTGTTATCACTACCTCTGCGAATTCTGACGAAGAAGGTCGTGCTTTGTTAGACGCTTTTAACTTCCCATTCAAGAAATAAGGGTAGCGTAATGGCAAAAACATCAATGAAAGCACGTGAAGCAAAGCGTGCACAGCTCGTAGCTAAGTTCGCTGAAAAGCGCGCTGCTCTGAAAGCAATTATTGCAAATCCAGCTTCTTCTGACGAAGACCGTTGGGACGCAGTATTAAAGCTGCAAGCTCTACCACGTGATTCCAGCGCATCGCGTCAACGCAATCGTTGTAATCAAACTGGTCGCCCACATGGTTTCCTGCGTAAGTTCGGTTTAAGCCGTATCAAGTTACGTGAAGCAACCATGCGTGGTGAAGTTCCTGGCCTGCGTAAGGCTAGCTGGTAAGCACTTGTCACGGAGTAAGCTAATATGAGCATGCAAGATCCTATTGCGGATATGTTAACCCGTATTCGTAACGGCCAAGCTGCTAACAAAGTATCTGTGAAGATGCCTTCTGCTAAGCTGAAAGTCGCTATTGCGAAACTGCTTAAAGAAGAAGGTTACATCGCTGATTACGCCGTAGCAGATGAAGCCAAGCCTGAACTGGAAATCACTTTAAAGTATTTCCAAGGCCAACCAGTCGTTGAGACTATCCAGCGCGTAAGCCGTCCTGGTCTTCGTATTTACAAAGGTAAAAACGAGTTACCAAAAGTGATGGGCGGACTGGGTGTCGCAATTGTGTCCACTTCTAAAGGCCTGATGACTGATCGTGCCGCCCGCCTTGCAGGCATGGGTGGCGAGGTTATCTGCTACGTAGCATAAGGAGCTAGGAATGTCTCGTGTAGCAAAAGCACCAGTATCTATTCCAGCTGGCGTAGAGGTGACCTTAAACGAACAGACCCTGACCGTCAAAGGCGCGAAAGGAAGTCTGACTCGAGTGATCAACAATGCGGTCAATGTTGTTATTGAAGATGGCGTGATCAAGTTCCTACCTGTTGAAGGCGCTGTTGGCGCTTGGGCACAGGCTGGAACCACACGTGCATTAGTAAACAACATGGTTGTTGGTGTATCTCAAGGTTTTGAGCGTAAGTTAAAGTTAGTTGGCGTTGGTTACCGTGCGAAGCTCGTCGGTTCTGACATTGACCTGACTTTAGGTTTCTCTCATCCGTTAGTACACAAACTGCCCGCAGGCGTTACTGCAGAGTGTCCAAGCCAAACTGACATCGTCCTACGTGGCGTTGATAAGCAGTTAATTGGCCAAGTCGCTGCTGAGATTCGCGGATACCGTCCACCAGAGCCATACAAAGGCAAGGGTGTTCGCTATGACGACGAAGAAGTACGCCGTAAAGAGGCTAAGAAGAAGTAGGTAACGCGATATGGATAAGAAAACATCTCGCTTACGTCGCGCTATTCGCGCTCGTAAGAAGATCCAAGAGCTGGGCGTGAACCGTCTGGTTGTACATCGTACACCGCGTCACATTTATGCTCAGGTGATCAATCCTGAAGCTCAGGTGGTGGCAGCTGCTTCAACCGTGGAAAAAGCGGTTAAAGAGCAACTGAAGAGTACCGGTAACGTAGACGCGGCTAAAGCAGTAGGTAAATTTATTGCTGAACGCGCGATCGAGAAAGGCGTAACTACTGTTGCGTTCGATCGTTCTGGTTTCAAGTATCACGGTCGTGTAGCTGCTCTGGCAGATGCTGCTCGTGAAGCTGGCCTCCAGTTCTAAGGGGTTATAAAAATGGCTAAATTAGAAGCTCAGCAAAAAGACGATCTGCAAGAGAAATTAATTGCAGTTAATCGTGTTTCTAAAGTAGTTAAGGGCGGTCGTATCTTTAGCTTCACTGCACTAACAGTAGTGGGTGATGGTAACGGTAAGGTCGGCTATGGCTATGGTAAAGCGCGCGAAGTTCCAGCAGCGATTCAAAAAGCTATGGAAAAAGCCCGTCGTAACATGGTGACCGTTGAGTTGAATGCAGGCACTCTGCATCACCCAGTTAAAGGTCGTCATACTGGTTCACGTGTATACATGCAACCAGCATCACAGGGTACCGGTATTATCGCCGGTGGCGCAATGCGTGCCGTATTGGAAGTAGCAGGCGTTCATAACGTTCTGTCAAAAGCATACGGTTCTACTAACCCGATCAACATCGTTCGCGCGACTGTAGATGCTCTGGTGCACATGAAGTCACCTTCGCAAATCGCAGCTAAGCGTGGCCTGAATGTTGACGAAATTCGGGGGTAATGCACCATGGCAACTAAAACTGTAAAAGTTACTCAGACTAAAAGTGCTATCGGTCGTTTACCAAAGCACCGTGCGACCTTAACTGGTCTTGGTCTGCGTCGCATTGGTCACACTGTTGAATTAGAAGATACTCCTTCAGTTCGCGGTATGATCAACAAGGTCTACTACATGGTTAAGGTGGAGGATTAATAGATGCGTTTAAATACTCTATCTCCAGCTGCAGGCGCTAAGCATGCACCAAAGCGTGTAGGCCGTGGTATGGGTTCAGGTTTAGGTAAAACTGCTGGTCGTGGTCACAAAGGCCAAAAATCTCGTAGCGGTGGCGGTGTACGCCCAGGCTTCGAGGGTGGTCAAATGCCACTTAAGATCCGTTTACCTAAATTTGGTTTTACCTCGCGTCGCGCTATGGTAACAGCTGAAGTTCGTGTACTCGAACTGGCTAAAGTTAACGGTGATGTTATCGACTTAAACGCTCTGAAAGATGCGAACGTTATTACTCGCAACATCCAGTTTGCGAAAATCGTTCTTTCAGGTACCATTGAGCGCCCAGTGACCGTAAAAGGTCTGAAGGTAACCAAAGGTGCACGTGCAGCTATTGAAGCTGCTGGCGGTAAGATCGAGGAATAATACGTCGATGGCAAAACCAGGACTTGATTTAAAAAGCGCGAAAGGTGGACTTTCTGAATTGAAAGCTCGCCTCCTGTTCGTGATTGGTGCGATTATCGTCTTTAGAGCCGGTTCGTTTGTGCCAATTCCTGGTATTGACGCAGCTGTATTAGCAGAGCTGTTTGCTCAGCAAAAAGGTACCATCCTTGGCATGTTTAACATGTTCTCGGGTGGTGCTCTTTCCCGTGCTTCTATCTTTGCATTAGGTATCATGCCGTACATTTCGGCATCGATTATCATGCAGTTATTGACTGTGGTGCATCCAGCACTCGCTGAATTGAAAAAAGAAGGCGAGTCTGGACGTAAAAAAATCAGTCAGTACACACGTTGGGGTACGTTGGTGCTGGGTACATTCCAGTCGATCGGTATTGCAACAGGGTTACCAAACTTAGTCCCAGGCCTAGTGGTCAACATTGGATTCGGTTTCTACTTTGTTGCGGTTGTGAGCTTAGTAACAGGAACCATGTTCCTCATGTGGCTAGGTGAGCAAATTACCGAACGAGGTATAGGTAACGGTATCTCGATTTTAATTTTCGCAGGTATTGTTGCTGGATTACCTTCCGCTATCGGCCAAACGGCTGAGCAGGCGCGTCAAGGTGACCTGAATGTGTTAGTATTGTTGTTGCTCGCGGTAATTATTTTTGCTGTGACTTATTTCGTGGTGTTTGTAGAACGTGGTCAACGTCGTATCGTTGTTAACTACGCTAAGCGCCAGCAAGGCCGTAAGGTATTCGCTGCGCAATCTACTCACTTGCCGCTGAAAATAAACATGGCGGGTGTAATTCCTCCAATTTTTGCGTCAAGCATCATTTTGTTCCCAGGCACACTGGCTCAGTGGTTTGGTCAAAATGAGTCTATGTCATGGTTAAGTGATTTTTCACTGGCCGTGTCACCAGGACAACCGCTTTACTCATTATTGTATGCAGCAGCGATTATCTTCTTCTGTTTCTTCTATACTGCGTTGGTATTTAACCCACGTGAAACAGCAGATAACCTGAAGAAGAGTGGTGCATTCATCCCTGGGATCCGTCCTGGAGAACAGACTTCGCGTTACATTGATAAAGTAATGACTCGCCTGACATTAGCTGGCGCGTTATACATTACCTTTATCTGTTTAATTCCGGAGTTCATGTTAATTGCGTGGAAAGTACAGTTCTATTTTGGCGGTACTTCACTACTAATTATGGTAGTCGTAATCATGGACTTCATGGCTCAGGTTCAGACCCATATGATGTCACATCAGTATGAGTCTGTGATGAAGAAAGCTAACCTAGTAAACAAAGCGAACTTAGATCGCTTTGGTCGCTAAGTAGCTTTACGGAGTGATGAAATGAAAGTTCGAGCTTCCGTGAAGAAGATCTGCCGTAACTGCAAGATCGTCAAGCGTAGTGGCGTTGTACGCGTTATCTGTGTTGAACCAAAACACAAACAGCGTCAAGGCTAATTGAAAGATTGTTCAGCCCAGTTTTGGGCTGAACAAAATATTGTTTGCAAATCTGTCAACTGTCGAGTATCCTTTCGGGCTTTTCGCAGTTGGCCTTTAACTTAAGGAGTGCATAGTGGCCCGTATCGCTGGCATTAACATTCCTGATCAAAAGCATACAGTCATCGCATTGACTGCAATTTTCGGCATCGGCCGTACTCGCGCTAGAGCAATCTGCGCAGCTACGTCAATTGCTGAAACTGCTAAGATCAAGGAATTGAGCGAAGCTCAAATCGACACCCTACGCGAAGAAGTTGCCAAATACTTAGTAGAAGGTGACTTACGTCGTGAGATTTCCATGAACATCAAGCGTCTGATGGACCTTGGTTGCTATCGTGGTCTCCGCCATCGTCGTAGCCTGCCTCTTCGTGGGCAACGTACTAAGACCAATGCGCGTACGCGTAAAGGTCCACGTAAACCAATCAAGAAGTAACGGGAAGGTAGACAATGGCTAAAGTTCCGTCACGTTCTCCGCGTAAGCGCGTACGTAAACAGGTTGCAGATGGCATGGCTCATATCCATGCTTCTTTCAACAACACAATTGTCACCATTACAGATCGTCAAGGTAATGCGTTGTCATGGGCTACTTCAGGTGGTTCAGGTTTCCGTGGTTCACGTAAATCTACGCCATTTGCTGCACAGGTAGCTGCTGAGCGTGCAGGTGCTGCTGCTCAAGACTACGGTTTAAAAAACCTTGAAGTGTTTGTGAAGGGTCCAGGTCCAGGTCGTGAATCAGCCATTCGTGCGCTGAACGCTGTTGGTTATAAAATTACCAACATTACCGATGTGACGCCGATCCCTCATAATGGTTGTCGTCCTCCTAAAAAGCGTCGTGTATAACGCGTTTCATTAGGATAGTTGGAGAAAGATCATGGCAAGATACTTGGGTCCCAAGCTCAAGCTCAGCCGCCGAGAAGGTACTGACCTTTTCTTAAAAAGCGGTGTGAGAGCAATCGATTCAAAGTGTAAACTGGAATCTGCACCAGGACAGCATGGCGCTCGTAAGCCACGTCTGTCAGAGTACGGTTTACAGTTACGCGAAAAACAAAAAGTTCGTCGTATTTACGGTGTGTTAGAAAAGCAATTCCGTAACTACTACAAAGAGGCTGCACGTCTGAAAGGCAACACTGGTGAGAACCTGTTGCAACTTTTAGAAACTCGTTTAGATAACGTTGTTTATCGTATGGGTTTCGGTGCGACTCGTGCAGAATCACGTCAGCTAGTAAGCCATAAATCAATTATGGTTAACGGTCGTGTTGTTAACATTCCGTCATTCAAAGTGTCTGCGAATGATGTTGTAAGCATCCGTGAAAAGTCACGCACTCAAGCTCGTATCAAAGCGGCTTTAGAAGTGGCTGCTCAACGCGAGAAGCCTACATGGGTTGAAGTCGACAGCGCGAAAATGGAAGGTGCTTTCAAGCGTATTCCAGAACGTAGCGATTTGTCTGCGGAAATTAACGAACAGCTGATCGTCGAGCTTTACTCTAAGTAAGGCTAACAAACAAGAGAGGACACAATGCAGGGTTCTGTTACAGAATTTCTTAAACCGCGTCTCGTTGATATCGAGCAGGTTAACTCAACACGTGCCAAGGTTACTTTGGAACCGCTTGAGCGTGGTTTCGGCCACACTTTAGGTAACGCGTTGCGTCGCATCCTATTGTCGTCTATGCCCGGCTGCGCGGTTACCGAAGTCGAGATTGACGGCGTACTGCACGAATACAGCAGTAAGGAAGGCGTACAAGAAGATATCCTTGAAATCTTGCTGAACCTGAAAGGGTTAGCAGTGACTATCGAGGGTAAAGACGAGGCTATGCTTACATTAAGCAAGTCCGGCGCAGGCCCTGTCATCGCAGCAGATATCACGCATGATGGTGATGTCACTATCGTGAATCCTGATCATGTTATCTGTCATTTAACAGGTAACAATGATATCAGCATGCGTATTCGCGTTGAGCGTGGTCGTGGTTATGTGCCAGCATCTGCTCGTGCACAGACTGAAGACGATGATCGCCCAATCGGCCGTTTGCTGGTTGATGCTTCTTTCTCGCCAGTTGCACGTATTGCCTACAATGTAGAAGCAGCTCGTGTTGAACAGCGTACTGACTTGGATAAACTCGTTATCGATATGACCACTAACGGTACTATCGATCCTGAGGAAGCTATCCGTCGTTCTGCAACCATCTTAGCTGAACAGCTGGATGCGTTTGTTGAGCTGCGCGACGTGACTGAGCCAGAAATGAAAGAAGAGAAGCCGGAGTTCGATCCGATTCTGTTGCGTCCTGTCGACGATTTAGAGCTAACTGTACGTTCGGCTAACTGTTTGAAAGCCGAAGCGATTCATTACATCGGAGATCTGGTACAGCGTACTGAAGTTGAGCTGCTGAAGACCCCTAACTTAGGTAAGAAGTCTCTTACTGAAATTAAGGACGTTTTAGCTTCTCGCGGACTGTCGTTAGGTATGCGTCTGGAAAACTGGCCTCCAGCTAGTTTAGCAGACGACCTATAAGTCTCAGGTTTGTACAGATTTAGGTTATAAGGATTAGGTCATGCGCCATCGTAAGAGTGGTCGTCAACTTAACCGCAACAGCAGCCACCGCCAAGCTATGTTCCGTAACATGGCAAGCTCACTGGTTCGTCATGAGATCATCAAGACAACCGTAGCTAAAGCGAAAGAACTGCGTCGCGTAGTTGAGCCTCTGATAACACTTGCTAAGAGTGACAGCGTTGCAAACCGTCGTTTAGCGTTTGCACGTACTCGCGACGCTGAAGTCGTAGGTAAGTTATTCACTGAATTGGGTCCACGTTACCAGGAACGTCCTGGTGGCTACACCCGTATCCTTAAGTGCGGTTTACGTGCTGGTGATAAAGCCCCAATGGCTTACATCGAGCTAGTAGGTCGTCCAGAAGCTGCTCAAGCTGTTGAAGTTGAAGCTGCTGAGTAATTAAGGTTACAAAGATTGAAAAACCGGGCTCTAAGCCCGGTTTTTTTGTTTTTAGCGTTTCTTCTTTAATCAACCCAAGTCGTTTGTTTCTCAATTTCCTTTGGCAGTTTGAGTTGCCATTTCTTTATCGCTGCACGGCTAAATCGATATTGGCCAAGAGCATCCGTGATAGGGAAGATGTTCTCAGGCTTTTCTCCTGTGAGTATTCTAAGGGCCATGTCCGCAGCGATTGAGCCATGATGATAGCCATCGAGCACATAGCCACCTAGATTGCCATTGGCATAGATGCTAAATCCCCAAAAGCCGAAATTCGGCACCGGCGTGTGGTTAGCAATCCATTCGAGCAAGTTATCGGCATCCACTGATTGATCGTGTTCATCTCTGACTGCGTGATACAGCGCCACTACAATTGCACTATAACCATTATCCTTTGCCGCTCTGACTTGTTGTTGCCACTCTGCTAATTGGGCTAGCTGGAGAATGTGAACTTCGATATCACTTAACATGCTTGATGGTTGCTTACTGATGTACTCGGCCGCGATTTTCGAAGTATTGCTGCCATCGAAGAGCACTAGGATTTTACGATGCTTGGCTTGTGGCAATAATCTCTCGAGTAAGAGTAAGGAACGCTTGAGTAAGGGGCGCTCTAGCACGCCTGTGAAGCGTCTATGTTCATTTAAATGGTATTCCCGAGGATTCATATTCACCTCGAGGTAAACCACGGGAATTTGGCCGTGATTGAGGCGTTTATGGAGATAATGAACGGCGTTGTCATCGGCAAGGATCACAAGTTGTGGTTGTTGCTCCACAATAAATTGCCAAGCGAGTTCTGCACGCTCGGCGTAGCGCTCTTTAGCTAAGCGCTTAGTGTCCATCTCAAAGTGGCTAACTTGATGTTGTGGTGTCAGTTTATCGGTAATGGCTTGATAGTATTCTTTATCCCACTGATAGCCTTGATGGTAACTTTCGATAACCACCACTTTAGCAGCGTAGAGCATCAGCGGGTGACTGGTGAGCATTAGGAGTAGCAACAGTCGCCATCTTTTGTTAAATGGCTTAATCACATTCATAGACAGCGTCCTGCTGGAAAACTGTCTTGAGTATAGTTCAGCCGTTAATTGTGAATGGACAATAAAAAAGCCTCCGAAGAGGCTCTTTGTTTATCTAAATTTACAGCATGGCGATTATTGCGCCGCCGATTTTTGCTGGCTGTAATCTAACTTTTCATGTTTTTGGCCCATGGCTTCGGCCACTTCTGGCGGCATGTAGTTTTCGTCATGCTTAGCCAGTACTTCGGTTGCGGCCAATTTGCCGTCTTCACCTAATACACCTTGTGCCACAATACCTTGGCCTTCGCGGAACAGATCCGGCAGCAGATCGTCATAGGTCACGAGAATTTCGCCACCTAATGAGTCATGCACGGCAAATTGCACGTGCAGGCTGTTTGGATCGCGCACCATAGAACCAACCGTTACCATACCGCCTACGCGAATACGTTGGCCCGCTTCGGGTTTAACACCGGTATCGGTTTTACCGTGTACGATCTCCGACGGTGTATAGAATAAGTTTAAGTTGGAGTTCAGCGCATACAGCAGAAGCGAAGCAATCGCGGCTACGCCACCGATTAATGCTACAGCTAACGTCAGTCTCTTTTTGCGTCTTGGGTTCACGATTTGGTACTCCTAGTCTCTTTAAGGCGTTCTTCGCGGTTCATCTTCTTCGCGATTTCAATCAGTACTTTGCGCTTTTGGCGCGCACTAGTGATGATCAGCGTCGATAAACAGAAGAAGGTCACGCCATAGGCAAGCCATACATAAAAGGCATAGCCACCCATGTTGAAAAAATCACTGATAGAATCGAATTGCATTATTTGACCTCCTCAGCTTTAGCAAGTTCACGCACCCAAGGGCGCATGCCGTTTCTTGCTAAGATTTCTGCTCTAAATCTCACAATTGTGATAGCCCCTATCATAAGGCCGAAACCTAAAATATTGATTAAAAGTGGGTATAACATTTCGCTCGACATAGTCGATTTAGAGGTAATTTTGATAGTTGATGGTTGATGCAGAGAGCTCCACCATTCAACCGAGTATTTGATGATCGGAATGTTGATCACGCCGACGATCGCTAAGATCCCTGCTGCACGTGCTGCCAGCACTTTGTCTTCGAAGGAAGCATAGAGCGAGATAACGCCCAAGTAGAGGAATAGCAGAACTAATTCAGACGTTAGACGCGCATCCCATACCCACCAAGTCCCCCACATGGGCTTACCCCAAGTCGCACCAGTAAAGAGGGCGATAAAGGTAATCACGGCACCAATAGGTGCAATGGATGCGGCGGCCCAATCAGCCAGTTTAATTTGCCATACGAGGCCGATAAATGCGGCTGTCGCCATACCCATGTAGGCGGCCATTGACATTGAGGCTGCTGGAACATGGATAAAGATAATCCGGTAGCTGTCGCCCTGTTGATAATCTGTTGGAGCAAACATTAATCCCCATACCGTGCCGACGGCAATAAAAAGGCAGGCTAAGGTGGCAAACCATGGAAATAATGTTCCTGATAATTTGTAAGCGCGCTCAGGATCCGCGTAAGGGTGTAACCATTTCCACATTTTAGTTAGTACTCACTCGCAGAGATGCACCAATTGCAAAGGGTGCTAAGGTTAACGAACCGATCAACATGGCGCCAATTATAGCGAGCTGACCATCATAGGGTAAATTCATTCCTGCAGCATCTATGGCGCTGGTCGCGAAAATCAGCACAGGAATATAAAGTGGTAAAATAAGCAGACTCAGTAACACGCCGCCTTTACGCAGACCCACGGTTAGGGCCACACCAATTGCGCCTAAGAGGGATAATACTGGTGTGCCCAGTGCGAGTGTTGCAATCAGCGCACCATAACTGTTGGCGTCTAAATTGAGCAGCACCGCCAGCAAGGGCGCGATAATAATCAGTGGCACGCCAGTCAGTAGCCAGTGGGCTAATACTTTGGCCAATACCAATACCGAGAGTGGCTGTGGGCTGAGTAGCATTTGCTCTAAGCTGCCATCGCTAAAGTCGGCTTTAAATAGACGCTCGAGTGAAAGCATAGACGCCAGTAATGCCGCAACCCAAATAATCCCAGGAGCAATACGGGCTAGCATTTGTGGTTCAGGACCAATTCCCAAAGGGAATAGAGTCACAACCATGATGAAGAATAACAAGGGATTAAAGATATCGCCGCGGTGACGAATGGCGATTTTTAGATCCCGCTGCAGTAATGTTAAAAACGCTTGGGTAAAGCTGATGCCTCTTTTCATTATGCCAAACCTTATACGAAGCGATAATCTAGACGAATTTTACGAAGCCTATCATCTTTGATAATGCCCATATCTTGGTGAGTGGTGAGGATCACGCAGCCACCATTATCCGCATGTTGAATAAATAACTGTTCAAGCTCTTCGACACCTCTTTTATCGATTGCGGTAAAAGGCTCATCGAGGATCCACACTTTACAGTCATTGTGCCAGAGTCTGGCTAGTGCTGTACGGCGGTGTTGACCAGCGGATAAATGCCCGGCGAGAGCTTCCTCAAACCCGGCTAAATTCACTTTAGCGAGAATGGCGGAAGTATCGAAATCATCATAGCCACTGATTCTTAAATTGAAGTTAAGGTTTTCTTCAGCGGTTAATTCGGATTTCACCCCGGCAAGATGGCCTAAATACAATAGGTCTTCGTTATATTCGTCGCGGCAACGGTTAATATCTTCATTGAGATAAAAAGTTTGTCCAGCGTAGGGACGAGATAAGCCTGCCAATATACGTAATAAACTGGTTTTGCCGGCGCCATTTGGGCCTTCGATCTGGACGATATCGCCAGCATTAATATCAAAACTTAATTCATCAAACAGGATGCGTTCTTCGCGGATACATGTCAGCTTGCTCGCCGATACCAGTGTGTTTACTGAAGTTATATTTGTCACTGAACCCTCTATCTCAAGCCGGAAGGAAACACAAGTGATTCTAACACAAACGATATTGCGGGGTTTACACTTGCTTAATACTAGATGTCAGCAATTTGATGTGGTTCCAATAACCGCAATATTTCTCGAACTAATCGAACTTTTTTAATACTTGCTAATATATTAACGAATTTGTCACGCTTGTCGCCTTATATCATTTGTGCTGAGATTCTAATCACAAAAAGATGAGATTTATTGAAGTTTGTAGTAATCTTAGTTCGCTATAATGAGTCTGCCTCAAAGGGCAGCGAGAGCTTTGTACGTATTTGCATTAGGAACATTGAACATGAAAAAACTGTTAGCAATGACTGCAGTCGCTGCTTTGACTATGTCAGTCAACGTTTCAGCTCAAGATGCTGAAGCTATTTTCAACAAGGCATGTACCGTATGCCACAGCATGGGTGTTGCTGGTGCTCCAAAGGCGCACAACGCTGCTGAGTGGGAACCACGCTTAGCAAAAGGTATGGACACTCTGTTACACAGTGTAAAAACTGGCTTAAACGCAATGCCACCAGGTGGTATGTGTACTGATTGTACTGACGAAGATTACAAAGCAGCTATCGAGTTTATGTCTAAAGCTCAGTAATTTTTGCAGTGTTAAAAAAACCGGCATTAGCCGGTTTTTTTATGTCTGCGCTAAGCCGAAACTTAGCGCTAGGTGCGGATAATTTATTGCACTTGGGTATCTAACACTAAGCTTGCAGTGTCACCCACATTCACTTTGCTGACCTTGCCTTGAATATCACCTGCTTGAGGTTTGATATTGCCATGCTTAGACAACACCGCAATCACTTCAACACTCGCAGTTTGGCTCAGTTTCACATCGCCACCCATACCCGTGCTGTCATCGAGCGTTACTGTTACCGGTAAAGATTTTGCGCTCACCTTAGTTGCCGCTAATGGCACTTTAGGACCTTCAGTAGCACGGGCGAAGACGAAGATAGTGTCATCAGGGCCAGCTTGTGCGGCCAGTTCAGGTGAAATTGAAATCGCAATACTTACAGACTTAGTCGCAACTTTTGCCTGCTTGTGGACATCATCGTTTGGCATGCCAGCGGTTTCGCCTTGCATACGCAGGTTTGCCGTTTCAATGGCATTCATCAGCGCGGCACGGTCTACATCGGTGCGGTCGCTATTGAGAATGGTTTGCCATGAATCAATGGCTTTTTGATAGTTAGCGGTGAAGAAAGCATCCATACCCACGAGCAGTAAGGTTGATGGATCCTGTGGATCTAATGCTAAAGATTCATCGATTAAGGCTTGAATTTGCGGTGTCATTTGCTGACCCGCTTTATAGTACAAGGCTGTTGCTTTTGGACCAATTAATTCAGCGTGTTTACCGACTAATTCCATCACCTTATCGAAGGCTGCTACAGCTTTATCGAATTGGTTAGCAGAGATATAAGCGTGACCTAGGCTGAACCAAGCTTGGCTGTTTTCAGGTTCGGCTTGTATTTGAGCTTCCATCATCTGTACGCGCTGCGCCATGATTTGCGCCGCGTCCATACCCGCATGTGGGTTAGCAGGTTGAGTGTTGCCGATATTCTCAAAGGCACCCAAGTGCTGATAGAGGTAACCTGAAATCGCAATCAAGCAGACCGACATGACCGATGGCCATAAAATGCTCTTAGGTTTGATCTGGTTGACGAGTGAATCATCGCTCGCTTGTTTGATGTCTTGGAGCAGGCTGATTTCTAGCTCTTTCTTCAGCGCATCAAATTCAGCTTGGTCGAGCAGTTCTTCATTGAGTTCTTTCTCAAGAGTGGCAAGACGTTCATTGAACAATTCAAGGTTAGTTTGTCTGCGAACGCCGGCTTCTTCAGTGCGTAACAACTTTTGCTGTCTGAAATGCGGGATCCAGATCAGCGTTAAGCTGACCAACACAACAAGCGCAATAAAAATCCAAAATGTCGTCATTGTTTCTATATTCACTTTAGTTTGCATAAAAGCGGTTGTTACCGCCGGCTTGGAAGCAAGATTATACGTAAAGATTATTCATTGAACAGTAATATAAGACCTTCAACGCAGTGAAAACTGAGAGTTGGGCACTGGTTCACAAATTGATCCATCAGGTAAATTTTGTATGAAACTTAAGGCTCATTTATCTGTCACATGCAAAACTGTAGGCCTGTGATGGCTCCATTTCGACAAAAATCGAGAATGAGACAAGTCACCCAGTTTTGTATGAAAGAGGCAGACAGGAACAATAGCAAATACTAAAATGAACAAAATTTCGTGCATTTGTGTGAACAGCATGTTGTGCGTTGGTCTAGAGTCTTTCTAAATCAACATATTATTAGAGACTGAGGAAAACCCATGATCCCAGAACTTGGACACTTTTCGCTGATTATAGGAGTGGCATTCGCCTTCTTATTAGTCAGCGTTCCCCTTATAGGTGTTGCCCGTAAAGACCAATATCTAGTGAGGTATGCTTGGCCGTTAACCTACGGAATGTTCTTTTTTATCGCTTTATCCGTAGTATCTCTTGGTTACAGCTTCGCCGTTGATGACTTCTCCGTTGCCTATGTGGCACATCACTCGAACTCCCAGTTACCTATCTTCTTTAAGATTGCGGCCGTATGGGGCGGTCATGAAGGGTCACTGCTGTTCTGGGTGTTTGCGCTATCGACCTGGGCGGCTTCGGTTGCCTTATTCAGTAAAGGCTTAGAAGAAGTGTTCACCGCTAGGGTTTTAGCGGTACTGGCGCTGATCGTGATTGGCTTCAGCTTATTTATGCTACTCACCTCTAGCCCATTTGAACGCCTATTCCCAATGCCAGCCGAAGGTCGTGACTTAAACCCAATGCTGCAGGACGTGGGCTTAATCTTCCATCCACCTATGCTGTACTTAGGTTATGTGGGCTTCTCGGTAAGCTTCGCGTTTGCGATTGCCGCTCTCATGAGTGGTCACCTTGACTCTGCTTGGGCACGTTGGTCACGTCCTTGGACCTTAGCCGCTTGGATTTTCCTCACAGGCGGTATTGCATTAGGTTCTTGGTGGGCATACTACGAATTGGGCTGGGGCGGCTGGTGGTTCTGGGATCCCGTAGAAAACGCTTCCTTTATGCCTTGGTTAGTCGGTACAGCATTAGTGCATTCACTGATCGTGACCGAAAAACGTGGTGCGTTCCGTAACTGGACCGTATTACTGTCTATCTTCGCGTTCTCTTTAAGCTTACTCGGCACCTTTATCGTGCGTTCTGGTGTATTGACTTCAGTACACTCGTTTGCAGCCGATCCAAGCCGCGGTATGTTCATTCTGTTACTACTGGGTCTAGCGATTGGTGGTTCACTCACGCTGTTCGCCTTCCGCGCCAGTGAAATGAGCAGCCCTGCACGTTTCGAGCTGAAATCAAAAGAAACCATGCTGTTAGTCTGTAACGTGTTACTCACGGTTGCAGCGGGTACTGTGTTGTTAGGAACTCTATATCCACTGCTGATCGATGCCTTAGGCATGGGTAAGATTTCTGTTGGACCTCCATACTTCAACGCTGTGTTTGTGCCTATCGTCCTTGTACTGTTTGGCTTTATGGGTGTCGGTCCAATCATCCGTTGGAAGAAATCCAAAGCCGGTGAGCTCAAGCGTCAATTACTGGTGCCAGCATTAGTCTCTGCAGCGATTGGTATCGTGACACCATTTATTGTTGATGGTGCGTTTAATGCTTGGGTTGCCTGTGGTATCGCTGCCGCGTCTTGGATTGTGTTAGCGACGGCAAGAGCCGCGTACAACATCGTTAAGCCAAAAGAGGGTGAAGTGAGCGTGGCACGTATGGGCCGCAGCGAACTAGGGATGATCTTAGCCCACTTAGGTATTGCCGTGTCGGTGATTGGTGCCACTATGGTATCGAACTACTCGGTTGAGAAGAGTGTGCGTATGGGCCCAGGCGTGAGTCAAGAGCTTGCGGGTTATACCTTTAAGTATCTCGAGACTAAGAACGTCGTCGGTCCTAATTACACCGCGCAACAAGGTCAAATTGAGATCTACAAAGGCGATAAACTGCTGACGTTACTCAAGCCTGATCGTCGCCAATACAATGTGCGTACTATGGACATGACCGAAGCGGGTATCGATTGGGGTCTGTTCCGTGACTTATATGTCACCATGGGCGACCCAATCAGCAGCACCGAGTTTGCTGTGCGTTTGAACTACAAGCCATTTGTTCGCTGGTTATGGTTTGGAGCAATATTCATGATGGTCGGTGGTTTCTTTGCCGCATCGGATAAACGCTATCGCTCAAAAGTGGCGGCTACGGTTAAGCCACAAGCTGAAAAAGCGAAATTAGCTACCGCGCAATAGTTGGGGAATATATGAAGAAGTTGGTTCTGTTTATCCCATTAGTCATCTTTCTTGGCATGGGGGTATTTTTATACAAAGGATTGTTTTTAAATCCACAGAAACTGGATTCAGCTCTGGAAGGAAAGCCGATCCCGGCTTTCCAACTGGAACGTCTCGAAACACCAAGCGAGATGATTACCAATGAGCAACTGAAAGGCAAAGTCTCGCTACTCAACGTATGGGCCACTTGGTGCCCATCTTGTAAGTATGAGCATCCTTTCTTAGTCATGCTGAAACGCCAAAATATTCTGCCTATCTACGGGATTAACTACCGCGACGAGCGTATTCCCGCATTGGAAGAATTAAAACGTCAAGGCGATCCGTACCATACCAACATCTTCGATAAGGATGGCCGTTTAGGCTTAGACCTCGGGGTTTATGGTGCGCCAGAAAGCTTTATTGTCGATCATAAAGGCATTATTCGTTTCCGTTACGCCGGTCCCATCGACCAGCGCGTATGGAGCGAGACCTTGTACCCGATGATCCAACAACTACAAGCTGAAGCGGCGAAGGATGGTGCAGCGTGAGAACACTGACAAAAATCATCGGTGGTTTAGTGCTGTTGCTGAGTATGGCAACAACGGCCATGGCGACACCCGTCGATACTTACGAGTTTAAATCGCCAGAAAACCAAAAACGTGGTTTATCGCTGGCCCATGAACTGCGTTGTCCGCAATGTCAAAACCAAAACCTGATCGACTCGAACTCACCCGTTGCCCGAGATCTGCGTCTTGAAGTCTACAAGATGGTTGATGAAGGCAAGGGCGATGATGAGATCATCGAGTTTATGACGAGCCGCTATGGTGAGTTCGTTCTCTACAAACCTAAAATGGAAACCAAAACCTATATTCTTTGGTTAGGTCCAGTGGGTTTGTTGCTGCTCGGTCTGATCATTGGCTTCATCTTTATCCGCAAGCAACGTATCGGTGGCGCCACTGAGGCCGAGATCAGCGCCGAAGATCAAAAAGCGCTCGATGCTTTATTAAAGCGTGATAATAAATGAAGTCATTTGCCTTAGCTGCAATCCTTGCGAGTCTGTCTGTTGCCTTTGCTGGTGGTGCCCAAGCGTACCCCGGCATGCAGCAGGCAAATAAGCCGATAGAGTCGACTGTCGATCTGATTAACGTTTTACCCAAGACTTATCCTATCGAGCCCGTTGCTTTTAGCGATGTCGATGGCAAGGCTGTCGATTTCAGCCAATACAAAGGCAAAGTCGTGATGGTGAACATGTGGGCGACTTGGTGTCCTCCCTGTGTCAGAGAGTTACCTGCGATTGAACGTTTGGCTACAAAGTTTAAAGCGGAAGAGTTTGCACTATTACCTATCTCTATCGATGCGGATGGCAAACAGCAGGTTCAGCCATTTTTAACTTCATTAGGAATGGCAAACTTTAATTCCTACTATGATCCTCTGCAAAACCTCGGGCAGGTGTTTCCATTAGATACTATCCCCGCGACCTTTATTCTCGATCAAAACGGCCAATTGATCGCGTTTGTGCGATCATTTGTCGATTGGGATGACGCAAAAGCCGTATCGCTGATCCAAGGTTTTATCGATAAAGGCGTGAAAAAGCTGAATTAAGCAGCAGATTGCGCGTAAATAGAACGCCATTGTAGAAAAGATCGCCATGCGATCTTTTTTCTTTTAAAAAGCCCTTGCACAAAAGTTTTCGCTGCCTATAATGCGCATCCACTGACACGGCAGACAGCGAAAGCAACTGCGGTTACAGTGCGAATCGAATGCAAAATGTGCACTTGGTTCGAAAGCTTCAAGAAGTTTGCAAAAACGCCTTGACGCGACACGGGAAATGCGTAGAATACGCAGCCCTGACCCGCTGAGCGGTAACGCGAAGTGAGTGGTCAAATGCTCTTTAACAATCTAAACAAGAAATCTGTGTGGACACTCACAGGTGTTGAGTTAATCGAAATTACTCTGCCGTTTGGCGAGTAATCAAAATTTAAATCAATGAATGAGTGTTCATAGCAATATGTACAACGACTTATTAAGTTAAGTCGATTCAGAATTCATTGAGTCGTTTAACGCGAGTTAAACAAAAAAACTTTTAATTGAAGAGTTTGATCATGGCTCAGATTGAACGCTGGCGGCAGGCCTAACACATGCAAGTCGAGCGGCAGCACAAGGGAGTTTACTCCTGAGGTGGCGAGCGGCGGACGGGTGAGTAATGCCTAGGGATCTGCCCAGTCGTGGGGGATAACAGTTGGAAACGACTGCTAATACCGCATACGCCCTACGGGGGAAAGGAGGGGACCTTCGGGCCTTCCGCGATTGGATGAACCTAGGTGGGATTAGCTAGTTGGTGAGGTAATGGCTCACCAAGGCGACGATCCCTAGCTGTTCTGAGAGGATGATCAGCCACACTGGGACTGAGACACGGCCCAGACTCCTACGGGAGGCAGCAGTGGGGAATATTGCACAATGGGGGAAACCCTGATGCAGCCATGCCGCGTGTGTGAAGAAGGCCTTCGGGTTGTAAAGCACTTTCAGTAGGGAGGAAAGGTTGTAAGTTAATACCTTGCAGCTGTGACGTTACCTACAGAAGAAGGACCGGCTAACTCCGTGCCAGCAGCCGCGGTAATACGGAGGGTCCAAGCGTTAATCGGAATTACTGGGCGTAAAGCGTGCGCAGGCGGTTTGTTAAGCGAGATGTGAAAGCCCCGGGCTCAACCTGGGAATTGCATTTCGAACTGGCAAACTAGAGTCTTGTAGAGGGGGGTAGAATTCCAGGTGTAGCGGTGAAATGCGTAGAGATCTGGAGGAATACCGGTGGCGAAGGCGGCCCCCTGGACAAAGACTGACGCTCAGGCACGAAAGCGTGGGGAGCAAACAGGATTAGATACCCTGGTAGTCCACGCCGTAAACGATGTCTACTCGGAGTTTGGTGTCTTGAACACTGGGCTCTCAAGCTAACGCATTAAGTAGACCGCCTGGGGAGTACGGCCGCAAGGTTAAAACTCAAATGAATTGACGGGGGCCCGCACAAGCGGTGGAGCATGTGGTTTAATTCGATGCAACGCGAAGAACCTTACCTACTCTTGACATCCAGAGAATTCGCTAGAGATAGCTTAGTGCCTTCGGGAACTCTGAGACAGGTGCTGCATGGCTGTCGTCAGCTCGTGTTGTGAAATGTTGGGTTAAGTCCCGCAACGAGCGCAACCCCTATCCTTATTTGCCAGCGCGTAATGGCGGGAACTCTAGGGAGACTGCCGGTGATAAACCGGAGGAAGGTGGGGACGACGTCAAGTCATCATGGCCCTTACGAGTAGGGCTACACACGTGCTACAATGGCGAGTACAGAGGGTTGCAAAGCCGCGAGGTGGAGCTAATCTCACAAAGCTCGTCGTAGTCCGGATTGGAGTCTGCAACTCGACTCCATGAAGTCGGAATCGCTAGTAATCGTGGATCAGAATGCCACGGTGAATACGTTCCCGGGCCTTGTACACACCGCCCGTCACACCATGGGAGTGGGCTGCAAAAGAAGTGGGTAGCTTAACCTTCGGGAGGGCGCTCACCACTTTGTGGTTCATGACTGGGGTGAAGTCGTAACAAGGTAGCCCTAGGGGAACCTGGGGCTGGATCACCTCCTTACCTATACGACTAACTTGATGTTTGTTGAGTGTTCACACAGATGGCTTGTTGAACTTCTCGAAAGAGGAGGGAGAGCGAAATGCACCGCGAGCCGGTAAGCATTGTTCTTTAACAATTTGGAAAGCTGATAGTAATTAATACAATGATGTCTGTCGTTGTGTTAATACGAAAAAATTGAGTTCTTAAAACACTTTTTAAGTGTCTTGAATATTCAAGTCTAAGGCGAGTCCATTTCCTTGGTCGGAAATGAGACAAGTAAAACCAGCTGGTCGCAACAGCTCAAGTGAAACTCATTTGGGTTGTATGGTTAAGCGACTAAGCGTATACGGTGGATGCCTTGGCAGTCAGAGGCGATGAAGGACGTAGTAACTTGCGAAAAGCGTTGGCGAGCTAGTAACAAGCATTTGAGCTAACGATGTCCGAATGGGGGAACCCAGCAGCATAAGCTGTTATCACTGCATGAATACATAGTGTAGTGAGGCAAACGAGGGGAACTGAAACATCTAAGTACCCTTAGGAAAAGAAATCAACCGAGATTCCCCTAGTAGCGGCGAGCGAACGGGGATTAGCCCTTAAGTCAGAGGGGTGTTAGTGGAATGGTCTGGAAAGTCCAGCGGCACAGGGTGATAGCCCCGTACACGAAAACTAACCTTTGATGAAAACGAGTAAGGCGGGACACGTGATATCCTGTTTGAATATGGGGGGACCATCCTCCAAGGCTAAATACTCCTGACTGACCGATAGTGAACCAGTACCGTGAGGGAAAGGCGAAAAGAACCCCTGTGAGGGGAGTGAAATAGAACCTGAAACCGTATACGTACAAGCAGTGGGAGCGGTTCTTGAGACCGTGACTGCGTACCTTTTGTATAATGGGTCAGCGACTTACGTTTTGTAGCGAGGTTAAGCGAATAGCGGAGCCGTAGGGAAACCGAGTGTTAACTGCGCGTTTAGTTGCAAGGCGTAGACCCGAAACCCGGTGATCTAGCCATGGGCAGGTTGAAGGTTGAGTAACATCAACTGGAGGACCGAACCGACTAATGTTGAAAAATTAGCGGATGACTTGTGGCTGGGGGTGAAAGGCCAATCAAACCGGGAGATATCTGGTTCTCCTCGAAAGCTATTTAGGTAGCGCCTCGGACGAACACCTTTGGGGGTAGAGCACTGTTAAGGCTAGGGGGTCATCCCGACTTACCAACCCTTTGCAAACTCCGAATACCAAAGAGTGCTATCCGGGAGACAGACGGCGGGTGCTAACGTCCGTCGTCAAAAGGGAAACAACCCAGACCGTCAGCTAAGGTCCCAAAGTGTATGTTAAGTGGGAAACGATGTGGGAAGGCTTAGACAGCTAGGATGTTGGCTTAGAAGCAGCCATCATTTAAAGAAAGCGTAATAGCTCACTAGTCGAGTCGGCCTGCGCGGAAGATGTAACGGGGCTAAACATACCACCGAAGCTACGGGTGCAATCCATTAGGGTTGCGCGGTAGAGGAGCGTTCTGTAAGCCGTTGAAGGTGAAGGGGTAACCCACGCTGGAGGTATCAGAAGTGCGAATGCTGACATGAGTAACGATAAAGGGGGTGAAAAACCCCCTCGCCGAAAGACCAAGGGTTCCTGTCCAACGTTAATCGGGGCAGGGTGAGTCGACCCCTAAGGCGAGGCCGAAAGGCGTAGTCGATGGGAAACAGATTAATATTTCTGTACTTCCGCTAACTGCGATGGAGAGACGGAGAAGGCTAGGCTAGCGCGGCGTTGGTAGTCCGCGTTTAAGGTGGTAGGTGGGTGACTTAGGCAAATCCGGGTCACTATACACTGAGAGCTGATGACGAGTCCCCAAGGGGATGAAGTAGTTGATGCCATGCTTCCAGGAAAATCTTCTAAGCTTCAGGTTAGCGGGAATCGTACCCCAAACCGACACAGGTGGTCGGGTAGAGAATACCAAGGCGCTTGAGAGAACTCGGCTGAAGGAACTAGGCAAAATGGTACCGTAACTTCGGGAGAAGGTACGCTGCTGTTGGTGATGGGACTTGCTCCCTAAGCTGACGGCAGTCGCAGATACCAGGTGGCTGCAACTGTTTATCAAAAACACAGCACTGTGCAAAATCGCAAGATGACGTATACGGTGTGACGCCTGCCCGGTGCCGGAAGGTTAATTGATTGGGTTATCGCAAGAGAAGCTCATGATCGAAGCCCCGGTAAACGGCGGCCGTAACTATAACGGTCCTAAGGTAGCGAAATTCCTTGTCGGGTAAGTTCCGACCTGCACGAATGGCGTAATGATGGCCACGCTGTCTCCAGCCGAGACTCAGTGAAGTTGAAATTGCGGTGAAGATGCCGTATACCCGCGGCTAGACGGAAAGACCCCGTGAACCTTTACTATAGCTTGGCACTGAACATTGACCCTACATGTGTAGGATAGGTGGGAGACTTTGAAGCGGGAACGCTAGTTCTCGTGGAGTCGTCCTTGAAATACCACCCTTGTAGTGTTGATGTTCTAACTTGGGCCCCTAATCGGGGTTAAGGACAGTGCCTGGTGGGTAGTTTGACTGGGGCGGTCTCCTCCCAAAGAGTAACGGAGGAGCACGAAGGTTGGCTAAGTACGGTCGGACATCGTACGGTTAGTGCAATGGCATAAGCCAGCTTAACTGCGAGACAGACACGTCGAGCAGGTACGAAAGTAGGTCATAGTGATCCGGTGGTTCTGAATGGAAGGGCCATCGCTCAACGGATAAAAGGTACTCCGGGGATAACAGGCTGATACCGCCCAAGAGTTCATATCGACGGCGGTGTTTGGCACCTCGATGTCGGCTCATCACATCCTGGGGCTGAAGTCGGTCCCAAGGGTATGGCTGTTCGCCATTTAAAGTGGTACGCGAGCTGGGTTCAGAACGTCGTGAGACAGTTCGGTCCCTATCTGCCGTGGGCGTTGGATGATTGAGGGGAGTTGCTCCTAGTACGAGAGGACCGGAGTGAACGAACCGCTGGTGTTCGGGTTGTCATGCCAATGGCATTGCCCGGTAGCTATGTTCGGAATCGATAACCGCTGAAAGCATCTAAGCGGGAAGCGAGCCCCAAGATGAGTCATCCCTTGGACTTTAAGTCCACTAAAGAGCCGTTCGAGACTAGGACGTTGATAGGTCAGGTGTGTAAGCGTTGTGAGGCGTTGAGCTAACTGATACTAATGACTCGAGAGGCTTAACCATACAACCCAGATGGGTTTTACAAGTACTTAGCTTGAATACAAACACTTAAGAAGTGCAACTCAAACCAGCTTTCCGAATTAATTTACTGCCTGCGACGATAAGACGGGTAGTGAATAACAAATTTGCTTGGTGACAATAGCATTGTGGTCCCACCTGATCCCATCCCGAACTCAGAAGTGAAACGCAATCGCGCCGATGGTAGTGTGGGGTCTCCCCATGTGAGAGTAGGTCATCGCCAAGCGCCTAATTTGGTCAATGACCATACAGAGTTGGAGCGGTAGTTCAGTTGGTTAGAATACCGGCCTGTCACGCCGGGGGTCGCGGGTTCGAGTCCCGTCCGCTCCGCCAACACAAAGAGATAAGCCTCATCGAAAGATGAGGCTTTTTTCGTTTTATTTGTACCATTTTTTAGCCGCTCCTATCTTTCTTTACCTACCAGCCTCAGGCTAACGCAAAATAAATCTTTATTTTCTGCTGTTGAAATCATGTTATTTGCCCCAAGATAATCCGAAGTGCTGCAATCTGGTGGCGTTTATCACAGGAGTTTATGTCATGCTTTATGATTTAACGGCTGTTCAATTTAGCAAGATGCTGAAAAATTTGAGTCTTATTCTGGAAAAGGGTGAGGTTTTTGCCAACTTGAAGAAGGTGGATATGGCGGTATTATTGAATTCCCGCTTAGCACCCGACCAATTTAATCTGACCCGTCAGATCCAGATTGCCTGTGATACCGCTAAGATTGGGGTCGCGCGTCTGACGGGTAATTTAGAAACTGTGCCTAAGCATGATGATACTGAAACGACGCTACCTGAGCTGCAGGCACGTATTGCTTCTGTTATCGAGTACTTAGCTCAATTTACCGAGGCAGATTTTGCCGATGCGGCGACTATTCATGTTTCTCAACCGCGTTGGGAAGGTAAGTATTTGACGGGGTACGAGTTTGCGATTGAGCATGCCATCCCGAACTTATATTTCCATGTGACGACGGCCTATGCGATTTTGCGCCACAACGGTGTGGATGTGGGTAAGAAAGATTATCTTGGCCCTATGCCTTACAAGTCGTAATGCCCATCGCACAGCAGAGTGTTTGCTTTGCTGTGCGCTTAATGCGGCTGAGGCAATATCACGCTAACCTTTAGCCCGCCAAGTGTTGAATGCGTAAAGCTAAGTTCCCCCTGATAACTCTCGACAATATCTTTGCAAATCGACAGGCCTAAACCATGGCCTTGAATGCTCTCATCGAGCCGAATCCCTCGCTCCGTAATCACCGTTAAATCTCTATCCGATACTCCTTCGCCATCGTCGCTGACCTCTATTTGATACGCTTGATTGCTGGCATTTGTCTGCTTAATACAAAGCTGTATCTGTCGACGCGCATGCTTGCAGGCGTTGTCGAGCAGATTGCCAAGCAGTTCCAGCAAGTCGTCCCGATCGAAGGGCATGACCAGTGTTTTATCCAACTGACAATCAATTTGACGTTTTGGATAGATGCGCTGCATCACTTGGATAAGTGGCGGCAGATCGTCATTGAGCACGGTGAAACGTCCAGGCGTTGAAAGTCCGACGATTTTAGTGCGCTTAAGCTCGCGCTCAATAATATGGTGCAGATCCGCAAGTACCTTGCTACCTTCGCGTCTTTGTTCTGGCGCTAGGCTATCGAGGTAGGATTGTAGCCCTTGCAGAGGACGTTTCATTTCGTGGGCAAGATTACCCAAGGCATTGCGTGAACGTTGCACCCTCTGCCCGAGTTGATTCATGAGGCGTTCGATTTCCTCAATCAAAGGGCTAATTTCTGTTGGCGTATGCTGGGTATCAATTTCTTGACCTTGGAGCCGCAGTTGCCTGATGGCATCTGGCATTTGCTCTAGCGGTTTAAAGCCCCGTTTTAGCAACAGATACTGGGCAAATAGCAGGATCATAATGGTCAGCAGTACCACTACCGCCGCAAAGCCTAGAAAGCGTAATTGGGTTTGCTCGAGCGAGCTTATGTCTTCCGTTACCCAGAGGGTAATGGTTTGCCCATTCTTGACTATGGTCTGGCTAAACATCAGCCAGTGCTCTTGGCCAACGTATTGAGTGGCTTGTTGTTGCTCGCCAACTTTAAGATTGGGGAGTGAGACGGCATGGTCAAACAGCGAGCGTGAACGTAATAACTGCTCACCGATGTTAATCGCAAAGTAGTGGCCCGAATTGACCCTGTGATACACATTGGGGAGCCTGTCTGCACTCAGTGCCCAAGTGCCATCGGATTGCGGCTCTAGGGCGGAGATCAGGCTATCGGCATCGTGTTGCAGGCGCGAGGCGACAAAGTCTTGGGTTAAGATTTGAATGCCTTGAAATAGCAAATACAACAATAACGCCATGGCGCAGGTGAGGGTGATAAGCAGATTGCGGGTGAGATAGGCTTTGAGTGAATACACGCTTAGGCATCCTTGAGTCGATAACCTTGGCCGCGCCGCGTCTCGATATAGTCTTTGCCTAGGCGTTGACGGAGTCGGTTGATGTACACTTCAATCACATTGCTGTCTTTGATTTGTTCCTCTTCGTAAATACGCTCGCTCAACTCGGATTTGGAGACAATTTTAGTCGGGTTGGCCATTAAATAATGCAGCAGGCGGTACTCAATCTTAGTCAGCTCGATAACTTCTCCTTCGGCATTGGTCACCGCTTGTTTATCCACATCGAGGGAGACGCCCGCATGTTGCAGCAGATTATCGGCGCGGCCAAAGTGGCGGCGGATCAGCGCTTCCAATCTGGCGAGCAGCTCCTCAACATGGAAAGGTTTGCCGAGATAATCATCGGCGCCAGCCTTTAGGCCATCGACGCGTTCGTGCCAAGCATCGCGAGCTGTAAGAATTAACACAGGCATCAGCAGGCCCTTTTGGCGCCATTGGCTCAGTACGCTTAAGCCCGGCTTACCGGGCAAGCCTAAATCGAGGATCACCGCTTCGAAGGTTTCTTCCTCACCAAGAAACGCGCCATCGATACCGTTATTGGCATGTTCAACCGTGTAGCCCGCCTTGTTAAGGGCGGGAATGAGCCGAGCCACTAAGTCGGCATCATCTTCAATCAAGAGTAAGCGCATTAGTCGACCTTTTCCTTAAGCCATTCACCCGTTTTGGCATCGATCTTAATCTCATAGACAATGCCATCCTCGCGCAGGATTTCGAGTTCATAGATGATGCGCCCGTGTTTTTGCTCGACCTCGAGGTCGAGCAAGCGCCCCTTAAGGCGCGACTCATAGCGTTGCATTATGGTGTCGAAGGGTAATACTTTACCCTCCTTCACCCATTCGACCACTCTGTTGGAGAGGTCTTCATCATGGGCTAGACAGCTTGGGCTGTTAATCATCCCAGCGGCCAAAGCCAGGAATATTAACGGTATCTTCATCGAATATGCCCTTCTCTGCGAGGTTATGGCAATTGCTGCATTGGCTGAATGAGCCGACTTTGGGGTTATCTTGCACCATGCGTCTTGGGATCTCATCGTGCTTACGGATAAAAAATGCTTGCTCGGTAATTTTTTGCGGCCCCATGCCGGCAATCAAAGGTTTGCTATTTTTCATCACCTTACCATTTTGCGCAGCATGTTGAACGAGATATTGCTCAATTCTAGCCGCTGCTTCAGGCGCCATGCTGGCATCATCACCAAAGTGGTTGCTTAGGTTGCGGGTAATTGCCAGCCATTTTTCGGCGGGCAGTAAATTTGCGGGATACGCCATATGGCAGCTACCGCATTCTGCCGAGTACTCTGCATTTTGTGGGATAGCTTGATTCAGCTCTCGACCATCGTCGGCATAACCTGTACTGGTAAAGGTCAAGCTGAGCCCTACGGCGCCTATCGCAAGGGCGAGGGCGGTGAGTGTGGAGCCTACAATCCAGCTTAGGGGATGGGCTTGTTTAGTCATGGTATTTCCTTAGGTTTTACTGATTAAAATGAATGTGAATAACGCCGTTATTGCAAACTGAGCCACAGCAGTACGTCGCCTTTTTCTTGAGGCGTGCACTCGCGTTTAAAGGTCCAGTTACAGTTGCGGGTAAACCATTTCTCAATCTTGGCCGCATCGGTTAAACGGTTACTGGTGAGCGACGGCGCCATGGCCTCGATGGGCTTTCGGGTGTTTTGATGCATACCTGAGTCTGTCACTTTGGCGGTGTGGCAGCTGGCACAGCTGCGATCTTCACTTTGCTGTAGCCAGAGTGTTTGGCCTGCCGCGGCGCTAAAGGGGCCTGCGCCTTGTGCCTGATATTGTTGCAGTTGTAAGCCGATTCGCTCGGCGCTGAGTGGCAAGCTGGCGACCTTAGTATTGGCGGCGCTGGCATTAACACTGCTGAGCAGTACCACAGTGAGTGCCAATCCAATCAGGCTTTTATTCAGGTTGTTGTTCATTTCCGACTCCTTTGAACGGTCGATTTCGACGATTATTGATGTTCATCTTGTTGGATCAGCGGGCGCTGCTTTTTACCTGTCAGCATGGCTCTAACGAGGTTTTCCTTATGCAGCAGGCTGCTGACGATCACGCCGCCGACATGGGTGACGATAAGAAACAGGCTGAAATTGGCGAAAAACTCATGCACTTCCTTCAGTGCGCCCTCGGGCCAAGTGGCGAAAAAGCTTGTGGCCAGTGGACCTTGGTCATCGGTGGCATAAAGCGCCATGCCGGAGAAGCCAGTGAACCCTATGCTGAGGATCAGGGCGACTATCATCAGTGCGCCTGCAGGATTGTGGCCTATGTAATCCTTAGCCTTACCCGTGAACAGTTCTTTCAGGTAAGCCCATGCGATGCTCGGACTGGTGACAAAGTTGATAAAACGCGCATGGTGAGTGCCAATCACACCCCATAACAGGCGAAATACCAGCAGGGTTAAGATGCTGTAGCCGGCGTAACTGTGGATGCTCATCCATTCGTTTTCACCTTCGGTGAGGTAGGCTAAGGTAAAAAAGCCTACCAATGACCAGTGAAAGATACGGATCAAGGGATCCCAGACGTTGATGTTTTGCTGCATATTTGAGGACATGATCTGTTGCTCCTAAGGTGGTGTGCTTGCAGGCTACTAAAGCCAAACTTAAACGGCGCTTAAATTTTGCGGAGTGAACTTGCCCGGTGTTCTGATGAGTGAACGGGATAAATAAGTGAGAAATCCATCGAACTAAGCTTGTTAAGCTATTGGTATTCAGCTAGATTTTGCCGCTTAATCTTCGAGAGGTAAGGGATTAACCGTTTATGCCAGTCCATCTTTTTAGCCGTCGGCCCGATCGAAAATCTTTTTTAATTTATGCGGTGCTGCTGTTTATCATTGAAGTGTTGATCGCGCGTTTTGCGCCTCCGGGGTTTATTCGCGGTTTTGTCGGTGACGTGTTAGTGGTGATCCTGTTGTTTTGCATGGCGCGTACGCTCGTGCCCGTGGTGAATACAAAAGGGGAGTCAATCAATCGGTTTTGGCACACGCCATGGTTGGCGCTGGCTGTGTTGCTGTTTGCCTTCGCAATCGAATTTGGCCAGTATTGGGGCTTAGTGGACAAGCTGGGGCTGGGCGGCAATCGCTTGGCGCGAATCGTGATTGGTAGCCATTTCGACCCACTCGACTTGCTGGCGTATTTTGTGGGATACCTGATTTTGATGGGCCTGTATTGGAAGCGAAATTAGCGATTTCAAGGCATTGGGAGGATACCGCATGAAGCCGATAACAGCCTTCACACTGCGAGTGTCCGATACCGAGGCGCTCACTCAACCTTTGTATTTCAATCAGCAAGCTGCTGGGGTCAACATCGCAGGAAGGCAGCTTGAGGCCCAGTACCGCTGCTCGTTACCCAATGGCACCCAAGGCTATTTACTGCTGACCTCCTACGATTGTCCCTTTGAAGAATCGACCGAGTGCAGCCTGCTCGATGCAAATTTTAAATTAGTGGCGAGCCGCTCCCTCTCGCAGAGCTATCATTCGTTTTTACTCTATGCCCATTGGCCAGTTGCGGATAATGGCCTGCGGCTGCATTACTACGATCAGTTAGTTTGGGATTTGCATATTCTGCCAAGCCGTCTAGGTAGGTTCGTCGGTCCGCGCCTCGAATTTAACCCCGTGGTCGAACCTGAGAGCGATCCCCGCACAGCAAGCTCGATGGCAAAACTTTCGCAGCGGTTAGCGAATATCGAGACTAGCCGTTAACGCGATACTAAAAAAGGCGTTAGCAGCTCGGTTAACCAAGCCATAAATACCTGAAGGCGTTTAGAAAGGTGGCGCCTATGGGGATAGAGCAGGCTCACTGGCATTGAGGGGGCAGGATAATCTGGCAGGATCTCAATCAGTTCTCCGGTTTGGAGATATTTTGCCACCCCAATATTCGGCGCTTGAATAATGCCTAATCCTGCGAGACAGGCCGCGCTGTAGGCATCGGCATTATTGACTGTGATTAACTTAGGTAAGGCTAGGGCGCATAGTTCGTGATTATCTTGGCTCAGATACTCAAATCCTGAATCGCTGCCGCCTAACTGGCCAACGTAGTGGATAAGCTTATGCCCATGGCTAAGTTCTTCTATATTCGATGGTTTGCCGTATTTTGCGATGTAGCTTGGGCTAACGCAGTTAAGCATCTTAAAGTGGCCAATCTTTTTGGCGATAACGCCTTCTTGCTGCACGCTGCCAACGCGGATCACGCAGTCAAAACCTTCGGCGACGATATCGACTTTGCGGTCAGTACTGCTTAGCTCCAACTCAATTTGGGGATATTGTTCAATAAACTCAGGAAGATGGGGAAGTACTAAGTTTCGTGCTATCCCCGTGGACATATCGACTCTTAAGCGACCGGAAACTTGCACTGCCTGCAGTTGGAAAAGGCTTTCTAACTCTTGATAGTCGGTGAGCAAGTTTTTGCAGCGCTCATAACAACTTATACCATCTTGAGTGAGGCGCACCGTGCGGGTGGTGCGTTGTAGTAAGCGTGCCCCTAGTGCGGTTTCGAACTGAGCTACGACATTCGACACATGGGTTTTCGATAGACCAAGGCTGATACTGGCTTGAGTAAAACTCTCTAATTCAGCCACCCGCATAAAAATTTGCATGGCTTGTAGTCTATCTTGCATCGCAATTGTTCTCTAATGGCTAACAGTCTTGCCATTTATAGTGTGTTTATCCCTCTTTGTGCAAGTAATAAGCTGTGTGCAGTGGGATCGCCATGCTGTGCGGCGGCATTAACATAGATGAATGAAGAGGATACACAATGAACACAACTCCCATCGCGCTGATCACTGGTGCAAGCCGTGGCTTAGGTAAAAATGCGGCCCTGACCATAGCCGCACAAGGTGTTGATATTATTCTAACTTACCAAAGCAATGCTGCTGCCGCCGCCGAGGTGGTCGCGGAAATTGAATGGCACGGGCGCAAGGCTGTCGCTTTACCGTTAGATGTGGGTGATAGCCAATCCTTTAACGATTTTTCGCTACGCGTAAAAACCGCACTCGAACAGACTTGGCAGCGGGATAGTTTTAACTATCTAGTTAATAATGCTGGGATTGGTATCCATGTGCCTATGGCAGAAACCAGCGTGGAGCAGT
This sequence comes from Shewanella sp. GD04112, assembly GCF_029835735.1. Taxonomy (NCBI): domain Bacteria; kingdom Pseudomonadati; phylum Pseudomonadota; class Gammaproteobacteria; order Alteromonadales; family Shewanellaceae; genus Shewanella; species Shewanella sp. GD04112. The sequence goes on from NZ_JAOEAL010000001.1 coordinate 273,952, forward strand.
TCGATACTCTGATGAATATCCATGTCAAAGGCCCCTTCTTTTTAACTCAGGCGTTGCTGCCTCTACTTGCCGATAACGGCAGTATTATCAATGTCTCTACGGGGTTAACGCGCTTTGCAATCCCGGGGTTTGGCGCCTACGCCACCATGAAAGGCGCGGTCGAAACCATGACCAAATACTGGGCTAAGGAGTTAGGGCCACGGGGCATTCGCGTTAATGTGCTGGCTCCCGGTGCAATTGAAACGGACTTTGGTGGTGGTGCGGTGCGGGATAACCGACAGATGAATGAGTTTTTAGCGCAGCAAACGGCTTTGGGGCGGGTGGGATTACCCGAGGATATTGGCGGCGCAATCAGTGTCTTGTTGTCACCCGCCGCGGCGTGGATAAACGCACAACGTATCGAGGCATCTGGCGGTATGTTCTTATAGTTCAACGCGCTAAAAATAAAGAAAGGGCCAATGGCCCTTTCTTGTTATCAAGGCAAGGTTTCAGCTCGGTTAGAAGAACCCGAGCGGATTGATATCGTAACTCACCAATAGGTTTTTGGTGTTTTGATAGTGATTGAGCATCATTTTATGGGTCTCACGGCCGATGCCCGACTTCTTATAACCGCCAAAGGCCGCGTGGGCAGGATAGGCGTGGTAGCAGTTAATCCAAACGCGACCCGCTTGAATGCCGCGACCTAGACGCTGGGCGCGGTTCATATCCCGAGTCCATACACCCGCACCAAGGCCGTATTCGGTATCGTTGGCAATTGCCAAGGCTTCGGCTTCATCCTTGAAGGTGGTCACCGAAATTACCGGACCGAAGATTTCCTCTTGGAAAATCCGCATCTTATTATGGCCTTTCATGATGGTTGGGCTGATGTAATAGCCTTTGCTTTGCTCGCCTTCGAGCTGGCAGAGCGAGCCGCCTAAAAGCACCTGCGCGCCTTCATCTTTACCAATCGCGAGATAGCTTAAGATCTTATCGAACTGTTCTTGGGAGGCCTGTGCGCCCACTTGGGTGGCGGTATCCAGCGGGTTGCCCTGCTTGATGGTTTGCGCACGGGCGAGCACTTTTTCGATAAAGCGATCGTAAATTGACTCTTGGATTAACACCCTTGATGGGCAAGTACAGACTTCACCTTGGTTGAAGAAGGCCAGTAACATGCCTTCGACGGCCTTATCTAAATACTCGTCTTCGTGGTCCATCACATCGGCGAAATACAGGTTAGGCGACTTACCACCGAGTTCGACGGTCGATGGGATCAGCGATTCGGCGGCACATTTTAAGATGTGGTAACCGACTTCGGTGGAACCAGTAAAGGCCAGTTTAGCGATGCGTTTGCTGGTGGCGAGGGCTTGGCCCGCTTCGGCGCCAAAACCGTTGACGACGTTAAGGATGCCGGGCGGCAGCAGATCTTCAATCAGTTCGAGCAGCACAAGGATAGATACGGGCGTTTGCTCGGCGGGTTTGAGTACTACGCAGTTACCCGCGGCGAGTGCGGGGGCGATTTTCCATGCCGCCATCAACAGTGGGAAGTTCCACGGGATGATTTGCCCGACGACACCCAATGGCTCGGGGAAGTGGTAGCTGACGGTGTTGCCATCGATATCGGCGGCGCTTCCTTCTTGTGCTCGAATGCAGCCGGCGAAGTAACGGAAATGGTCGACAAACAGAGGTAAGTCGGCGTTGAGAGTTTCGCGCACTGCTTTACCGTTTTCCCAGGTTTCGGCAACAGCTAAGTATTCGAGATTTTGCTCAACGCGATCGGCGATACGCAGCAGTAAATTGGCACGCTCGGTGACTGAGGTTTTGCCCCAAGCATCTTTAGCGGCGTGGGCAGCATCGAGCGCCAGTTCGATATCGCGGTAGTCGGAGCGGGGAATTTTACAGAAGTTTTGACCATTGATGGGGGAGCGATTATCGAAGTATTCGCCGTTGACTGGGGCGATCCATTTGCCACCGATAAAGTTGGCGTATTTTTCTTTAAAGTTAACGATGGCACCAGCGGTTCCGGGTTGAGCATAAATCATAGTGTTTTCCTTCTGTGGCTGCCGAATACGCTAAATGTGCAGCGTCTCAGCAATGGGTCTTGTTGAAATGGGTTTAAGCACTGTTGTTATTTTTATCCTTTGCCAATCGAGTTGACTGACAAAGCTCTTGATTAAGTTGGTGTTCTCTTACGCAACACTTGAGCACTGCGTATAAATAGACATCGCAAGGACAGTGCCAAACTGGCAGGAGTTGTACACTTGTTGAGCTAACAGTATGATGAAAAGCTAATTTTGTAGATCCCAAACAATAGGGGCGCTCACGGAAGGAAAGGTGCCCTGTGGTCATTTTGTCATCCAACGACACATCATGGGTGTGCCGAAATGGAACAGCGCTCGGGGAGCTTGGCTATGACAGTAAAACCGCATTTTCCAACCACACAGGCATGGTTAACCGATTCATGGCAGCGCAGCTTAGGTGCTGGCTTGTCAGAGTTTCATGCCGGTGAGGCTCTCAGGCTCACGCGTTCGGAGCTCAAACATAAACATGAACAATATCAGCAGCTCATCGAATTAGTACAATCCCATGCCTTGCCGCTGTTTAATCAACTGATGGCGCACTCTAATAGTCGATTATTGCTCTCCGATGCCGATGGTTATGTGCTGAAACATTGGGGCGTGAGCCGCTATTCCAGCAAGCTGGCGGATGTGGCGCTCGATATTGGGGTCAACTGGCTCGAAAAGTATAAGGGCACCAATGCAATAGGCACAGCGCTCACGGCCAAGCAGGCGGTGTCAGTGGTCGGAGAGCAGCATTTTATCCGCCAAAACCGTTTTATGAGTTGCACCGCTTGCCCGATTTTTTCGCCCCAAGGCGAGATGCTCGGAGTGCTCGATATTACCAGTGAACAGCAACGGCATTCGCAGCAAACCTTGATGCTAGTATCGAGTCTGGCGCAGCAGGTCGAAACGGCGCTGCTGTGTCATCTGCCCGACAGTCATTATCGAATCGATTTCGCGGCGCAGCCGAGTCTATTAAATTCCGGTTGGCAAGGCATAGTTATCGCTAGCAGTGACGGGCGGATTGTCGGCTGTAATCCCATGGCGAAACAACTGTTGAGTCAGGCCAAACTGGGTGACAGTTTAGAGCAACACCTCGGCGACAATTGGGCGCGAGCGGGGGGCTTTCACCGCGATTCGGCGCTGCATGTGCAGACGCAAGCATTGGCACTTACGCAGACGAAAAGTACCAGAACCCTTCAAGATAAACCCTTGAACCAATTAGGCGTCAGGTTTCGCGACCCGTTACTTGAGCGTGCCTGGCAGCAGGCGAACAAGGTGATCACTAAGCAAATTCCTTTACTTGTGCTTGGCGAAACGGGTGTCGGCAAAGAGCAATTTGTGAAAAAGCTCCACGCCCAGAGTGCCCGTCGCGCACAGCCCTTGGTGGCGGTGAACTGCGCCGCCTTGCCCGCGGAATTGGTTGAGTCTGAGCTATTTGGTTATCAGGCGGGGGCTTTTACTGGCGCCAATCGAACTGGTTTTATCGGTAAGATCCGTCAGGCACACGGCGGCTTTTTGTTCCTCGATGAAATTGGCGAGATGCCACTGGCGGCGCAGAGCCGTTTACTCCGGGTGCTACAGGAGCGCGAGGTGGTCCCCGTCGGCAGTAATCAAAGTTTTAAGGTCGATATTCAGATCATCGCCGCGACCCATATGGACTTAGAATCGCTGGTGGCGCAGGGGCTGTTCCGTCAGGATTTGTTTTATCGCCTGAATGGATTGCAGGTGCGGCTGCCTGCGCTGCGTGAGCGGCAGGATATTGAACGCATCATCCATAAGTTGCACCGCCGTCACCGCAGCAGCGCGCAAACCTTGTGTACTGAGCTGTTGGCGCAACTGATGCGCTACGATTGGCCCGGCAACCTAAGGGAGCTGGATAACCTAATGCAGGTGGCCTGTTTGATGGCCGAAGGTGAGGCTGTACTCGAGATAAATCATCTCCCCGATTACCTTGCTCAAAAGTTAATGAACCTGGCGTGTGAGCCGTACACCTTAACTGAGGTTGTCGAAGCAGAAACAACGGCGCATTCGCACGAACTGTCCGAGTCTAGCTCCGCCACCATAGACTCGCTCCACGGAACCATAAATCTGAACGTGTTGCAGGCTTATCGTGCCTGTGAGGGCAATGTGAGCCAATGTGCTAAGCGTTTGGGGATTAGTCGTAATGCCTTGTATCGCAAATTAAAACAGCTAGGGATTAAGAATTAACGGTAGTTGACTGTTGATGATATAAGCCCCGCTAACTGTGTTAGCGGGGCTTATGTTTTTAGGTCGGTAAACTGATATTGACTTCAAGGCCGTGGGGCTGGCGATTCTCGGCTCTGATTTTACCTTTATGGGCGCTAATGGCCGCTTCGGTAATGGCGAGTCCTAGGCCCCAACCACCGCTTTCCCGCTGCCTTGCCGAATCGGGGCGATAGAAGGGTTTAAAAATCGCTTCAAGTTCAGCAGGATCTATCCCCGGGCCATCGTCTTTAATGGTGATCTGTACTTGGCCGCTGGCTTGGCTCGCGCGCAGGTGAATATCGCTCTGGGCATAACGAATCGCGTTGCGCAGCAGGTTTTCTATCGCCCGGGACAGGGATTTCGGATAATGGCTGAGTTCGATGGCTTCATCGATATCGATAGTGATCTTTTTGCCCTGTTGATCGGCTTCAAATTCGGCATCGTCCAATACTTGGCTTAGCGACTCGGCTAAGCCAAGGCGCACCTTGGTCTCATTGGTGCTGAGTTTGACCCGCGACAACTCCAAGAGCTCTGCGATCAATTTCTCTAGTTGCTCGGCCTCGTAGGCGATACGGTCGGTTTCCGTAGTCTGTTGGCCTTTCTTGCGGGCCAATGCCAGTGATAATTGTAGGCGGGTCAGTGGGGTGCGCAGTTCGTGGGAAATATCCCCCATCAAACGTTGCTGATTCTTCACCATGGCTTCGATCGAATCCGCCATGCTATTAAAGGCGGTGGCGAGCTGGCCGATTTCATCGTTACGTTGAGTGGTCGCCTTATCGACGCGATTGCTGAGATCACCTTCGGCGAGGGCATCGGCACTTTTCTTGAGCGAGTTTAATGGTTTACCTAAATGCCAAGCGAGTATGGCGCACAGTAATCCCGAGAGCACTATGGCTAGGCTTAGGGTGAGTAGCTTGTTTTCAATAAAGAAGAAGAACCAGGGACGAGGGTGAATATCCGGCAAGCGACCATAGAGATAGTAGGTTTCACCCTGAAGGGTAAATTGGTGTGGGCCGAAGACCAATTCATCTTTAAACTGATGACTAATCGGCTGTTTTTCCTCGTCGGTCATTAGCATAAAACTGCGTACGCCACGGCTGATTCTATTGGTGTTAATCACTTGGCCTTGGCTGTTGGCCAGATAGAGCCTAGGGGGTTTGCCCTCCATATCACCACGTCTTTCCCAGCGGCGCAGAAAATCAGATGTGACTAGCTCGGGATTGTCTTGAATACGCTGCGCTATGCTTGCCAGCACTTTTTGCAGATGCGGCGGAATTGGGGCGCGGTCGTGATTTTGTTGCAACAAAGGCAACAGCCCGACTAAGGCAATAATCAACGAACTACAGAGCCAAAATCCGAGCAGTAACTTGATAAATAAGCGATTAGGCACAGTTGTTCCCGTCGTTATGGTAGCCAGATATAGCCTTTGCCACGGATAGTTTTCACCCTAGGTCTGCCATCGCTACGCTCGGGGAGTTTTTTGCGTAGATTCGAGAGGTGCATATCTAGGCTGCGGTCGAAGGGCATGAGTTTTTTGCCGAGCACCATCTCGTTAAGCTCTTCTTTATTCATCAACTCGCCAGCATGGAGCGCTAAGGTGTGTAGCAGGGTAAACTCGGTTCCCGTGAGGATAATCAGTTGCTCATTGCAGTAGGCTTCTTGGCGTGAGGGATCTAAGCGCAAATCGCCAAATTCCTGCGCTGGGGTGGCGTGGATCTCTTGGGCGGTTAAGTGTGAGCGGCGAATGATGGCGCGAATCCGAGCGATAAGCTCCCTGTCATTAAAGGGTTTAGGTAAATAGTCATCGGCACCGATTTCAAGCCCTACCACACGGTCAATTTCATCACCTCTGGCGGTGAGCATCAGCACCGGTGTTTGCTTGTGTTGGCGAAGGGCGCGCAGCACTTCAAAGCCATTTAATTTAGGTAACATCACATCGAGTAAGATCAGATCGTAATCCCCCGCTAGGGCCAGTTCTAGGCCTTGCTTGCCATCATAGGCCAGCGTGAGTTTAAACCCTTCGAGCTCGAGTAATTGTCCGAGGAGTTCTGATAAACCAAGATCATCATCGATTAATAATATCCGACTCATAGTGTTCCTTAATCTGGGTGAACTGGTGTGAAAGACTCAAAGCGATGTGCTAAACCACAGACGGCTTGAGTATTTTGCCTGAGTATACCTCTTTTGATGTCAATTGCTGTGTAGCAATGTAAGCCAAAGTAAAGAATAGGGAATTTGTTAGTTCTTGTCGCAACTTTACACTGATTTACTCAGGTCACGCCCTCACTTACATATGACGCTTTAGACTGTAATCGTCGAAAGTGATTCGGCTTTTAAAAGGGTCGTCACTGTATCTTGTCTTTACAACATAACGTTGAACTATTGAGGTTAACATGATGAAAACATTATCTCCTTTTAAAGCAGGCCTATTTGCCATCCTAGCAAGCTCCGCGGTATTCGCGACGACAGTTAATGCCGAGCCAGGCCAAGGTTGTGACCATCCTCGTGGCGAGTTTCATAAACGTGGCGATCGCATGGAGCATGATGGCATGCATAGAATGTTCGAAGGATTAGACTTAACTGATGCACAAAAAGCAGACATTAAAAAGCTGTTTGCTGAGCAACGCGCCGCACGTAGCGACGACAAGCCGTGCAAGGAGGAGCGTTCAGCGCATCGTGCTGAAATGCAGGCGATGCAGAATCAAATCTACAATCTGCTGACACCGGAGCAGCAAGCTAAGTTTAAAGCGCGATTTGAAGCACAAGCTGGTAAAGAACCTCGCGGTTAAGCTTGTAAGCTGATATACAATAGGGTCATAGCTTCCCGATATAGACCCTTATGACTCAGACTTCCCAATACGATTTTTGGGTCAAACTGGCTAGTCGCGCTTCCGTGGCTACCGCTTTGACCCTTATTCTTATCAAGCTGTTAGCTTGGTTATATTCTGGCTCGGCCAGTATGCTGGCATCCTTAACGGACTCCTTCGCCGACGCACTCGCCTCAATCATCAACTTTATCGCCATTCGTTATGCCATCGTCCCCGCCGACCATGACCACAGATACGGCCACGGTAAAGCGGAGCCATTAGCGTCGTTGGCGCAATCGGCCTTTATTATGGGCTCGGCATTCCTGCTGCTGTTTTATGGTGGAGAGCGGTTACTGAATCCCGCCCCGGTTGAGCACGCAACTTTAGGTGTGGTGGTCTCAGTTGTCGCGATTGTGTTGACATTAGCATTAGTGATGTTGCAAAAGCGGGCGCTGGCGGCGACCAATAGTACGGTAGTCGAAGCCGATTCGTTGCACTATAAGTCGGATTTATTCCTCAATGGCGCAGTATTGCTCGCACTCGTTTTGTCCCAATATGGTTGGTGGTGGGCCGATGGGCTCTTTGCCGTGCTTATCGCTTGCTATATCGGCCAACAGGCATTTGACCTAGGTTACCGCTCTATTCAAGCACTGCTTGACCGGGAGTTGGATGAGGACACTCGTCAACGGATTAAACAAATCGCTAAGGAAGACTCCCGAGTCCAAGGACTACATGATTTGCGCACGCGCCAAGCAGGTAAGACTATCTTCATTCAATTCCATTTAGAGTTGGATGGTAACCTGAGCTTGAATGAAGCCCATAGTATTGCCGATACCACGGGACTGAGGGTGAAGGCCGCCTTTGAAGATGCCGAGGTGATTATTCACCAAGATCCCGTGCAGGTGGAGCCTAGTGCTGCGGCTTCATCATAATAGTGTTAACCGTTATTAAACAGCCAAAGGAATGGTTATGTCATGGACGCAGCAACAGGTTCACCCCTTAGCCGAACAGACTCGGCTGATTTGCCGTTATCATAGATTATCGACCCGCTTCGAGTTGATCGCCGAACATGGCCCCGTCGCGAGCGCGGGGCCAGATTCAAAACTCCCTGAACCGCATTTAGTCAATCCTCCTATGGGCGTTTGGAGCGAGCTTATCCTGCGCCAACCTTTATACTATTGGCCGCGAACGATTCCATTTAATATTGCACAGCGGGACTACCGACTGCATATTTGGCCCTTGTTGATGTGGCGCAGCCGTGTGACCTGCGAGCAGTCGGGGAAGGTGGTTATTATTGAATGTCTCGATGAACGAAAACGCCGTTCGATAATTCGTTGGTGTTATTTCGGCATAATGAATTTATTACGTATAATCAGTTAATACTTAGTATTTAATATTGAGTATGTTATTTAATACTTAAGTATATAAATTTTGTTATTGTTTAATTTAAAGCTGAATACTTCCTGTATAAAACGTATTTATTTTTTACAAAATGTCACTCTTATTATTTGTTTGTTGTAATATCCGCCGCGTTTACTACTCAAGTTAACTCATTAGGAAAATATAATGAAAAAACTATCTTTAGTTGCGGTATCTTTATTATCTGCATTAGTGGCCGGCCAAGCTTCAGCGGCAGCCGATACTACAGGTTTTTATGTGGGTGGCGCACTAAACCGCGTAGCTGTGGATGTTGTTGATGATTCAGATACTGGCACAGGTTTCGGTGTTTACGGTGGTTACAACTTCAACGAGTGGTTTGGTTTAGAAGCCAATTTATTTGCGACGGCCGATTTGGGCGACAGAGATACGGATGTCACCGCGGGCGCATTAACCTTCACGCCTAAGTTTACTTTGCAAATCAATGATATGTTCTCAGCTTATGCAAAAGTTGGTGTTGCATCTATGGCTATGAATTTTGACGGTTTTGGTTTCGATGAAGATTTCACTGGTTTTGGTTGGACATATGGCGTAGGTATTAACGCTGCTGTGACAGAGCATTTAAATGTTCGCTTGAGTTACGATGTTACTAGCGGTGATTTAGACGCTGACCACAATTATTTAAATGTGAAAGATATCGATACCGATATTAAACAACTGGCGATTGGTGTGCATTACCAGTTCTAATTATTTAGATTTAATCTAAATAATAAAAAAGGGATATCACTATCCCTTTTTTGCTTTTAAATGGATGGTTAATCCATAGACAATTCTTTCAGTTTTCGCGTTAAAGTATTTCTGCCCCAGCCTAAACGTTTTGCCGCTTCTTGTTTATGCCCTTGTGTATGTCTCAATGCGGTTTCGAGCAAAATACGTTCAAAGGCCGGCTGAACCTCAGTTAATAAATCACTATTTCCCTCAGACAGTTTTTGGTCAATCCACTCTGTGAGTGCCGATTGCCAATCTTGGCTGCCTTTTGCCATAGGATTAATGCTGGCGGGCTCTTTAAGTAGCTCTGGGGGTAAATCCTGGGGCAGGATTTCTTGCCCTGAGGCCATAACCGTGAGCCAGCGACAGGTATTCTCGAGTTGTCTGACGTTCCCTGGCCAAGGCAGTTGCGACAGCTTGGCGGCGGTCTCTTTGGTGAGGATTTTTGCCTCGACACCAATCTCCTTCGCGGCGGAGGCTAAAAAGTGGGTCGCCAGTTGGGGAATATCCTCACGGCGTTGTGACAGCGGCGGCAAGTGGACGCGGATAACATTGAGCCGATGGAATAGGTCTTCCCTAAATCCCCCTTTGAGTACGAGTTGCTCCAGATCTTGGTGAGTAGCGGCAATAATGCGCACATCCACTTGGACGGCGCTATGGCCGCCGACGCGATAAAATTGCCCATCGGCGAGCACCCGCAGCAGGCGGGTTTGCACGTCCAGCGGCATATCGCCTATTTCATCTAAAAACAGGGTGCCGCCATTGGCTTGCTCGAAGCGTCCTTGTCGCACGTTTGCCGCGCCAGTGAAGGCGCCTTTTTCATGGCCGAAGAGTTCTGATTCGATTAAGTCTTTGGGAATTGCCGCCATATTCAAGGCAATAAAGGGCTTATCCTTGCGTGGACTGTGTTTGTGCAATGCGCCTGCAACCAGCTCTTTACCCGTACCCGATTGGCCGTTGATCAGCACGCTGATTGAGGAGCGTGATAATCGGCCGATGGCGCGAAATACCTCCTGCATGGCGGGCGCTTCGCCTATGATTTCGGGCGTTTTGACTTGCGTCTCCTGCGCCGCAGGTGCAGGGCTTTGCTCGGTCGCATGGGTTAGGGCGCGCTCGACTAAGGAAATCGCCTCATCAATATCGAAGGGCTTGGGTAAATACTCAAATGCACCCGCCTGATAGGCGCTGACGGCACTGTCTAAATCCGAATGCGCAGTCATGATGATGACGGGAATATGCGGGTAGTGGATTTGCAGCCTTTCTAATAGGGTTAAGCCATCGGTGCCCGGCATACGAATATCTGAGACTATGACCCGTGGCTGGGAAATCTCTAATGCTTGCCAGAGTGATTCGGCCGCGGCAAAGCTGGCTGTGCTGAGTTTCGCGCCTTGTAGCGCCTTTTCGAGCACCCAGCGTATCGAACTGTCATCGTCGAGGATCCACACTTGTTCACTCATTCGCATTTTGCTTCCTCATACGGTATGTGTTGGTTTGTCTTGATTATTTGGCGCTTAAAATCGGTAACGAAATGATAAATTCGGTATGCCCAGGGCTGGATACACAATCGATTCTGCCCGAGTGTAATCTGGCAATGTTATGGGCAATCGATAGGCCTAATCCCGAACCTTGCTCACGACTGGTGACCATGGGATAAAATAGCGTGTCCATCAGCTCTGGTGGTATACCTGGGCCATTGTCGATAATGGACAGGGTCAGCACGAGCTTGTGGCGCTGCGAACCGATAGTGACCTGATGTTGCGTGCGGGTGCGGATCAGGATTTCGCCCCCTGTATGCTCAAGGGCCTGCACCGCATTCTGCAAAATATTCAACACTGCTTGTTGCATTTGGTCGGGATCCATCTCGATATCGGGAATCGAGGGATCGTAGTCGCGCTTTAGCTGAATATTGGCGGGCAGAGCCATTTCCACCAGTTTATAAACCTTCTGCACCACTTGATGAATGTTGTGCAGGCTATGTTGGGTCGGTCGCTGCGGGCCGAGCAATCTGTCCACTAGGCTGCGCAGGCGGTCGGCCTGCTCAATGATCAGATTGGTAAATTCCTTTTGTGCCGGATCCTCTAATTCCCGTGAGAGCAACTGTGCCGCGCCACGCAGGCCACCCAGGGGATTTTTGATCTCGTGGGCCAAATTTCGCACCAGAAATTGCGCCGCCTGTTGCTGGGCATCCTGGCTGAGTTGCTGGTGGATCCGGCGTTGCTGGTCCACCTGTCTCAGTTCAAGCAGGCTCAATTGTGCTTCGTCTTCGAGCGGGATCAGCGTTAGGTCGACGGTATGGTGCTGGGCATCTAAGGTCACTAAGGTCGCCGTGTTAACCGTGAGGCCTTGGCCAGCTTTCACCGCATCACTCAGTAATTGGGCATCAACGCCAAGGACTTGATAATGCTCCGGAAGGGCTTGCTCGACTAACCTATGGCTACCTACACCTAACAGTTGCTCTGCTGCTGCGTTGGCATAACAAGGCTTAAGATCCTTATCGATGACAAGTACCGCGGTGACTAAATGATTAAGCAGAGTCTCTTTATCCATCTACCGTTCCTGAAAATGGGGTTGCACCATTATGTTGCACCGATTTGGTGCAGGCTGCAACACGACTTCATCAAAGGGCTAGATTGAGCAAAAACGACCTAATCAATTGTTATTAAATGGTTTAATTAGATTTTGGTTGTTTTTTCGGGACTGGATTCATCGCCGCTTGATGAAGAAATATCTTTCGTGGAGAGCTAGATGCAAAGACTTTGCCGTTTTGAGTCATGGCATCGACAACAATGGTATGTTCACCTCGGTCGATGTTCTTAAGTTGGAAGATGCCACCCACTTGAGGCTGACCGACCGTTTGACCGTCGAGTTTGAGTGCCATCAGATACTGGCTTTTGATCTCTGGGGTGACAGTGGCAGTGACTTGAAAGTCTCCGCTATTGTCTCTCACGGTTTCCTCTTCCGTAGGGGAAGTGATGACGACTTGATACTGGATTTGTTGGATCACTTGCGAGTCATCCGCATCATTTTTTACGGGGGGGAGTGCAATTTGATTGAGGGTTTTCTCTTTTAACTCAACAACCTCGGCATTGGGATGTGGCTCATCTGAGTAATGGACTTTTCCATCCTTATCGACCCATTTGTACACTGTTGCCTGGGCGAACAGGCTGAGCAGCAATAAGCTGATGAGGGTGAATGCACGCATGCGAAAGTCCTTTTGCCTTGGAGATGAAGTTCTACAAGATTAGTCGTTTTTTCATCAAAAATCATGGTGTTTATTCAGCTCGCTTAAGGTTGAGCGTGGGAATAAACGCGGGTTTGTTTTTATGCCTTTAAATCTGCGGCGAGTGTGGTTCTGAGAGCAAATATCTTGGACGGAGAAGGTGAGAGCGGCTTTGATGTTGAGGCGCAGGCGAGTTTGCCTCTTTTGGGGGAGTGTCAACGCACCACTATGGTGCATTGACGGCGGTGACGAAAGCTTAGAGCGCTAGGGTTAAAATATCGCGGCTCATGGCGGGATCGATATTGCCATGTTCGCCTAGGGCAACCATGCCATGCTGCTCAAGCTGATTGACGACAGCATCGACGGCTTCTTTACCTAAATCGTAGGCAGATAAATGGGTTGCAATACCCATAGCTTCGAAGAAGGCTTGGGTTTTCGCAATGGCGGCCTCAATACGTTCGTCTTCAGAGCCAGTGTTGATATGCCACACTCTGTCTGCAAACTGCAGCAGCTTTTCACGCTTAGCGGCTTTAGTGCAGCGCAATAATGCTGGCAATACAATGGCTAAGGTGCGGGCATGATCAATATCATACAAGGCGGTGAGTTCATGGCCGATCATATGTGTTGCCCAGTCGTGGGGTACACCTGTCGCAATCGTGCCATTGAGTGCCATGGTCGCGACCCACATCAAGTTGGCGCGAATATCGTAATCCTCGGGCTGTGTGAGTGCCTGTGGCCCTAGTTCAATCAAAATTTGCAGCAAGCCTTCGGCGAATCTGTCCTGCACCGCCGCATTGACCGGATAGGTGAGGTACTGCTCCGTGATATGCACAAAGGCATCGACCACGCCGTTCGCCACTTGTCTTTCTGGTAGGGTGAAGGTCTTAGTAGGGTCGAGGATTGAGAATTGCGGATAAACCAAGTCGTTACGGAATGGCAGTTTAGCTTTCAACGATTTACGGGTCACCACGCTGGCGTTGTTCATCTCTGAACCCGTCGCAGGCAGGGTTAATACCGAGCCAAATGGCATGGCCTGAGCCACGTTCGCGCCCCAGCTGGTGAGAATATCCCAAGGCTCGCCTTCAAATACCGCTGCCGCAGCAACAAACTTGGTACCATCGATCACAGAACCACCACCGACTGCGAGTAAAAAGTCGATATTTAATTCACGAACTTGCTCGACAGCCTGCATCAGGGTTTCGTAGGTTGGGTTAGGTTCGATTCCCTCAAACTCGACCACGAAACGGTTTCCAAGCGCTTGTTTTACTTCGGCTAAGGTGCCAGTTCGTCTGGCGCTGCTGCCGCCAAATAACACCATGACTCTGGCATCGCGAGGCACTAAGGTGTCGATTTCAGCTATGGTGTTTTTACCAAAGTGGATTCGGGTTGGGTTGTAGTAGGCGAAATTGAACATACTGCTATGTGTCCTATGGTTGGAAAATGATTTTAGTAGACCAGTCGTCTAGATTGGTTGGCTACTAAATGATAAATCAAGCCGAAGAGGCGATATTTTATTGTTCATTAACGGGTTGCTGATTCATTGGTGTGCCAGTGTTGCTGGCATTAACCCATGGTTTTGGTCTTTAAAATAGATTCGGTCACTGCAAGGGCGCGCGCTAAAGCGGCATGGCTGTGGCCGAGTTTATTCATCAAACTGGCGCCGAGCCACATGTGGTACAGCAGCTCTGCCGTTGCCTGGGCATCCTGTTCACAGATGGATTTATCGGCAATCCCCGCCTGAATGCACTGGGTTAGGCGCTCGATGATGCCAGCCGAGCCTTTTAAAAGCACAAGGCGCATGGCCTCAGAGAGATCGGCTACCTCTGCACTTAACTTAACGACTAGGCATTTTTGATCGACACAACCGTCCTGCTGCACGTGCAACCATTTTTGCCAGTACTGCATTTGGCGCTCAAAGCCTGAGAGTTGAGTCTCGTTGAGCAGGCTATCGAGTTCTGCTTGGTATTGCTCAAAATACCCTGCTAACAAGGCCTCACCGAATTGCTCTTTGGATTTAAAGTAGTGATAAAACGAGCCTTTAGGTACTTGGGCAGCCTTGAGTAATTGGGCTAAGCCTAGGCACGAAAAGCCTTGTTTGAGTATCAGTGAGTATCCAACGTCGAGAATATGCTGACGTGTCGATTGGGTTTCTGTTTTCATGGCGAAGGAGCATAAAGCATATTAGACCAGTCGTCTAGTGGTCGAGTTTTCATCAATAGTAGAGAGCAACTGATTGAGGAATGCCTAAGCTGGTTAAGCATTCCTCGATAAGGGTATTACAGGTAACTGCAGCAATACTCGGCTATTGCATTGTTACGGATTTTGAAACTGACGTTGGCTGCAAGTTCGAATTGGCTGCCTTCGCTAAAGGTTTGCCAAGTTGGGCTATTGGGCAGTAATACCTCGAAACTGCCACTGGTGACCTGCATGATTTCACCCTGAGAGGTGGAAAACTCATATTCTCCAGGGAGGACCACGCCTAAGGTCTTTTTGCTGCCATCGCTGAAGAATACGCTGCGGCTGGCAACTTTACCCTCAAAGTAAATATTGGCTTTTTTCGCGACTGAGACTTGCTCGATTAACTCCATTTTACGCTCCCAAAGTGTGTGATTTGAATTTGTATTCAATTCAATGTGATTTTTATGCTGTCGTCAATGTGAAAATTTTCATCGTTAATTTCATAAACCAGTTATCGGCTCTGCTTCATCGAGCAGTACACGTTTTGGGATGGTTTGCATAAAAGCGTCTGAGTAAGGTTAATGTCTACTCTATTAGGGGATTGCGTACTGAATAAAAAAATGGCCTCACTTGGTCGAGGTTTCAATCTTCACCTATAGTTTTAACGGTAGTTCTTTCTGCCTACTCGCCTGTCGTTGAAATGGGGCTCAAGTGGGGCTTAATGGCCGAGATTGATGTGAGTGAAATCGCCGCGCCTGCCTACCATATGATGTATATCGGACTCGTGGTGTGCGGGCTATCGATAGTGCTGGCGATTGCGGCGGCAAAACTCGTGACCAGCTTTGTACTTAAACCTCTGGGCGGTGAGCCCGAGGATATGTGCCATTTGACTAGCCTTATCGCTTCTGGGGACTTAACCCATAGTCTCTCCCACGCCCATGCCGATAATCATTTAATGAGCTGGCTGGCGAGGATGCAGACCAAATTAAAGGAAATTATTAGCCAATTGGTGGGGATGGGCTATGAGTTGGAATCCGCCGCAGAGCAAAACTCGGCGGCAATGAGCCAAGCCGACAGCAGTATTCAGATGCAGGCCAGAGAAACCGATATGTTAGCCACGGCCGTGGAGGAAATGAGTTATGCCGCCGCAGAGATCAGCACCAATACCATGAAATCCTCCGATGAGGTTTCTTCCTGTACTCAATCGAGTGGCATTCTCTCGCAGAATCTGGCGAGT
Organism: Shewanella sp. GD04112; assembly: GCF_029835735.1. Lineage (NCBI taxonomy): Bacteria > Pseudomonadati > Pseudomonadota > Gammaproteobacteria > Alteromonadales > Shewanellaceae > Shewanella > Shewanella sp. GD04112. The sequence goes on from NZ_JAOEAL010000001.1 coordinate 289,804, forward strand.
ACCCGCCAAAGTTTACAGGTGACGCTAGCAAGCTTTGCCGCCATTCATCAGCAGGTGGGTAATCTTGAAGCAGATAGCCAAAAGATAGGCAGTGTTCTGGATGTGATTAATGCGATTGCCGAGCAAACCAATCTATTAGCCCTCAATGCGGCGATTGAGGCTGCCCAAGCCGGCGAGCATGGCCGTGGCTTTGCCGTAGTCGCTGATGAAGTGCGGCAACTCGCCGTGAAGGTACAAGAGGCGACGCAGGATATTGGAAAGGTATTACAAGGCATTCAGCAGCAATCGGCTGTGTTGGCGCAGCATAGTGTGACTTGTTCATCTGAGGCATCTAAAACCGCAGAGGATGCCGAAGGCATGCAAGCGGCGGTGGATGATATTGCCAATCGGCTAGAAACACTCAAAGCCTTAATGATCCAAACGGCAACGGCTGCGGAGGAACAGACCACAGTGTCGGCGACGATTGCTCAGGGGATTGCAGGGCTCAGTGCGGCGGCAGAGGAAAATAGCGCGGCCATCAGCCAAGTGGCCGTCAGTACCCGCAGCCTGTTAGGGCTAGCGAATCAACTTGGTTTAACAACGGCTCAGTTTAAGGTCTAGGACGCTGTGCTAGGCATGAGTAAGCAGTGCCGAGCATTCGCCGTTCTTGCAACTGGATGACTGTTATTGCTGCGCCGTTTGTTATACATCCGCCAGAAAGGATTATCTGGCGGATTTTTCTTTAGGGCGACTATTAATCTTGCAAAACTAACGCTTACGCCAGATCGTCATCTCTGAAATCGAATGCTGGAATTTACGCTTGGTTTCGCGAATAACGAAGGGGATTTCTTTCACTGCGACCAGTTCAAATTGGCCTATCAAGGTTTCGGTTAACCCATCTAAAGTCGTGAAGTTTTCTCCTTTGACTTTAATTCCCCCAAGCCATTTATCCTTTGGCGTGTAGTCTTCGAGCCAAGTATAAGGTGAGGCGATAACCAGATATCCCCCTTGATTGATGCGTTGCCCAATATTGGTGAGGAAGTGTTGCGGGTCGTTCAATCTGTCGATTAGATTTGAGGCGTAGACCAAATCGTATCCTGTGTAGATTGGCTTGAGATTGCAGGCATCCCCTTGGATAAAATTGACTTTTTTAGCTTCGCCAAGGTAACCCAGCTTAGCAAGGCTGGCGCTCTTGAATTCCTGTAAGTCTCCCTCGGTGCGAATGGTGTAGCGTTTTTCGCCTTGTTCGGTCAGGGCGTAAGCCTGCTGGATAAAGCGTGCCGAAAAGTCGATGCCATCCACATGGTCGAACACTTTGGCTAACTCAAAACTGGCGCGTCCGACAGAGCAACCAATATCTAAGGCCTTGGTGGTGTGCTCGAGTTGGATCTCGTTGAGTGCTTGTTGTACCCCATTAACGCAAAAATTCGGTACACCAAAGTACTCGGCGCCATAGTGGAATTCTAAATACTGGGAAATCAGTTCATCGGTTTCGTACACATTAACCTCGGCCATCTGTTCTGGATTTTGCAACGACTCGACGTAACGGAATCCGGCATGTTGATAAAAGTGACGCCTAAAGGCATAGCGTGAGGCTGCAATGGCTTCATTGCCCGTTGAAATCCACGAACCGCCCTTAATCAGATTGTGCTTACCATCGAAGGTAGGCGTCGAAAAATCATCGTAGAGCGGATGTACGGCAAAACCATTAAAACCGTCGATAGCGGTTTCGGTCCATTGCCAGACATTGCCGACAATGTCATAAAAATCATTGTGTTTAAAGCGGTTTACCGGACAGGAAGAGGCGTAATAAGCAAGCGAGGTATTGCCAGGGACTTCATGCCAATCGGGGGCATCGCTCGGTACATTTTCCCGCAAGATATACCATTCTGCTTCGGTGAGCAGGCGAATATTGCTCTGACTTTGGCGCGCTTTCCAATTACAAAAGGCCTTAGCTTCGAGTTGATTCACTTCGACGGGCCAATTGAGCGGCAAAGGGATTTCGCTGGTAAGGTTACGTTGCCACCATTTATCATCGCGGCGGCGCCAAAAGCGTGGCATTTGAGCTTGGGTATACGCCAGCCAAGCTTGGCCTTCCTCATTCCAATAGTCTTGAGTTTGATAGCCTTCCGCTTCGACAAAGGCTAGGTATTCTTGATTGCTCACTAAGTACTTTGAGGCTTTAAAGTCGGCGACTTTAAAACTCTTATTACCGTATTCGTTATCCCACCCATAGGTGTTGTCTTGCTCTTTTTTGCCTAAGGTGATTTTTTTACCCGCCACGGCAAGTAGTTGATTTGGCTCGGCGCTGCCAACATCCTGACACTCTGGCCACTGGGCATTGGCACGCACGTCCTCTAATGGAAGCTGGCGAATAATGGCGGAAGAGGTCTCTAGGTGAATGCGCTCGTGTTCTATGCCCATTAAGATGACCCAAGCGGGGCTGTCTTGGCTGATCGGCAGAGTGATTGGCATGGTATCAATCAGTTGATTGACGACCTGTTTGACTTGCTCCCGATACGTTTTTACCTCTGCGACACTTGGCCATTGATAGTGGGTTTCGTCGAGGTCATCCCAAGACATTTCGTCCACACCGATGGCAAACATAGATTCAAAGTGATCATTCACTCGTTCATCGAGATACTTACCCAGCTTGAGTTTATTGATATAGAAAGTGGCGGTATGGCCAAAGTAAAAAATCAGCGGATGGCGCAGCGGTTCGGCTTTGACGTAATAAGCCTGGTCGTGCCTTATCAGTTCGAAGAGGGATTCATAGAGTGCCCAGGTTTGATTGAAGTATTGTTTAAGCTCTTGACGTTTCAGCGCCTCATTCTCACCCGTAAGTTTGAGTGTTTGCAAAACTGGCATATTCGATTTCTCCATAGGGCAAGCTGGCGCCATAGTGGTGGCTATGGGTTGTCAGGCTCAATACGTGGCGCGGGTTTATTGGATCACTCTATCAAAAAAATGTGGCAGTTATTGAGCTGTTTTTTTCAAGCTAACAGAAAGGAGGGGGTAGGTGAAACTGCTCACGTGTTTTTATGCTCAATACGGATAGCTTATATGCGGCCATTAAAGAATGAGTTGTAAATAAAATGTTTCATTGCAAGTGTGGTTCAGTTTTAATGGATATAGTATTTGTAGTGTAGGAAAGAGGACGTTCGTTTTATGCAGCAGCTATTCATTCAATTATTAGAAGAACGTTATTTCAACCGACTTCCTGCAAAGGTCGTTATGAAATTTGCAACAGAATCAGCTGATTTTGTTCGTTTTTGGCTAGTTCATTGTGTGCGGAGTTCTGCTTCAGAAAGAGAGTTAGCCTTAGCGTTGTTTTTTAGTGCCGAGTGGCAGTTAGAAGAGCTTTCTCGCTTAAAAGCGTTCTGGAATGATTATGTTGTGATTGAAAGTCTTCAACAACATGAACGTTTGAAAGCGCGTTTTTGTGAGTTGAACCCTTGGTTAACAACAATTTCCCCTTATCATGCCGACGCTATTTGTGTCTTCTCTGCTTTATTGGCTTTTGAGCAAAGTCCTATATCAGTTGGACAGCAGCTACAATCGGCTAAGTTGTTTTACTCCCAATTACCTTCGAACCTATTAGAAGAAGTTAAGGAATCCTCATTACCTTATTTACAACCCATTACAGTCTATGGACATCAAGGTAAGGGGAGTATTGAAGCTGGGATCCGTAACAATATGCATTATCCGACACCCATACCTAATGGAAGCGTTGCACTGGCTTGTGCTGAAAGAGTGACAGCAAAATTTTCAGGGATAAAGATTGCCTATGCAGAGCCAATGGTGGTGTTACGGTACGAGCCGGGTCAGTTTTATCAATGGCATTATGATGCAATACATGCGCACACTTCCGAGATTCAAGCTGAATTGGAACGTTTTGGGCAAAGGTGCCGAACAGGTATTTTATACCTTAATGATGATTTTCAAGGGGGAGAAACCGAGTTCAAAGTGCCTTATATTCAAGTAAAGCCTCAGGCTGCTGCTATTTTAGTTTTTGATAATACAGATAAGTCAGGCAAACCAATACCTTCCTCTTTGCATCGCGGTTGCGAAGTAACATCTGGTCATAAATGGGTTTGCACGCAATGGTTTAGGGATAAACCATTTTGGTTAAGAGCGGGGTTGCTAACCTAACTTTAGGTATTTACTGAAATTGATTGCCGTTTTAAAGATGTCTGCAGAAGGTTAAAATTATTTTATCCCTGACCAGTATTTTATCTGCCAAGGTTAAGGCAGAATGTTCTCGTCCGTAAAATTATTATGCAGGATATAACGGGATGGCAATGAACGCATTATGGATACCCGCTTGGTATGAGCTTGATCCGTCGATCGTTGTGGGCGTGACTGAAGAGTTTGTATTTCATAAACCCGCTACCAATGAGGCACTGAGATTTTACAGCGGCGCGAAAGAAACTGACGCAGTGAAAGCGACAGGCGCAATTTCAAGCATTCATCACAAAGTATTGGGGGATATTGAAAGTGTTGATGCTCAAGGGCTTGATTATACGGTTGTGTTAAAGGATGGTCGTCGCTTGCTAGTCAATGCGGAGGAAGATCCTGGCCTTATTTACGAATGGGTGGATGACAGCTGGCAACCTTCGGAGATGGTGATTCAAGATTGGCGGTTGGATGTAAAGTTTACCTCGCTTTCACCCTTTAAGACGGTCGATTAACGTCAATCCTATTTTTCGGAGCAGTTAGGCTCATAATGTTGAACCGACTGCTCCTCAAACAACACTTGTAGTAACTGATATTCGTGTTGAATCTTCGCGACATAAGCATCATGAAATTCCAACTCGTTAAATTCCTCCAAGCATTCGCGATAGCGGCGGAGTTGTTCTTCACCATCAATGTCCCTATGTAGCCATTCCATTAGCATACAAATTCCTTCAGTTTTTCATCCTTGAAGCACCAGTTTAACCTTTTGCTAATCTAAGAAAAGGTTGAATCTTGATGACATTTTTATGACTTAGCCTCTGAAATAGACACTTTAATGAATATTTTTATTATTTTTCATGTGTTTACTTTTGATTTGCTTGAGCTTCTTAGTGTTTCAGTATTCCTTTACTGAATTTGATTATAGTCAAAGTCTTACAGCCAAAGCCTGTTTAAGCTGTCATGCGCTGGTACGGCTTATTGGCTGATGAGATTGTGCCACCCTGCGTTTTGGTCTAGATTGAGGGCTCTTTTAACCGAGTCTTCGCCGAGAGTTAGCGCGGTCTGTTCTTTCATTATGGAGTCCTGTCATGGCAAATATTTTGCTGGTGGCCAATCTTAACTGTGACCGAGTGTTGATCCTTGATAAGCCGCTGAAAACAGGCGGTCGCTTTCATTATCAAGATGGCGGACAAAGGTTAGGAGGTGGTGGCGCCAATACTGGGCTTGGACTGGTATGGGCGGGCCATAGGGTTGCCCTGGTGAGCCAAGTCGGGCGGGATGAAATGGGCGACTGGGTCATCGCTGAAGCGAGTACTCAAGGGCTGGATTGTCGTTTAGTGCAGCGCCGCGCAGGAAATACCTGTGAAATGTTGCTGGTGATGACGCCCGATGGTGAGCGCACCATCATTCGTCCGCAGCGGCCTATTTTTGAGTTATCGGTGCCGCCTAAATGGCAACACTGGGATGCGCTGTATTTCAATACCTCGGCTGAGGGCACGGTTAGTTGGGCGAAAACCGCACTGGATCACTGCCTTGTGATCGCGCAGCTAGCGAAGGATGACAGACCGCGTCCTTGCCACGTGTTGCTGGCTTCCGTGAGTGATATGCAAGGCCGCTGTGATGTCGCCTCTTGGGATTATGGCGTAAGCATTGGCGGTGAATCATTACGCTATTTTGTCGTCACCGACGGTGTGCGCGGCGCTAAGGTGTACACCCGAGATGAGGTGCAGCATGTCCCGGCTGTGCCTGCTGAGGTTGTCGATACCACAGGGGCGGGTGATGCCTATGCCGCAGGGCTTATCCATGGATTATGCGCGGGAAAAACCATTACCCAAGCCATGGCCGAAGGGGCAACTTGGGCGGCATTTGCCGTGGCCACCGACAGTTCTATCCCTGGCGATGCATTGAAGCAGTATTTAGAAGCATAAGTTGGGAGATAAATAGCAGGGAATAAAAGGGAGTCATCTTTCTGTCATCTGGGCTTGATAGAGTGTGCTCAGTGACGATAGCTCTTGTCCCTTAACGTTTTCTTGTGCTTTTCTCCCATTTTGTTGGTTCGCATGTTTGCCCCGTTTCCCCAACGGGGCATTTTTTTAGCTCGAATAATGTTATTCCGTTACCGAACGTTCATATTGTGGAAATATTGTGCGGTCGGCAAGGGATTACGTTAACATTCAGGCAACGCATCTCGTTGAAATAAAATAATAAGCCTGCCGTTGTTGGAGTTGGAAATGGGCAATCACGTTTGGAATGATAAAAAGAAGTTTATTTGGCTACTGTCAGTGCTGTTGCTAGTGGCCTTTTTAGTCACCAGTGGCATTAGTTATAAAGTGGCCCACGACTCCTTGAGTCAGCAGATTGAGAGCAATACTTTACCCCTAACCAGCGATAATATTTATTCAGAAATTCAACAGGATCTGCTGCGTCCCATCTTTATTTCCTCGCTGATGGCGCAGGATACCTTTGTGCGTGACTGGATGTTGAATCACGAGCAAGCCCCCGAAAAACTGGTCCGTTACCTCAAAGAAATTCAAGAAAAATACGATACAGTCACCAGCTTTTTTGTCTCGGAGCAGAGTCGCAACTATTACCATTCGACGGGCATATTGAAGAAAATCCAAGATATCGACCCAAACGATGCCTGGTATTTTCGTGTACGTTCTTTACCTGAGTCTGAGCATTACGAAATCAATATCGATTCAGATACCGCGGATCGCACTAAGACAACCGTATTTGTGAACTATAAGGTTTTTGATTTTGAAGGTAAGTTTATTGGTGTTACTGGCGTTGGCCTTGCGGTTGAGAAAGTCAAGGCATTGATTGAACTCTATCAGAAGCGCTACAACCGTCGGGTGTTCTTCACCGATAGACAAGGTCGTGTCACGCTCCATGGCGATGAATATGATGGTGCCGATTCGCTGCAAACCAGCGTAGGGCTTGAGCAACTCGCTACACGGATTTTAACCAGCCCAAGTGAGGCCTTTAGCTACCAACGCAACGGTAAAACCGCTTATTTGAACAGCCGCTTAGTGCCTGAATTTAAATGGTATCTTATCGTAGAGCAGGAGGATGCGCCGCAGGAGCAAGAGCTGCTCAATACCTTTTGGGGTAACTTAGCCTTAAGTTTACTGGTGACGATTGGGATTTTACTGATTTCAAACATGACCTTAGGTCGTTATCAGCGCAAACTTGAGGTCATGGCCTCAACCGATAAGCTCACAGGCGCCGCTAATCGCCAAGTGTTTGAAGAGTATTTCCATCAGGCATTAGAGAAGGCCAAGTTATCCCAAGCACCGATTTCCATTCTGCTCGTCGATATCGACCACTTTAAAAAAGTAAACGATAGCTATGGTCATAGCATTGGTGACTTAGTACTAAAAACTGTGGCTAACCTACTAAGAAGTCAACTAAAAAACCAGGATGTGCTGTGTCGTTGGGGCGGTGAGGAATTCTTGATATTAGTGCCAGAGCAGGATTTAAGTCAGGCTGCTGAACTGGCAGAACAATTTCGCGATTTAATCTCCCAACGGGAGCTTAAAGTGAATGGCGTGCACATTGCTATTACTGTGAGTATTGGGGTTGCCGAATACCAAAAACTCGAGCCTGCGGAAGATTTGATTAAGCGAGCGGATCTCGCCCTGTATCAGGCGAAAGAAGCGGGGCGCAATCAAGTGGTTCTCAATCAGTAGTATGCTGCTATGATGGCCGAATCTGCCAAGGGGATTGTTTGGGCTCACTGCCGCGTTTGAGTGGTTGAGCAGTTCGGGCAGAGGTAGGTGACGGATAGCGATGATGTAGGAGTAACAAATGTCGACCTTGTTGGTAAATAGATTATCGGGTTTGTATTTAGGGGCGGTTCTGCAAGAGATCGACGGTGTTTCTACTGGTATCGACGGTAAAAAATCGGCGCAGCAGTTACGAGTGAATGTCGACCGTGTCGAAGGCGATGCGCAAGCCGATCCTAAGCACCATGGAGGCCTCGACCGAGTGCTGCATCATTTCCCCCGTGAGCATTATGGTCAGTACCGTCGCTGGGATTTAATCACCCAACTCGAAGATGCGCCGAGCATGGGTGAAAACATCAGCACTGTTGGTTTGAATGAAACCGAGGTCAATATCGGCGATATCCTGCAAATCGGTGCCGTCACAGTGCAGGTGACTCAGCCGCGCTCACCTTGCTTTAAATTGAACCTGCAATTTGGACATAGAGACTTTGCCCTTGCCATGCAGCAGAGTCAGCTATGCGGTTGGTTTTACAGAGTATTAACCCCTGGTGTGATTCATCTAAACGACAGGATAGAATTAGTCGAGCGTAAAACCGATATCAGTGTCGCCGAGGCCATGGCGCTGTACTTCTCACCCGAATACGATGCCAAAGCCTATGATAGACTCGCCTCCTGTGAAGGGTTGGCACAAAGCTGGGTGAATAGCCTGCAGCGTCGCTTAGCGACACAACAAGTCGAAGATTGGCAGATGCGCTTGTATGGGCCAAAAGGTAAATAAACTTTATTTTTCAAACGATAATACAGGGAAAGTGTAATGATAGAGTCAGTAACTAAGAGTGAAAGAGATTTTGGCTTACTAGTGTATGCCTCTAGTTTAATCGGTTATTTAGTGCCATTAGGCTCGATTCTCGGACCACTGATTATGTGGTTGATGAAGCGTGAAGAGTCGGCTTTTGTCGACCAATGCGGCCGTAGTTGCTTGAACTTTAAATTAAGCCTGTTGATCTATGTGATTATCAGCGGGCTGTTAGCCTTTGTGGGCATTGGGTTTATCTTTTTGATTATCCTCGGTATTCTCGACTTAGTTTGCACTATCCTTGGGATCATTAAGGCGAGTGAAGGGCAAGTGTATCGTTATCCGCTGACGATTAAGTTCCTTTCAGATAACTAATTGCCTTTTGCGCTGAGTAATAAAAAACGCCTTAGGGAGAACTCGCTAAGGCGTTTTTGTTTGGTTTTAACCTATCTTGGGCTTACACCTTAAATTTCGCCACTAAGGTGTCTAAGCGGTGGGCGAGTTGGTTTAGCGCTAAGCTCGCCTGTGCCGCAGCCTGTGCTGTGCTGGCGGTGCGCTGGGTGATCTCGTTAATTTCGGTGACGTTACGGTTGATGTCTTCTACCACGGTCGATTGTTCTTCCGTCGCCGCTGCCACTTGAATGTTCATATCGCTGATCAGGCCAATACGGTCGCTAATGCCCACCAGAGATTGGCTCGCCTCATCGACGGCGGCCACCCCTTCGTGGGAGCGCGCACGGCTCTGGGCCATGGCATTCACCGCTCGGCTGGCCTCGGATTGCAACTTGTCGATCATACCTTGGACTTCGTTGGTCGATGCGGCGGTGCGCGATGCCAGATTACGGACCTCATCGGCTACCACGGCAAAGCCTCGTCCCGCTTCTCCGGCACGTGCAGCTTCAATCGCGGCGTTCAGCGCTAACAGGTTGGTTTGCTCCGAAATCGCGCGGATCACATCAAGAATGCCGCCGATAGATTTGGTATGAGTCGCAAGGGATTCAATCACTTCACCGACTTGCTCTACATCTTGGGAGAGTTGATTGATGGTATCCCGAGCACGGGTCACCACCACTTGGCCGCTATTGGATTCGGTATCGGCATCTTTCGCCGCAACAGCTGCTTGGGCGGCATTGCTGGCGATTTCATTCACCGTGGCGCCCATCTCATTGATGGCGGTCACTACCATCATAGTGCGATCTTTTTGCTCATGGCTGTCTTCAAGGGTTTGCTGCGCTTGATTCGATACATCCTTCGCCGAGAAGCCGAGTTGTTCGCTGGTTTGCGCAACCTCAATCACTGAGTCTTGGATTTTGCTGATAAAGCTATTAAACCCTTGTGCCAGTTGGGCAATTTCATCTTCACCTTTAACGGGGAGGCGCTGGCGTAAATCGCCTTCACCTTCGCCGATATCACGGAACATGGCCGCCACTTGTGCGATAGGGCGGCTTACCGAACCGGCCACCACAATCGCCAGCATGATAAAGCCCGCGGCAATGATTAAGGTCCAAATTAAGATCTGGTAGGCGGCATCCGTCAGTAGGGCGAACACTTCGGCTTCGGGCACTTGTGCCACTAAATACCAATCCATGGAGGGAATATAGCTGCTGGCTACGAAAGTGTTTTCACCTTGGATTTGAGTATCGACCAGGTTGAAGTCGCTACGATTGAGCAATGAGCTGATATTCGCGCCCGAGTACAAGCTCTTAAGACTGCTCTTGCCAATTTGACTGGCGTCGGGGTGCAGTTTTACCTCACCTTTAGCATCGACTAAGTAGACAAAGCCGGTTTCTTCAATCTTAAAGGAACCCAGTAGACGCACCATATCATCGAGGGATTTGGCGAGGCCAACGAGTCCGCGGCCATTAGGTTGCTGATAGTTGATAAAGAGTTTTACCTCGCCATTGGCTTCGGTAAACACGTTAAGCATCCGCTCTTGGCCGCTGTCGCGATAACCGAAAAACCAACCATCCTGCGCTGGGGTGAGTACACGTAAAAAACCATCCTGAGTGTAGTAGGCGGCGGTTTGTCTATCGGCGTAGGAGGCTTGGGCCAAATGATATTGGCGGGTGATGTCCTTTAATTGGGCAACGACTTGAGGCTCTTGCTCCTGCGGACGACCGCTTTCAAGCCATTGCAGTAACATGCGGCTGCTGGCGAGTTGTTCGGCGGCATTCATTAAGCTCGAAATATCTAGCTCAATCTTGTTGCGGATCTGCATCATTAGGCTGGGCATTTCCGACCCGAGCATACGCTGCTGTACCACGCTTTTTGCACTACGTTGGCTGAGGACGCCCACGAGTATGGTCGACAGCAGCACAGCAAATGTCACTGTCAGCAGGATTTTCTGCTTAATAGTAAGGTTATTCAATATCATAAATATCAATATGCCTGTGTTAGACGTTTAGAAATATCGGTCGACGTTTTCTAGCCAATAACAAGTATCGGACAGAAATGTTAAAAGTTAACCTTTGTTTAGGTCGAATGCCGAATAAAACAGCGTACAAGACATTTATTGGGCCTAACCTGTTGCTCTTGCGGTAGATCTTGTTATGTAGAGTATAGATGGAAATGAGTTGCTGATTTGAAGCATGTGATTTTTATGGCGCAATTGTGACCAAAGTGTGGCGTGAAGGCAAGCAAAAATAAGGCGCTCAATGAGCGCCTTATTCCGTTTAAGTTACATATTCGGGTAGTTTGGACCACCGCCGCCCTCGGGCGTCACCCAAGTAATGTTTTGACTAGGGTCTTTAATGTCGCAGGTTTTGCAGTGAATGCAGTTTTGCGCATTGATCACAAACTTAGGCTGACCTGCTTCTTCAACGATTTCGTACACGCCAGCAGGGCAGTAACGCTGGGCCGGCTCGTTAAATTGCGTCAGGTTTATCCCGAGCGGGATGCTGTTATCTTTTAAGCGCAGATGACAAGGCTGATCTTCCTCATGATAAGTGCTCGACAGGTAGACCGAAGAGAGCTTATCGAAGCTGAGTTTGCCATCGGGCTTGGGATAATCAATCTTGTTGTAGGCGCTGACAGGGGCCATTTGTGCATAGTCTGGGTGCTCATCACGCAGAGTGATAGGGAACTTACCGCCGAACCAGTTTTGATCTATGTAGTTAAATGCGCCGCCGAGGAAAGTGCCAAACTTGTGCATTGCTGGGCCAAAGTTGCGCGACTTATACAACTCTTCGTGTAACCAGCTTTCTTCCAGATGGTTTTGGAAACAATCCAGATCTTTACCGCCTTCGACCTCGGCCAGCATCGCTTTAGCTAAGGTTTCGGCCGCGACAATGCCGCTCTTCATGGCGGTGTGGGTGCCTTTGATTTTGGCAAAGTTTAAGGTACCTGCATCGCAGCCAATCAGCAGACCGCCGGGGAAACTCATCTTCGGCAGTGAGTTCAGGCCGCCCTTAGTTATTGCGCGAGCACCATAGGTCAAACGCTCGCCTCCAGTTAAGTATTTGGCGATAACAGGGTGAGTCTTATAACGTTGGAATTCATCGAACGGGCTTAAATGGGGGTTCTTGTAGTTGAGGTCGATAATCAGACCCACGGCAATTTGGTTGTCTTCCATATGGTAGAGGAAGCCGCCACCCGATGCGCCATCGGTTAATGGCCAACCACCTGTGTGCACCACTTTACCTTGTTCGTGTTGTTCGGCGGGGACTTTCCAGATTTCTTTAAAGCCTAAGCCGTAATGTTGTGGTGTCTTGCCATTATCTAAGTGGTATTTCGCGATCAGCTGTTTGCCTAGGTGACCACGGCAACCTTCTGAGAACACGGTATATTTGGCGTGTAGTTCCATGCCAGGCATAAAGCTGTCTTTCGGCTGACCGTCGGCACCGACGCCCATATCACCAATCAGGATGCCTTTCACGCTGTTATCTTCATTGAAGAGTAATTCGCTGGCGGCAAAACCAGGGAAGATTTCTACGCCGAGCGCTTCGGCGCGGGTCGCGAGCCAACGGCAGAGGTTACCTACGCTGACAATATAGTTGCCTTCGTTGTGCATGGTTTTAGGCACAAACGCATTGGGCATCAGCTTGCTGTCGGTGGCGGAATTGAGTAGATAGATTTCATCGTGGGTCACGGCTGTGGTGACGGGAGCGCCTGAATCGCGCCAGTCGCTAAATAGCTCATCTAACACTCGTGGTTCGAATACGGCGCCAGATAGAATGTGTGCTCCCACTTCGGAGCCTTTCTCTACCACGCAGACGGTAATTTCTTTGCCTGAACTCTGTGATATCTGCATCAACCGACACGCAGTGGCCAAGCCAGCTGGGCCTGCGCCGACGATAACAACATCGAATTCCATTGATTCGCGTTCCATCAGTTCACCTCTTCCTTCGCATATCCCCGATTTTTACCGGGTGTTGTAGTTTGTTTGTAAACGGGCGTTTTATTGCTGATGTCCACCTTACCTCAAAATCACCGCAGGGCACAGGGGCTAAGCGGGCTGTTTAGCCTAAATAATGACAAATCTTTGGGTGAGCGCTGTCACAGATTGTTCACGCCCACTTGAAGCGGATCAAGAAATACCTGTTTGGGGGTATAGCTAGGCAATACTTTCGGCTTATAATCACGGTTGACGGTTCTCCGAGCTTGCCTACCTAAGTCAACAGATATGGGGGTGTAGCCGTGGCAATAAGGCCACTGGGGTGAGTAAAGAAATGCACTCGCCTCCCACACTTGGAAAGGTGATCATGTCTCAATTACAAGACAATTTTGGTCGTAAATTTCATTACTTACGAATGTCAGTCACTGACGTTTGTAACTTCAAATGCAGTTATTGCCTCCCAGATGGTTATCATCCGAATGGCAAACAACAGTTTTTATCTCTCAGTGAGATAGAAAACCTTGTGTCCGCATTTAGCCAGGTTGGCACTCAAAAAATTCGTATCACTGGCGGCGAACCCACGCTGCGTAAAGATTTTACCGATATCATTCGAGTGGTCGCCGACAACCCTCGTATTCATACCGTCGCTACTACCACTAATGGGTATAGGCTCGAGAAGCATGCCCAAGAGTGGTTCGACGCAGGGCTGCGCCGTATCAATGTGTCGGTAGACAGCTTAGATCCTAAGATGTTTTACCAGATCACCGGCGAGAATAAGTTCGACGAGGTGATGCGTGGTATCGATGCCGCCTTATCCGCGGGTTTTGAGCGCGTGAAGGTCAATGCGGTATTGCTCAAGGGGATGAACGATAAAGATTTACCGCGCTTTTTGAATTGGATTAAGCACACGCCCATCGACCTGCGTTTTATTGAGCTGATGGAAACAGGCCTTGGCCGCGAGTATTTCCAAGCTCACCATTTGGCGGGTGCCGATATCAAAGCGCAGCTGCAAGCCGAGGGCTGGCAATTAGATACGCCTCGCGCCGACGATGGCCCTGCGCAAAACTTCAGCCACAGTGACTTTAAGGGCCGTATCGGCTTGATCATGCCCTACGCCACTAACTTCTGCGCGAGCTGTAATCGCTTGCGGGTCTCGGCCAAGGGTAAGTTGCACTTATGCCTCTTTACCGAGTCTGGCATCGATTTGCGTGATCTACTGCAACACCCGAGTCAACAAGCGGAATTAATCGAGCGGTTACACGGTCAACTGGCGCAGAAGAAGGAAACCCATTATCTGCATCAGGGCATTACTGGCGTGACGCAACATCTGGCCTCGATTGGCGGTTAATCTAACTTAGGTCTTAGTCTGCTTATCGCGTTATCTTTCATTAGGTTAGATTTCGCGATGGCGCTTAACTTCCCTATGCTTGAATTTGGCATCAGTTTAAAGGATCGCTTCAATGAGCAATGTATTTACCCATATTAACGCCGACGGCAATGCCCATATGGTCGATGTGACCGAGAAAGCCGTGACCGAGCGCGAGGCCCGTGCCGAAGCCTTTATCGAGATGGCGAGCACGACCCTCGAGATGATCATGAGCGGCAGCCACCATAAGGGCGATGTGTTCGCCACCGCCCGTATCGCGGGGATCCAAGCGGCGAAAAAGACTTCAGATTTAATTCCGTTATGTCATCCACTAATGCTAACTAAGGTCGAAGTCGAGCTCGAGGCTCAGCCTGAACATAATCGCGTGCGCATCACTAGCCTGTGTAAATTATCAGGTAAAACCGGTGTCGAAATGGAGGCGCTCACGGCGGCCTCTGTCGCAGCGCTGACGATTTACGACATGTGCAAAGCCGTGCAAAAAGACATGGTGATTTCACAGGTGCGCCTGCTCGAAAAACGCGGCGGCAAGTCGGGACACTTTAAAGCTGAATAACGTAAAGCGAGATAAGAATATGATTAACGTGTTGTTTTTTGCCCAAGTTCGTGAGCTTTTAGGAACTGCCCAGCTGAGTGTTGAAGCGAGTGAGCAGACACAAACCGCAGAAGGATTACGCGCAACACTCGCGGCCACCGACGATAAATGGTCCAAAGTGTTAGCATCGGACAAATTGCTGGTGGCGGTGAATCAAACCATTAGTCAATGGGATACCCGAGTGAGCGATGGTGATGAAGTCGCCTTCTTCCCGCCTGTGACCGGAGGTTGATATGCGTTTACTGCCAAATGTGCGGGTGCAAACCGTCGATTTTAATGTGGCCGATGAGTACCACCAATTAGCCCAAGACAATAGCGATGGCGCCGTTGTCACCTTTGTGGGCAAGGTGCGCGACTTTAACGACGGTTCAGTGGTGACGGACCTGACCTTAGAACACTATCCCGGTATGACGGAGCGCGTGCTCGAGCAAATCGTGGTCGAAGCGCGTGAGCGTTGGCCGCTCAATAAAGTTACGGTTAT